>CAVCDR010000034.1:0-63713 GCA_963601025.1 Agathobacter sp. | reverse complement strand
CCTATAAGTTTAGTTATTGAAGACATAAATTGTTTATTTGCCTATAATGAGGAATATCAAAATTACTTGTATCAAATTATTAGAAGAAGTACTTCGTCTAATATTAATGTTATAGCTTTGTCAACTAGTTCGAATGTCAATTTCAAGTTGTTAAATAGTTTTAAAAGTAAGTACGCAATCGAAATAAATGATCGCCAAGATCTACTCAATATCTTCTCTTCTTCCTCAAATTATGCAGGAAAGTCATTCTTTTTAAGTGAAGAACTAATTAGTTTTGTACCATGTGTGATTGAAGAATTTAAAAAAGAAGTTAGTCAATATGCTTCGATTATCAATAAGATTCCTAAAGTGATTAAGTTTGAAGCTTACTTAAATAAATGTTTACTTGGTATAAATATGGCAAGTAGAGAAAATATCTATTTAAACAATAATGAGGAGATTATTATTAGTTCTTACAATGATGAACTAATTAATAAATATAAGGACATGTATAAAGATTTTAATAATATATCAGTATATTTATACAACAATGACTTAATAAGAAAGGACTGTGTACGCTATATTTGGTTAGGTGAGGGCTTATTTAATCAAAGATTATTTTATGTAAATAGAAAGGAAGATTTAAGAGATGATGAAGCTTATTACTATAAGAGTAATAAGGGTGTTTTAATTAGGATGTGTGATGAATAGTATTATATTAAGGTTTAAACTTGTAAGAAATAATGAAGTATTTGAGGCAGTGTTTGATAAGCGTTTATCATTTGTTGCCAACTTCAAATTATTAAAAGATATATACGATATTGGTGATATTGAAGATAAATTTATTTATGATGAAAGTAAAAATATGGCCTTAAGAAAGGATGTTTCTTTAAGCAATTACAATTTCTATAACTTTATCACTCTTTCTATTTATTAAAATCATAGTACAATTTAACATGTGAAAAAGTTTATTAAGATTATTTTTAGTTTATTATTTATTTTCCTTGTTTCTTCTAAGGATGTATATGGGGAAGATGATTACTATGTAAAAGATGATGGAAAAGATGAGATAATCGCTTCTTTTGATAATTATAGTAGTGCAAACAATTATTACAACGATAACGTTGAAGAATATGATAATCTAGTTCTTTATTATGGTGAAACCGTTTTAAAGATGGAATATGGCGTTGTGGAATTTAAGAGTAACGATAGCTGCAGCTTAAATATTGAATATACTTCAACTATAAGAAAAAATAAATCATCAATTAATGCCTGCTATATGAAAGATGGGGCCTATCTATATTCTAGTAGTGATGCAAGTAGAGCTTATTTTAAAGTTGGCGGCGATATTGGCTATACTAGTAGCGATGATGTTTTGTTGCATCCAATTGACAGCCTTAATTTAAGAGTTTCTAGTTATATTAATACGGATGGAACTTTTAATCATTTGGTTAGAACCCAATTTGATAGCGATTATCTAAATTCTTATGCAATAGATGATAAATTAGATTATTTAAATGATGATACTTATTACTATAGTTATGATGGTCATTACTTTTATGATGACTTTAAAAAGATGATTGATGACTATAATAATGAAACATATGAAAATGCGATTAATAGTGATAATCCTTACTATAATTATTATCAATATTTAAGTTATCGTAGTCTTACTAATTACAATCTAGGCGAAATAGAAGATTATTATTACAATACTTTAAATATTAATTCAAGAGTATTGTCGTTTGATGATAAGGCTCATGATGGGGCAAATGATGTGGTGAATTCTAGCCAATATTATGGTGAATTGAGTAACTTCTTTGTCAATCAAAACATATATGGAACAAATGCGTTGATGTTACTTTCGACCGCCAACTTAGAAAGTTCTAGTGGTAAATCATATAACAGTTTTGTTTCTAATAACTTATTTGCACTTGCTGCATATGATAACGATATCGAAAGAGATAACAAACGTTATACTTCAATAGCTAATAGTATAAGCTCTTATAGTAAATATTATGTTTCTGATCGCTTTAGTAACTATCGTAATAACTTATATGCCGGTAACTATTTAGGTAATAAACTTGGTGGCATTAGTTTGAATTATGCTCAAGATCCTAACTATGGTGAAAAGGTTGCGTCTAATTATTATCTTTTAGATAAGGCTTTAGGCTATAAGGATAAGAATAATTATTGTTTTGGCATAAGTAATAATGCTTCAATTAAATTTTATAAAGATGAAGAATTGAATAACCAATTATATACATTAAGTGATATTGGTGAATTTTCTTTAATTATATTGGGCGAGAATGATAATTCTTATAAGGTTCAACTTGATTATAGTTTTAATGATGACTATAAATATGATTTTAAGGAAAGTGTGGCTTATGTAAATAAAGATATCTTTAATATTATTTTTAATAGTGACAAGATGCATGAAAATGATGTTGAAAGTATTACTTATTATACAAATGTTGAAAATGGCATATATACAATAAATGCTTTAAAAGATAGTGAACAAGTTTTATATATACCAAGCTTTGATAATTATGAATATAAGGATGCTTACATTGAAGATGACAAACTATATTTAAATTATGTAGGCATTGATTCTATTGAGATGGAAGATGACATGTGCTCACTTGATAATTATCAAAGTTGTACGATTAGAGTACATTATAGTGATAATTCAAATAAAGTTGTACAAGTTAATAGTGATATGGTTTCTTCTAGTGAAAATAAAATACAAATTACTTATCATGGTGTAAGCATTTTGACAGATGTCTATAGTAGCGATAGTGATGATTTAACTTCACTTATTAAAAGAAATATTGAGTCTTATCAAAAGGATGGCTCTTATAATATTGATGAATTAAAGAAGATTAGTGGCAGTGATGTTGATTTAGGCTTTGATAGTCTAAGAACATTAGATGCGATATTGCTTAAATCATATCATCGTTACTATAAGTATCATATTTATGATAATGATTATGGTCTTTCATTATCGGGCGTTGGTTTAAATCTTGCAAGCAATAAAAGTACCCATAGTTTTTTAGATACGTATTATATAAAGATTAATAAGTCCTCAATATCTAGTAATGTTAAGGATGTGATTGAAGGATACGGTTTAAGCTATGAAGATAGCTTTAAGGTTAGCTTTTATCTAAATTATCATAAAGTAAATAGCTCTGGCCAAATGGTTTACTCTATTAAGCCGGAAAATAAGAGTGTCAATAAAATTTATAGTGTCTATAAGGTAGAAGGTGACAACATTATAAAATGTCGTACTATTCAAACTGAAGACAGTGTTAAATTTATTAGTGATAATAACTTGGATAGTACTTTCGTTTTACTTAGCAAGGATAGTGTAAATACTTACAATCTAGAAAATTATGAAGAGAACTTAAGTAGCTTAAATGATGATCCAGATACAAATTATATCTTTACCCAAGGCATAATTTTAATTGGCATTATTGTTTTTGGTAGTATTACCATTATCAGTAATTGTTTAATTAGAAGAAGACACAAACATCTATTAGATCATATGTTAGATTGAAATAATTTTAATTTCTTCATTTAATATAGGGTCTATATAGATTGTTTTATAATTTTTTATTGATACAAAACCAGGTTTAGCGCCCTTAATTTTTTTGACGTTTTTCGCAAGACAATAATTAACGGGAACGCTACTTGAATATCGACCTTTAGAAAAATAGGCCGCTAAATTAGCACATGCTCTAATTATTTCTTCACTTGGATTATCGCTATCAACTACTAAGTGACTACCATGAAAATCTTTGGTGTGAAACCAAGTATAATTGCTTTTGGCAAATTCAAAAGTAAGATAATCGTTTTGCGTATTATTCTTACCAAAAGTGATAGTATTATCGCCTATTTTTACTTGATATAGATTAATCTTTTTATGTTTCTTTAATTTACTATTCTTTTTTCTTAAATAGCCATATTTTATTAATTCATTTTTAATTTCTAGGGCATCATTATAAGAGGCTATTTCCAATTGTTCACTTAAGGCATTAAAATACTCAAGCTCATTTTCCGCAATTTGAATTTGTTCCTCAATATAGACTTTGCCCTTTCTTTTTTTAGAATAGCAATTGTAGTATTTATTGGCATTTTGTTTAATTGTCAATTTAGGATCTAATTTAATAGTCTTCTTATTTTCACTATAATCTACTACTTCTATTTCTTTTAAGCCTTTTTTATCTAAATCAGAATAAGTAAATAATAAGTCGCCATTTTCCTTATCTTCATCTAAATTTAGTGAATCTTCAAGAGATTGTCTTAACTTTACGAGTTTATTATCAAAGTGTTTTATTTGTCTTTTAACAAATTTATTGATGTCTTCAGTAACTGTTTTAATTCTTTCTTTTTCATTGACTTGATAGTATAAGACATCAAATCCTTCATTTATCTCATATTCTTTATATGTTTGATTTAGGTATGTCAAAGGAATTACATGATAATCGCTATTTTCACAAATATATAATTTATCAGATTGTTTAATCTTTTCAATGATATCTTTATATTCCATGCTTTCTTTAAGATATCTAATTTCGTTTTCTAATTGTTTAGAAAAGCCGGCCACTTGTTTTACTAAAGATTCATCAAAATTAACATCTAAATCAAAATAGGGGTCCTTTTTATTTTGTTTATCAGGTAAAGTAAAAAGAGCACCTTGTAAGATTGTACGCTTATTGTTTAAATATGGTGGAATCTTCTTCATGGCATCAATTATCTTATTGTTTTCTTTATCCACTAAGATAAGATTGGCATATTTACCCATTAATTCTACACTTAAGATATATTCTTTTTCATCATAGATATCATTAAGCGCTCTAATATGCAACAATAAATAGCGATCATAATCAAATTGTCCAATTTTAGTGATTATGCCATTAGTAATATGCTTTCTTAAAACCATTACAAAGGTTGATGGTTCTTCAAAGTCAGTATAACTTTTATTTGATAAAGAAATATGATTGTAGACGCTATGTAAAGATATTACTAGATTAGTACGTATCTTGTTAGAGTGCACATTAAAGATAACTTCTGTATCAGAAGTAGAGTTAATTTTATTGATTCTAATTGGTAAGTGATCACATAGATTATCTTTTACCTTACTTAATATAATTCCATCGATTGCCATGTCTTAATTATATAAAAAAGATGAGGCTTTTCACTTGTTTATTAAACATAGAATTTTAGTAGTACAATATTGATATTATGAAAAAGGGATTACTTATTGTATATAGTGGGCCAAGTGGCGTTGGTAAGAGTACCGTTTTACATAAGGTGCTTGAAAATGAAGAATTAAATCTAGTTTTTTCAGTTTCCATGACTACTAGGTCTGCTAGGGATGGAGAAGTTGATGGCAAGGATTATTTCTTTGTCACTAAAGAAGAATTTGAAAAGGCAATTTCAGAAGATAGCTTTCTAGAACATGCCAAATATGTTGAAAACTACTATGGTACACCTAAAGATTATGTTGAACAAAAACGCAACGAAGGATTTAATGTACTATTGGAAATTGATGTTCAAGGTGGACTTCAAGTAATGGGAAAATGTCCTGATGCCGTTAGTATCTTTGTTTTGCCACCTAGTCTAGATGATTTAAAAGACAGACTTGTTGGTAGGGGAACAGAAAAAGAGGAGACCATAAACAAGAGGGTTGATGCGGCTAGAAAAGAAATTGAGTCTGGTGAAGTTTATAAATATCATGTGGTTAATGAAGATGTTGATAAAACAGTAGATGAAGTTATTAAAATAATTAAAAAGGAAATGGATGCTTAGTCATTCATTTTTTATAAGGAGAGTTATGCAGATAAAGGAAGAGACGATAAAGGAAATATTAAAATTTAGAGATGATCGTAATTGGAAACAATTTCATAATGCCAAGGACTTAGCTATTTCAATTAATTTAGAAGCTAGTGAACTATTGGAAATATTCCAATGGAGTGGTAGCGATGTAGGGTATGAAGGCAAGATTGATAAGATTAAGGAAGAACTTGCGGATGTGCTTAATTATTCTATTTTGTTGGCTGATGTATGTGGCCTTGATTTAGATGAAATCTTATTAGAAAAGAATGCTTTAAATAATAAGAAGTATCCTATTTCTAAGGCATATGGTAATAGCGCTAAATATAATAAATTATAAATCCTCACTTGCACATGAAGGCTATGAGTTGTTGAATTCATGGCCTTTTTGCACATTACATCTCTATATTTCACTCTTTTTGGTGAATTTATGGCTAATTCTATAAATTTTAGTACCTTATCATATTTATCTTTAGGATCATTCACAATGAAATAGAATAGATTCATCCAATTCTGTAGATTATCTCTATCGTATGATCCATGTTGTCTAATAAAACGCTTCATGTAAGCATGTGATGATTTATCCTTAATCAAAAACAGCCTTCATGTGCAAGCGAGGATTTTAAATTATAAACATAGAAAAAGCCAAGAATTATCTTGGCTTTTAAGATCAAATTCTATTATCTTGAATAGTATTCGACAACTAGTAGTTCGTTTACTTCTTGGTTTAATTCTTTTCTTTCAGGAAGTCTTACAAATTTACCTTTCTTGTTGTCTTTATCTACTTCAACGTAATCCTTAAATGAAACGTTTGCTTCTAGAGCTTCAGCGATACTTGCCATATTTCTAGAAGATTCTTTAACTTCAATAGTAGAACCAGGTTGAATTCTAGCACTTGCGATATCAACCTTCTTACCATTTACTAGGATATGACCATGGTTAACTAATTGTCTAGCACCACGTCTAGTTCTAGCGAAGCCCATTCTGTATACTAAGTTATCTAGTCTAGATTCTAATAGAACTAATAAGTTAGTACCAGTAACACCTTCCATCTTACTAGCTCTTAAGTAAGTGTTGTAGAATTGTTTTTCATTTAGACCGTATAAGTTTCTGATCTTTTGCTTTTCAGCTTGTTGTAAACCGTAGTTACTAAGTTTGATTCTCTTAGATGCACTACCATGTTGACCTGGGATATAAGCTCTTCTACTTAATTCTTTTCCTGTTTCTAGGATAGAGAAGTTAAGACGACGAGATATACGCCATACTGGTCCAGTATTTCTTGCCATATTTTTTCCTCCTGTAGCAATCAGTTAGAGGTGTAAATCATTTTTTGGATGTGTTAATATACAATTTTCATCCATTACGCTAGACTACTCATATACCCTTGGGTTATTAACGCGCTTCCATAAAACTTTACATGCGCACTAAACTGCCTTTTAATGTTACCAAATCCTTTAGTGCTAGTCAATTGAAATAAAGGCCTTTTGATAGTAAAATTAAACTAGTTTTAGGGTAGGTAGGAGTATTATGACTGATCAATATAAATTATTAATTATCGCTGGCTTGGCACTGGTTGCCTTGATTATAATTATCATATTAATAAATAATACTAAAAAATCTAATTTAAAAAAGGATATTAGTGACCTAAATGTCCGTTTTAACGCTGTTAAGACCGTTCCTTTGGCCTTTAAACTTTCTAAGGCTCAAGCTATGGCTAAAAGAAACAATGATACAGCTGAGGAAGTTAAAGTTTATTATGAAAAGTATGAAGAAGCCCAAAGACATATTGATCAGATTTCTGATATGCTTGAAAATATTGAAGATGATGTTTCTTCAAGAAAATATAGAGATGCAAAAAGTGCTTTAAAGATTGCCTTAGAAAATATTGAAGATAGTGAAAAAGAAGTTGCGGATATTGATAAATTCTTGGAAAAATTCCAAGAAAAAGAGAATGATCAAAGAGATACAAGCTCGCGTTTAAAGGAACAATTTAGAGATTTAAAATTATATGTTGGTCAAAATTCTAATAGTCTTTCTATCGCCTATGATGGCATAAAAAAGAAGATTGAAAAAGTTGAAGATTTATTTTCTAGTAGTGAAGAATATATGTATATCAACGATTATGCTGATTCTTGGGATTGCTTACTAAAGATTAAAGATTCAATGGTTGATATTAGAGATTGCGTATTAAAGATTCCTTCTCTTATTAAAGATACAAAGGGTGTTATCCCAGCTTTAATTGATGAAGCTAATCGTAAATATGCCTTAACTAGACAAAGGGGTGTTTATACAAAGCATTTAAATATCGATGAACGTCTTAATGAGATTTCAAGTAGTGTTAGTGAAGACGTTAAGGTATTAAGCGAAGGAGATTTAGGCAATGTTGAAGGAAACGCTATTGTTCAAAAAGAAAAACTAAATACTTTACTTGGTGAACTTGATTATGAAAATAAGTGCTATGGTGATGTAAAAAATATTGGTGATACTATCACTAAGAGTTTAAATGAGCTTTCTTCTTTGCATAATTATGTAAGTGGTGCTTATAAAAAGGATAAAGAAAGATTTGGCATTGAGAATATTGATGCCTATATTAAGGAAGCTGAAGAACATTTAGCTTCTCTTAAGGCTGACTATATAGCTTTTAATGAGGATCTTGCGGATAATAATAAGCCTAGCAGCGAGCTTTTAAAACAAGGCAATACAATACTAGAAAAGGCTAATCTTGATATTGAAAAGTTAAGCTCTTATAAAGCTAGTTTTGATAAAAATACTAGTGATGAAAAGCGCGCTAAGGCTCAACTTATGAAACTTCAAGTCGTTTTAAATGAAGTTGAAGTTAAAGTGTTAGAGTATCATTTACCTACAATAGCTAATTCTTATCATGATGATTTGGTTGCTAGTAAACAAAGAATTGAAAAGATTAAGAATCTATTATCGGCTGTTCCAATTAATATTGAAGAGCTTAATACTACTCTTGATGAGGCGATTGATTTTATTTACAAATTCTATAATAATGTCAACAACATCGTGGGCATGGCTATTATGGTAGAAAACGCCATTGTCTTTGGTAATAAGTATCGTTCTACTTATCCTGAAGTTGAACGTGATTTATCAAAGGCGGAATTTTCTTACTTAAATGGTGAATATACTAAGGCTTTAACGATGGCGATAGCTTGTATGGAAAAATTATTCCCTAATAAAAAGGATAATGGATATTTGGAGAATGCTTAGTGAATAAAATATATTTTGATAACGTTTCTACTACCTCTTTAAACAAAGAGGTATTAAATACTTATAAGGATCTTTTGGATAAATATTATTGTAATAGTGATGCGCTATATGATGATGGCGTCACTGTCTATAATATGCAAGAAAAAGCACGCTTAAACATTAGTAAGATGTTGGGTGTAGAAAAAGATGAGATTATTTTTACCAGTGGTGCCAGTGAGGCAAATAGCTTGGCAATCAAGGGTTTATGTTTAAATAATCAAAAAAAGAGACATGTAATTACTTCAATCTATGAACATTCAAGTGTTTATAATAGTTTTAAGCAATTAGAAGAAGTCTTTGGTTTTGATGTAACTTATCTAAAACCTAATGAAGATGGTGTAATCGATCCAAATGATGTTTTAAAGAATTTAAGAGATGATACTTTACTAGTAAGTATCATGTTAGTAAACAATGAAATAGGTTCTATTAATGATATAAATGCTATTAAAGAGATTGTAAAAAAACATTCAGGTACTTATTTTCATACCGATATTACTCAAGGTATAGGTAAAGTAGATATCGATTTAAAGGATGTTGATATGGCTAGCTTTTCAGCCCATAAGATTCATGGCTTAAAGGGTAGTGGTGCGCTTATTAAGAAAAAACATGTTAATCTTATTCCTCTTATTTCTGGTGGTCAACAAGAACAGGGCATAAGAGGTGGCACAAGTAATGCTTTAAGTAATATCGTTTTAGCGAAGACACTTAGAATCGCCTTAGAAAATAAAAATAAAGAAGTAGCCTATATTCAAGAATTAAAAGATTATTTTTATTTAAAGGCAAATGAAATTGATGGTGTTACAATTAATTCACCATATAATGGTGTAGCAAATCTTATCAATATTAGTACGCCTATTTTTAGTGAAGTAGAATTAAATGCTTTAAATGCTAGAGATATTATGGTTTCAAGCAAATCTACTTGTGGTTCAAGAAAAAATGAGAATAATCGTACTTTACAAAGCTTAAATATAGATGAAGATAAAGCTTTAAGAGTTTCGTTTGATTATAGTAATACAAAGGAAGAGATAGATTATTTTATAGATTGTTTAAAGGAGGATATTGAAAAATATGGCTGATTTATTATATGACCATATAGTTGTTAGATATGGTGAATTATCAACCAAGGGTAAAAATCGTAAGGATTTCACTAAGGCTCTTACCCATAATATAAAAAGAAGATTAAAGGCTTATGAAAAGCTTGAATATAAAACTTTGCATGATGGTTTATTTATAAAACTTAATGGCGAAGATTATAACTTGATTAAAGAAGATTTAAAACAAGTATTTGGCTATGCTTATTTTTCGGGTGCCCTTATTGTTTCTAAAGATATTGAAGAAATTTGTGATGTTTCTCTTACTCTAGCTAAAAAGAAAGCTTATCAAACTTTTAAGGTAATTACTAAAAGAAGTGATAAAAATTATCCACTTAGAAGCGATGATATTAATAGACGCGTTGCTAGCAATATCTTAAAAAATAGTGATATTAAGGTTGATGTGCATAATCCTGAATTAAAGCTATATATTGTTATTGAACAAGATGATGCCTTAATTATGGATGAAAAGGTAAGGGGTATTGGCGGTTATCCAACCGGTGTTAATGGCAAGGCTTTACTTATGATGTCAGGTGGTATTGATTCACCTGTTGCTGGTTATCTAACAATGAAAAGAGGCTTAAAGATTGAATGCATTCACTTTGCCAGTGAACCATATACAAGCGCTCAAGCTAAAGAGAAAGTAATGGATTTATGTCGTACTTTAAGCGTTTATCAAGGTGATGTATTAATTCATATGATTCCTTTTACGGATTTACAGCTTGCCATCTATAAAAACGCAAATGAGTCTTATGCCATAACAATCATGCGCCGTATGATGTATCGTATTGCGGATAGAATTGCGAAAGAAAGAAAAATCATGCTTATAACAAATGGCGAAAGTGTTGGCCAGGTTGCTAGCCAAACACCTGAAAGTATTTCGGTAATCGCAAAAGTTTGTGACACCTTAATTATGCGCCCGCTTTGCATGATGGATAAGATTGAGAGTATTGACTTAGCTAAAAAGATTGGAACTTATGAGACTTCAATTCTTCCTTATGAGGATTGTTGCACAATTTTCGATCCTAAAAATCCTGTTACTAAGCCTAAGGAAAAAGAATGTTTATTTTATGAAGCAAAATTTGATTACGAGTCTTTAATAGAAGAATGTATTAAGAATGATCAAATTGTAAAAGTATCATATTTAGACCAAAAAGAAGAAGATGTATTTTAGGAGGTAGTATGAATTTATTTAAACTTAGAAGAGAAAGATTAATTAAGGATATTGCAGGTGATGCATCTGTTGTATTATTTTCAGGCAATGCGATTAATAAAAGTGAGGATGAATGTTATCCGTTTGATGTAAATCGTAATTTCTATTACTTAACTGGTTTAGAAAATGAATCAATGGTTTTAGTTATCAATTCAATTGATGGCGTAATTAGTGAGAATTTATTTATTCTTCCATATGATGAAATATTAGCCAAATGGGTTGGCGGTAGAATGAGTAAAGAAGAAGCTAGTGAAAAAAGCGGCGTTGAAAATGTCTATGAATTTAGTGAATTAGATGATTATTTAGCTAGCGTTTTAAATAGAGAAAGAGCTAACGCTAACTATAAGATGTATTTTGATTTATGGCACTATAGCGCTAATCAAATGCCTAGTGAAGCTATCAATTATGTTAATAAATTAAAAAATAATCATCCTTGTTTGGATATTAAAGATATTTATAGTTTGATCGCAAAGATGCGCCTTGTAAAGGATGAATATGAAATCACTTGTATAAGAAGAGCAATTGAAATAACTAATGCTGGTGTTAGACAAATGATTTCGCAAATTAAGCCTAATATGAGTGAAATGGTTATGGAAGGCTTATTTAACTTTACTTTAGCGCAAAATAATTGCAATAAGAATGCCTTTAAATCAATTTGCGCTAGTGGTAAAAGGGCTACTATCTTACACTATGCCGACAACAATCAAATGATTGGAGATGGCGAATTATTCTTATGTGATTTAGGTGCTACTTTTAAGAATTATTGTGCTGATATATCAAGAACTTTCCCTGCCAATGGAAAATTCTCAGATAGACAAAAAGAAATTTATGAAATTGTTTTAGGTGCTCAAAAAATCGTTGAAGAAAACGCTAAACCTGGTATTACTTTAAGAGCTCTAAATAAGATGGTTGTTGATTACTATACAAAAGAACTACCAAAACATGGCTTAAACAAGGATGTTAGTGAATATTATTTCCATGGCGTATCACATCATTTAGGATTAGATACACATGATGTAAATGTTGGCAATGTTCCTTTAACACCAGGCAACGTTATTACTAATGAGCCAGGACTTTATATTGAAGATGAAAATATTGGCATTCGAATTGAAGATGACTTATTGATTAATGGAACTGGTTGTGAAGTTCTTTCTAAAGACATTATAAAAAATGTTGAAGATATCGAAGCTTTAGCTAATCATTAATTAGATTTAAATTTATATATTACAATTTCGGCGTCAGCATTTAAGCGGGCGTCGTTTTTTATTGTGCCTAAGCCATTAGTAATATCTAAAGTAATACTATTTACTTTTGTTTTACCCTTAAAGTAATTTTCAGCTCCCGTTGGTCTATTAAATAGACTAATGATAGGTAAATATACTTGGCCACCAAGAGAATGGCCAGCTAATATATAGTCGGTATTAGCGGAACTTAAATTTGCAGCTAAATCTGGATAATGGCTAACAGCTATCGTGTAGTAAGAAGTATTTTGTCCTTCATAAGCACTTGTATAGTTAGGATTATTACAGTCTATTCCTACGATATTGATATATGATCCATTAATATAAATTCTTTCAAAAGCATTATCTAATAAGCGAAAATCACATTCTTGATAGATGGTAGTAACTTGTGATAAATATTCATAATCTTTATCACCTAATACAGCATATTTACCATATTTACAATTTAGATTTCTTAAAAAATTATTTAATTTAGTTTGTTTATCACCAGATAAGGCACTATCTATTAAATCACCACCAAAGATAATAATATCAGGATTAAATTCATTGATTTTTGTTTCAATATTATTTAAATCTTCATCGTCTAAAAAAGTACCATAATGTAAATCAGAAAAGTAACATACTAATAAATTATTTAATGTATTATCAATCTTTTCTGAAGACAATGTTTCTTTTCTAACAGTTATATCCTTTGTATTTACGTATATAGCGTTATATATAGTTATTAATAGTAATAATATACATACAACTAATACAGTAATAATCTTCTTTAATTTAGACATACATCTATTCTATCAAATATAGATGGTGCTAACACAGTGATAAAAATCACATAATTTTCCAAAATTAAAACATATTTTAAATATAGAATTCTTCTACTATATAGTTGTAAGGAAAAGATATCCTTACAAAAGTATCCAATTCCCCTTGATACTTAAAGAATGTCCCCTAAATTTGAAAAATTAAGAAGAGCTCTATTTAGAGCTTTTCTTAATTATGTAGGTATATGGTTCATCAATATTTCTATTGGCCTTATATTTTTCAATAACATTTATATTATTTTCCCTAATATATTTCGTAAGTAAATAATATTCATCTTTTCCACCAACATGTCCTCTATAAAAGGTTATTACAATATAGCCATTAGCTTTTAATAAATAATATGCTTTCTTAAAGGCAATCAAAGTCTCGTTAGCTTTAGTAATTGTTTTATCTTCACTGTTGGGTAAATATCCAAGATTAAAAATAAATAGATTAATATTATCTTTAATATAACAATCAAAATTAACATGATTGTCTAATATTAAAGTTACATTATCCTTATCTTTAATTTTTTCTTTAGTATTCAAGATAGCTTTATTATTTATATCAAAGGCATATACATGTTTAGCTAGATTACTTAAAAATAGCGTATCATTGCCATTTCCCATAGTCATATCAACACATATATCATCTTTCTTAATTAAACCCTTAAGATATTTATGTACAAAAGTATTGTTATTCATGGTATTTGCCTTGATATGTATCTAATTTAGCCATAAGTTTATCAATATCATTTAAAATAGTTGTTTTATTAAGTACCCAAGATGGTGTGATAAGTTCATTTTTTATAGGATCGCCCGTTAGTCTTTCAATTACCACTTCTTTTCTTAATAATTCTAATTGTTTTACCACAATTTCAATATAGTCTTCTCTACTTAATATTGAAAAAGGATTGTTCTTATAGTATTCAGCTAATGGTGTATCTTTTAGTATATGTAACATATGGATTTTGATACTATCAAATTTAAGATGATTAATATCTTTTATAGTTTTAAGCATATCTTCTTTATTTTCATGAGGAAGCCCGTTGATAATATGTACACAAACTTTTATATTAGTATTTTCTAGAAGTTTAATGGCCTTTTTAAAATCGTCAAAATTATAGCCAAGATTTAAAAACTTGGAACTTTCATAATTGGTAGTTTGTAATCCTAATTCAATCCAAATAGGTTTTTTAATTGTAATACTATTTAAATAGTCTACAATCTCTTGATCTAGACAATCACATCTTGTGGCAATAGCTATTTCAGCTACTTCTTCTTTATCTAAGAAGGGATCTAACATAGCTTTTATTTTTTTAAGTGGTCCATAAGTATTAGAAAAAGATTGAAAATAGGGAATATATAGTCCATTATTCCATTTTCTATCCATGACCAATTTATTTTTGTTGTATTGAGTTAAGACATCATCTTTAATGTTTAGATTTGAATCACCAGATCCATTACTTGAACAATATATGCATCCACCATACCCTTTTTTGCCATCTCTATTTGGACAAGTAAAGTGGCCATCAATTATTACCTTAGCAACTTTTTGGTGATACTTGTTTTTAAGATAATAGTTAAAAGTATGATAACGTTTATTGTCTAATGTATATTCAAAATTATTCATATCTTAATGTTAACAGTTAATTAAATAACTGTTGCATAAAATATTTATAGTGTTAAAATAACTTTGTTGATAAATGGATTGTTACTCTTCTTGAGGCATTACCGATTGTATTTTTTGGTATGCTGATAGAAGAGTTTTTATGTTAAGGGGGAGCGAATGCTAGTTATTAAAAAGCTAAACAACAATGCGGCTATATGTTTAGACGACAATGGTAACAAAATTGTAGCTATTGGTAATGGCATTGGTTTTCCTAAAACGCCATATGAACTATTAGATCTTAGTAAGCTAACAAGTACCTTTTATGGTATAGACAATAAATACATCGGTTTAATTAAAGAACTTGATGAAGATGTAATTAGTGTTTCTTCAACTATTGTTGAATATGCCAAGACTAAGATTTCTAAAGAATTAAATCCTAATCTTGTCTTTACTTTAGCTGATCATATTAAGTTTGCCTTGGATCGTTCTAAGAAAAACATATCAGTTAAATTGCCGCTTGATGCCGACTTGAAGCTTCACTATGAGACGGAACTTGAAATCGGTAAAAAGGCTGTCAACTTTATTAATAAGAAACTTAACGTTCATTTATTGAAAGAAGAGGCCACTTCTATTGCCTTGCATCTGATTAATGCACAGAACTTTACAAGAGAAGACATTGAGGATGAAAACGAAACTATCAATAATTTAACCACTATTATTGAAAATGAATTTAATATCTCTATCGATAGAGATGGTTTTAATTACTCGCGTTTTTCATCACACCTTCAATATTTGCTGAAAAGACAAAAAGAGAAAGTAAGTATTGAAAGTGAAAATGGCGATATGTTTTCAACTCTTGTTAATAGTTATCCAAGTACTTATAAGTGTGTTGAGAAGATGTCTAATTATTTAAAGAATAATTGTGGCTACATGCTTAATGAAGAAGAACAACTTTATTTGATTTTGCATGTTAATAGGCTTAAAAATAGGCTTTAAAGATAAAGTGCACGTTATCTTTGGCGATAAGAAAATTAAGGAGAGATTATGGCAAAAAATTATGACAGCCTAGTAAATGGCGTTGTTGATTTAGTTGGTGGTAAAAACAATGTTGAGTTTTTTACCCATTGTGTTACGCGTTTAAGATTTAATGTAAAGGATCAATCAAAAGTTGATACTGCATCTATTGAAAAACTTGATGGTGTTTTAGGAGTTCAATGGCAAAATGGGCAACTACAAATTATCATTGGTCAAGCAGTAAGTGATGTATATAAGAAGATTTGTACAAAGTATTCTTTCAATGTAGAAAGTTCAATTGAAGAAAACCTTGACAACAAGCCTAAAAAGAAAAAGAGCGTAGGTAATGTTTTCTCAGCTATCTTAGATGGCATCTCTGGTTCACTTTCTCCATCTATTCCAGCTTTAATTGGCTGTGGTATGGTACAAGTAATTCTAATTATATGCGGCTATCTTGGTGTAAGCACTGAAACAGGATTTTATCAATTATTAAATTTCTGTGGACAAGCTGGTTTCTTTTTCTTACCAGTAATTGTTGGCTCTAACGCTGCTAAAAAGTTTGGCGCTAACCAAGGGCTTGGTATGGTAGTTGGTGGCATGTTAATGTACTTTACATGTAATTCGTTATCGCTTCCTACAACTTTCTTACATATTCCTGTATATCAAGGAAGTTATACTTCAACTATTTTCCCAGTTATTTTATGTGTATGGGTAATGGCTCCAATTGAAAGATTCTTCGCTAAACATTCGCCTGAAGTTTTAAGAAGCATCATTGAACCTCTATGCACACTACTCGTTATGATTCCGCTTTCTTATTGTCTATTAGCTCCAGCAGGTGCCTTCTTAGGACAATATGTATCAGCTGCTGTTATTTGGATTTATAACACATTAGGTTTTGTTGGTGTTGCGATATTAGCTGCCGCTATGCCTTTCTTAATTATGACAGGTATGCACAGTTCATTTGTTCCTTATTTACTACAAATGTTTGCTGAACATGGTTATGAACCAATTTTCTTTACAGCTTTAGTTATTTCAAATATTAACCAAGGTATCGCATCACTTGTTGTTGGTTTAAAGTCAAAGGATAAATCAATTAAATCTACAGGTTTATCATGTGCAGTCACTGCTGTTGTGGGTGGCGTTACAGAACCTGCAATGTATGGTGTTTCTTTAAAATATAAAACACCAATGTGGGGCGCAATGATTGGTTCAGCTATTGGTGCAGCATTTGCTGGTATTATGAAAGTATATATCTACGCCTTCGCTGGTGCTAGTAGTATTGTGGCTTTACCTTGTTTTATTGGCCCTAATCCTAGTAATTTAATCTATATGATTATTGCAGTTGTGATTGGTGCCGTTGCTACATTTATTGCTACTTGGATTTTATATAAAGAATAATTATGTCATTTAAAAAAGACTTTTTATGGGGTGGCTCTACTGCTGCCAATCAAGTAGAAGGTGGATACAAGAAAGATGGGAAAGGAGATAGTATTGCCGATCACTTATCTAGTGGAAGTAAGACTTCCCCTAGAATCATCTCTTTAGATGATGATCCAAATCTATATTTTCCAAATAGAGTAGCATCCGATTTCTATGGCCACTATAAAGAAGATATTTCTTTAATGAAAGAAATGGGTTTTAAGGCTTATCGTATGTCTATTGCCTGGACTAGAATTTATCCAACGGGAGAAGAAGATAGTCCAAATGAAGCTGGCTTGAAGTTTTATGATGATGTCTTTGATGAATTAAATAAAGCTAATATAAAACCAGTTGTAACCATTTCTCATTATGAGATGCCTATTAATCTTGTAAAAAAATATAATGGTTGGTCTAGTAGAAAGCTAATTGATTTATTTACTAAGTATTGCCAAACAATATTTGAAAGATATAAAGGAAAAGTTGAATATTGGCTAACCTTCAATGAAATAAATTGTGGTTGTCTAAAACTAGGCAACTATATGTCTTTAGGCATATTAAATGAAGGTACTTCATCTTTCTTAAATCAAGTTGATAATCCAACTTTAAGATATCAAGGTATGCATAATCAATTCATCGCTTCAAGTAGGGCAGTAAGACTAGCTCACAGCATCGATCCAAATTATAAAGTTGGTTGTATGATTGCTCTAATGCCTACTTATCCTTTGACTTGTAAACCTAAGGATATGCTTAAGTTTCAAAGACAATGGCAAGATATTAACTATTATTGTTCAGATGTAATGGTTAAGGGCGAATATGGTTTTTATGCAAAAAGATTGTGGAAAGAGTTAGGAATTAGTTTAGATATCACAAAAGAAGATTTATATGAACTAAAACAAGGAACTGTTGATTTCTATTCATTCTCATACTATCAAACAAATTGTGTATCAAGTGATGATAGTACTTCAATGATTGGTGGTAATTTATTAGCGGGTGTCGCTAATCCATATTTAAAAGCTTCTGATTGGGGCTGGCAAATAGATCCTGATGGGCTTAGATATTGTTTGAATGATATTTATGGTCGCTACAATATTCCACTAATGATTGTTGAAAATGGACTAGGCGCTATTGATAAATTAGAAGATGGTAAAGTCCACGATGAGTATCGTATTGAATATTTAAGGGAACATATAAAGGCGATAGGTAAAGCGATAGATGATGGCGTTGATTTAATAGGCTATATGCCTTGGACGGCTATTGATGTTGTATCAGCTTCAACTGGTGAAATGGCTAAACGTTATGGTTTTATCTATGTTGATACAGATGATAGAGGAAATGGTTCATTTAAGCGTTATAAGAAAGATTCTTTCTATTGGTATAATGAAGTTATCAAATCTAACGGAGGTAATTTATAATGGGTTTATTTGACAAACTTTTAGGTAATCATGAAGATAATAATGTGGTTGCGGTATGTTCTGGTAAACATGTAAAAAATGGTGATATTGCTGATAAGACATTTGCGGATGAATTACTTGGGAAAACGATTGCGATTGAGCCAAGTGATGGCGAAATTGTTTCGCCAATTTCTGGAACAATTGAAGTGCTATTTCCTACAAAACATGCTTTTGCAGTTAGAAGTAAGGATGGAACTGGTTATCTTGTTCATGTAGGCATTGATACTGTTAATCTAAATGGTGAAGGCTTTACGTCTTTTAAAAATCAAGGAGACAAGGTTAAAGCCGGTGAGACAGTACTTAAAGTTGATTTAAATAAAGTGAAAGAAAAATGTCCTGTTACAACAATGTTAATTGTTTCAGAACCTGTGGATAATAAAACATATGATTTTATTGATTTTGAAACTATTGAAAAAGGACAAGTAATTTCTAAATAAAAAAGAAAAGGAAAGTATATGAAATACGATAAATTATTTACACCTTTTAAGATTGGCAAGATGGAAGTTAAAAACCGTCTTGTCATGTCACCTATGGGCACTAATAGTGCCTTGGCAAATGGCAGAAAAACAGACAATGAAATAGATTATTTCATTGAAAGAGCTAGGGGTGGCGTTGGCATGATTATCATGGGATGCCAACCACTTAACGAAAAGATTGCCCAAGGTTCAATGGAAGGGTACATGGATAGCTATACTGTTCTTCCTTCTTTAACTAGTGTTTGCGATGGAGTTCATAAATATGGTGCTAAGATTGTTTGCCAATTGACACCAGGCACAGGTAGAAATGCCTTCCCTGATACATTAGGTAATCCACCTATGTCGGCAAGTGAAATTCCTTCATTATTTGATCCAAATATGATGTGCCATGCCCTTACCGTCGAAGAAATTCATAAGATGATGGATGATTTCAGGTTTGCCGCATCAGTTGCGATGGATGCTGGTTATGACGCCATTGAAATTCATGCTCATGCAGGTTATCTAATTGACCAATTCTTGTCTCCTGTATGGAATAAAAGAACAGATGAATATGGTGGCAGTCCTGAAAAGAATACAAGGTTTGCTAAAGATATATATCATGCCATTAGAGATGTTGTTGGGCCAAATGTTCCTATTTTATTTAGAATCTCTTTAGACCATCGATTCAATGGTGGCAGAGATCTAGATTACAGCATGAAAATCCTAAAAGAACTGGAAGCTGAAGGTATTGACTGTTTCGATGTTGATGCTGGTTGTTATGAAACATTAGATTATATTTTCCCACCTTCATATTTGGGTGAATCTTGTATGTCTTATGTTTGTGAATATGCAAGAAAGGCTGTTAAAACACCTATCTTAAATGCTGGTTCACATAATCCGGATACAGCTTTAGCTTTAATTGAAAGTGGTAATGCTGATCTAGTTTCATTTGGTAGAGCTTTAATTGCAGATCCTCAAATGCCTAAAAAATTACTTCAAGATAGAGCTCAAGATGTTAGACCATGTTTGCGATGCAACGAATTCTGTATCGGTAGAATTTGGAGTAAACATACAAAATTAAGTTGTGCTGTTAACCCAAGTGCCATGGAAGAAGTACGCTTCGCTTTAAAGAAAACTGATAGTCCTAAAAATGTAGTTGTTGTAGGCGGTGGACCTGGTGGCATGGAAGCTGCTAGAGTTGCGGCAATTGAAGGACATAAGGTTACATTGCTTGAAAAAGAAAATAAACTTGGTGGAACTATGGATATTATCTCTACCGCTAGTTTTAAGTCTAATATCAAGAAGCTTACTAAGTGGTATATTACCCAACTTCAAGAATTAAATGTTGATATTAAAGTTAATTATGAAGTTAAAGGCGATGAAGAAATCTTAAAAGATGCTGACGCAATACTGGTATCTGTCGGTTCTCATTCTTTTGTTCCAAACATTCAAGGTATTGATGGTGATAATGTTGTTGATGTTGTTGATTTCCATAAAAATGCTTCACTTCTAAAAGGTAATAATATTGTAATTTGTGGCGGTGGCGCATCAGGACTTGATAGTGCTGTGGAAATGGCTGAAGAATTAGGCAAGAAAGTAACTGTTGTTGAAATGCTTCCAGAAGTGGGTAAAGATGTATTCTTTATCAATTGGATTTCTTTATTTAATAAGCTAAAAGAAAACAACGTTACATTAAAGACTAGTGCTAAAGTTGTTTCAATTGATTCTACAGGATTAGATGTAGAATGTGATGGCAAAATAGAACATATTGATGCTGATACTGTAGTAACAGCCTTTGGTATGAGACCTAATACTGATCTTTTAGAAAAGATAAAAGAAAAGTATCATACAAAAACTAGAGCTATTGGTGATTGTAATAAGCTTGGTAAAATCGGCGATGCAATTAGAGAAGGCTTCTACGCTGCATCTAGTTTAGATTAATAAGAAGAGTCAAGTAAAAAACTTGATGTTAATATTGATTTTGAGCGTTAAAAATCATATTATTAACTAGTAATCGTTAAAAGTAGTAAATAGAAAAGAATTATAGAGAGCTCTTGGTTGGTGAAAAAGAGTATTACTTACTATTGAACTTATTTAACATTTGGGTTAATCGTGACTCGCGTTAAGAGCTTAAAGTTAAAATTAAGGTGGTACCGTGCTTTGCACCCTTGTGTACTACCTTTTATTTATTTAGGAGGAATTATGTCGGCTTTTGATTTTAAAACTATTGAAAAGAAGTGGCAAAAGTATTGGGAAGACAATCAAACATTTAAGACAGATGTCTATGACTTTACTAAGCCAAAGTATTATGTAATGGATATGTTTCCATATCCAAGTGGTGTAGGCTTACATGCAGGGCATCCAGAAGGCTATACAGCTACTGATATTGTCGCAAGATATAAAAGAATGAAAGGCTTTAATGTCTTACATCCAATGGGCTTTGATTCTTTTGGTTTACCCGCTGAACAATATGCTATTTCTACTGGCAATCATCCAGCCGGCTTTACCAATAAGAACATTGAACACTTTAAGGAACAATTAAAGGGCCTAGGATTTTCTTATGACTGGAGTAAAGAAATTTCTACTTCCGATCCTGATTTCTATAAGTGGACACAATGGATTTTTATTCAATTATTTAAAAAAGGTTACGCTAAATGTGTAGAGATGCCTGTTAACTGGTGTGAAGAACTAGGAACTGTTTTAGCTAATGACGAGGTAATTGATGGCAAATCAGAAAGAGGCGGTTATCCTGTTGTTAGAAAGAATATGAAACAATGGATTATGGATATTCCTGCTTTCGCTGAACAATTGCTTGATAATTTAAATACTATTGATTGGCCAGAGTCTACTAAGGAGATGCAAAGAAACTGGATTGGTAAATCAATTGGTGCTGAAGTAACATTTAAAATTGATGGAACTAATAAAGACTTTACTGTGTTTACTACAAGATGCGATACTTTATTTGGCGCAACATATTGTGTATTATCTCCAGAACATCCATTAGTTGATTTAATTACTACTGATGATAAAAAAGAGGCGGTAAATGCTTATAAAAAAGAATGTGCCCTTAAGTCGGAAATGGAAAGAACTGAATTAAATAAAGATAAGACTGGTGTCTTTACTGGTGCTTATGCGATTAATCCTATTAATGATAAAAAGATTCCTATTTGGATTTCTGACTATGTACTTATGACTTATGGCACAGGCGCTATTATGGCTGTTCCTGCCCATGATGAAAGAGACTATGCTTTCGCTAAGAAGTTTGATATTGAAATAATCCCAGTAATTGAAGGCGGCGATATTTCAAAAGAAGCTTATACAGGTGATGGTGTACATATTAATTCCGGTTTCTTAGATGGTTTGAATAAACAAGAATCAATCGATAAGATGATTGAATATCTTGTATCTAAAGGTATTGGTAAAAAGAAAGTAAACTATCGTATTAGAGAATGGATTTTTGCTAGACAAAGATATTGGGGTGAACCAATTCCGGTAATTCATTATGATGATGGAACAATTGGCGTATTAGATGACCCAGATTTGCCATTAATTCTTCCAGAACTTGAAGATTATGGCCCAAGTAAGACAGGTGCACCACTTGATAAGGCAACTGATTGGGTAAACGTTGAATATCATGGTAAAAAAGGAAAACGTGAGACTTCGACAATGCCAGGTTCTGCAGGTAGTAGCTGGTACTTTATTAGATACATTGATCCACATAATAATGATTGTATTTGTGATCCAAAGTTAATGGAACATTGGCTTCCTGTTGATTTATATATTGGTGGTCCAGAGCATGCGGTAGGACATTTGTTATATTCAAGAATGTGGAACAACTTCTTGCATAATGAAGGAATAGTGCCAGTGGCTGAACCATTTCAAAAGTTAGTACACCAAGGCTATATTTTAGGTTCTAATGGTATTAAGATGGGTAAGCGATTCCCTGAATATGTTGTAAATCCAAGTGATGTCGTTAACCAATATGGTGCCGATACTTTAAGACTTTATGAAATGTTTATGGGACCTCTAGAGGCTGATAAGCCATGGTCTACTCAAGGACTAGAAGGCGCACATAGATGGCTTGAAAGAGTATATCGTTTAGTAACTGATGAAAGTAAAATCGTCGATACAAATGATGGAAAGTTAGATTATTCATATAACTTTACGGTAAAGAAAGTAAGTGAGGATATTGAAAATCTTTCTTTAAATACGGCTATATCACAAATGATGATTTTCATTAATGATTGTTACAAAGAAGGAAAAGTATATAAAGAATATCTAGTTAACTTTGTCCAAATGTTATCTCCTTGGGCACCACATCTATGTAATGAAATGTATGAGATGCTTACAGGTAAAACTGATTTAGCTTATAGAGCTTGGCCAACACATGATGAAAGTAAGCTTGTAAAAGCTGAAAAAGAAGTCGTTGTACAAGTAAATGGTAAAGTAAGAGCTAAGTTTACTATTAATCAAGATGCTGATGATGAAACCATTTATAATGAAGCGTTAAAACAAGAAAACGTCATCAAATTTATTGATGGACAAGAGATTAAAAAACATTTTGTCATCAAAAACAAGATGGTTAATATCGTTGTATAGGGGCCATAAATATGGCCCTTTTGTTATAATCGTTTTATGGTAAAAGCGATATTTTTTGATATAGATGGTACCTTGGTACCAATTGGTGAAAGTAAAATGGTTGAAAGCGCCTTTAAGTCCATTAAGCTTCTACAAGAAAAAGGCATTAAATGTATTATTTGTTCAGGACGTGATTTTAGAGAAGTCGGCAGAGGTAATGATGTTTTGGATAGAATAAGGTTTGATGGAATTATAGCTTCTACGGGACAATGTTGTATTGATGAAAATGGGATTCCATTTTATATTCAAACTTTTGATGATAGGCAAACAAATGAAGTTGTTAAACTATTTAAACAAAAAGAATATGCCATATGTTTAAAAAGTGAAAATGGTAGTTATATTAATTGCCTTAATTCAATAAATAGTAGTATTTATAAACAATTCAATAAAGAAACCTTTCCTATAAAAGAGTATCAAGGCGAAAAGATATATCAAGCTTTAATTTATGCAAATAAAGATGATTTATCAATTTTAAAAGAGAATTTGAAATATCTAAAAATTACTTCTTGGCATCCTTTGATGGCTGATTTAATTCCTTTAGATGGCGGAAAGGCAAAGGGCATTAAAAGATTTATTGATAAAGAAAATATTAAACTTGAGGAAACGATGGCCTTTGGTGATAGTAACAATGATTTTGATATGCTTGAGTATGTTGGTGTAGGCATTGCTATGGGTAATGGCAGTGCTGATTTAAAAAAGATTGCCGACTATGTTACAAGTGATTGTAAGGATGATGGCATCTATCTAGCTTTAAAACATTTTGATTTAATTTAAAAAGGATGTCATTTGGCATCCTTAAGGTTTTTCTTGTGGTTTCTAATATGAAGATAAACAGTATTTTTAGATAATCCCGTTAACTTTTCAATTTCAAGTACAGCATCCTTCATTTGGAATATTCCCTTATCATAAAGTCTTTCGATGATGACCTTGTTTTTATTTGAAGGAAGAATACTATTGTCTGATAAAACGCTATTCTTTTCTATTTCATAAGCATTCATAATCAAATCTTCAACATTTTGATTATAGTTTTCTCTTACCGTCTTATTTGGTGTAAATGATTCTAGAACTTCTTTAAAAGAAGTGTTTAGATACATGTTTATACATAATAGTCCAATTGTCTTATTGTTCTCTCCCACAATAGCGATAGTAGTTGATTTAAGTGGCTCACCTTTTCTATTTTGCGAAAAATAGACTATGGAATTTTCATTTGTAGTTTCAATTTGATCAAGCATCTTTAAGGCTAAATCCGTAATTGGCGCGCCAATTTTTCTGCCTGTATGTTCACCATTACATATGGCGATTACTGAGTTATCTAAATCTTCTAGGGAATGTAAGACTATCTCATAGCTATGTCCTAAATACTTGGCTAAACCTTCGATAGAAGATTTATATGATTCTAAAATTTCTTTATCATTCTTACTTAATTTCATAAATTGATTATAACAAAGTTTGATATTTAATTAATGCGGCTTTTATTCTATTTAAGGCGTCAATAACTTTTCGATTGTCTTTATAAACACCTAATACAATTCTTATATGGCCATCTCCACCTTCGCCATAGTTCTTACCATCATTAACCGATACTTTAGCTTCCTTTAATAGATAATTTACAATTGAAGTTGAATCACCAATCTTAGAAACATCTAGCCAACATAAGAAACCTGATTCGGGTTTTGTACATGAAACATTAGGAATACTATTTAGTATTTCGTAGGCTTTTTCTCTTCTTATTTTATAGGCATCTTCAAATTCTTTCATAAATTCAGGATGCTTAATAGCTTCAATAATTGCCTTTTGACTAGATGTGGAAGTAGCACCAATAACACCAACCGCATTAGCGTACATTGTGTCCATTATCTTATCATCAGCCACGATATAGCCAACTCTTAAACCACTTAGTCCCATGCCTTTAGAAAAAGAAAATACTGTTATAGTTCTTTCAAACATTCCATCTAAACTAGCTGGAGTAATCATTTTGTTTTCATAAGTAAAATCTTCAAAGGCTTGATCTACCACTAGTAACAAATCATGTTCAATCACAAATTCTCTTAAATCATTCAAAGATTTCTCATTATAAACGGTAGTAGTGGGATTATTAGGGTGAGTAATGATTACCATCTTTGTTTTAGAAGTTACTTTTTCTTCCATTTGTCTAATATCTAATTGGTAGTTATCTTCTTTACTTAATACAATAGGAACTACTTTGCCACCCATAATTTCAACATCTAAATAATTATTTGGATAAGATGGAGAAGGTATCATTACTTCATCACCATCATTTATAAATGGTAATATGGAAAAATATAAGCCACTATCTGAACCAGGGGTAATGATGATATTCCTTTTTGGGTCAACATTTAAATTGTTTTGTTTCTTTAGTTTATCAGCTATTAATTCCTTTAGTTCTTCACTACCTATTGGTGCGGTATAGTGGGGTGCGCTTTCTTCCTTGATGGCTTTAATTAAAGCATCTTCAATAAACTTTGGGATAGATTTATCAGGCATAAAAGGATCAGCCCAACCCATTAAGGCTATGCCTTGTTTTTCCATTTCTTGATAAGAACTTCCTACATCGGCTTTTTCTACACTTGTAAATAAACCACCTTGCGCTTTTTTAAAAGCGGGTATCATTTTATCTTTTATTTCCATGTTTTCCTCTAAATAAATTAAGGGAATACTTAGATTCCCTTATAATCATATTAATATATGTTAAAACAAGATTCTATAATATGCGATTAAGCGATAACTCTAAATGGAATAATACATCTAGAGTTATCAACTCGCATAAATAGTTAACACAACACTTATGACTATAATCATGCAAGTAAGAATGGGATAAACGCGATTATAGTCAATGCATTAAATGTTGAATCACTTGTTAATGCGTAAATTATTTACTAGCAATTACTTCAACTTCAACTAGAGCTGCCTTAGGCAAATCTTTTACAGCTACACAAGATCTACAAGGCTTACTAGTGAAATATTCGCCATATACTTTATTGAATTCAGCGAAGTTGTTGATGTCGCTTAAAAAGCAAGTAGTCTTAACAACATCCTCTTTGCTATAGCCTGCTTCCTTAAGTAAAGCGTCAATGTTTTTAACTACTTGTTTAGTTTGTTTTACAATATCACTTTCAACCAAGCTATCAGTACTTGGATCAATAGGCATTACTCCTGATAAGAATAATAGGTTACCAGCAACAATAGCTTGTGAATAAGGGCCTATTGCTTTGGGTGCATTTTCAGTTTGAATATATTTGTTCATTTGTCCTCCTAATGAAATATTTTTTACTTAACTAACAATAACATTAATTTATTTCATTGTAAACAATAATTTTAAGTATTATAAAAGCTGTGAATGTCACAGCTTAACATATTAACTAATAATGGCTTTCTATTATTGTTTTTGTTTATCTTCGATTTGCTTTAATTCGTTTATTCTTCTAGTATGTCTACCATTTGGATCATAGAATTCAGTATTTAAGAAAGTATCTACTAGTTCTTTAGCTTTTTCTAGATCAACGATTCTAGCGCCAAAGGCGATGATTTGGGCATCATTATGCTCTCTTATTAGGGCAGCTGTTTTAGTTTCTGAACATACCCCTGCTCTTATGCCATTTACTTTATTACAGGCGATAGAAATTCCTACACCTGTTCCACATATGGCGATGCCTCTTTCACACTCTTTGTTTATAATACCATTAGCTAATTTTTCACCAGCTATTGGATAATCACAACTTTCGTTTGTATCAAAGCCATAATTAATTACAGTATGTCCCTTTTCTTCTAGATATTTTATTAATGCAAATTTTAATTCTGTTGCCGCATGGTCATTAGCGATTCCAATTATCATATTATTTCCTCCATCCCTATTATATTATCTCGCGTGCTATAATTAATAGGATTATGGGATTTACAGTCGAAACACTTAAATTTGAAGGCCCTTTAGATCTAATGCTTCATCTTATTAAGGAACAAGAATTAGATATTTTTGATTTGGATATGGAAGTTTTAACTGACCAATATATTCAATATTTAAATAAGATGGAAAAACTGGAATTGGAGATTGAGAGCGAGTATTTAGTAGAACTTGCTACTTTGATTGAATATAAATCGAAAAAGTTACTTCCTAAAAAGAGTGATGATATTGAAGATGATTACCAAGAGGACCCAAAAGAAAGATTGGTGCAACGTTTACTTGAATATCAAAAATATAAGGAAGTTAGTTCTGAATTAAATAAATCTTTCTTAGAAAGACAAGATCAATTGTCTAAGCCTATTTCTTTAGATTCTGTAAATAATAATAATCTTGATGATCAAAAGATAGAAGGCAATCCTTATGATTTATTAAGAGCTATGAATAAAGTGCTTAGAAGATTACAATTGTCTAAGCCTATTGAGACTAAAGTAACAACCAAGGAAGTTTCGACAGAAGATAGAATCTTGCAGATAAAATCAAGATTATCTAGTTTACCAAAAACTTTTGATTTTGATACTTTAATAGATGATTGCCATGATGTTCAAGAATATATTGCGACTTTTTTAGCAGTACTAGTTATGGCAAAAGATCATTTATTAGTATTTAATGTAGATGAAAATGATGATATATGGTTTAAAAAAGGAAGCGAAGTATGAGTGAAGTTAAACAACCAGATAATGTAGAAGCTATTGTAGAAGGATTGTTGTTTATTGTGGGCGATGAAGGTGTCAAGGTTGAACAATTAGCTAATACAATTGAGAAAAGTGAAGAGGATACTTTAGCCATTCTTGAAAATATTAAAAATAAGTATGCAAGTGAGTTATACGGCATAGAGCTTGTAGATTATGGTAAAAGCTATAAATTTGTTTCTAAGAAGGATGTTTTCCCTTATGCCCAAATTTTATTCCATAATGCAAAGCCAAATACATTATCGCAAAGCGCGTTAGAGACTTTGGCAATAATTGCATATAAACAGCCAGTCACAAGAATTGAAATTGAAGAATTAAGAGGTGTTGGTGCTGATATGATGCTTAGAAGATTGTTGGCTAGAAATTTAATTAAGGAAGCTGGTCGAAGTGATGCACCTGGTAAGCCAATATTATATGAAGTAACAGAAGAGTTTATGGATAGCTTTAAGCTTAATACATTAAGTGAACTACCAGATTTACCAGAATTTGGTAGCGATGAAGAAGAAAGCCAAAATTTATTTGAATAGGAGGAATATATATGAGCTGTAATGGAAATTGCGAAAGCTGTGGAAGTGAAAATAGTTGCGAGAGTTGTAATGGTGAATGTGGCAGTAAGAAATTAACTACTACTGAAGATAGCCATATCAAGAAGATAATTGCTGTATTAAGTGGCAAGGGTGGCGTTGGTAAGTCAATGGTCACTTCTTTGTTGGCTTGTGAATTAAATAGAATGGGTAAGAAAGTTGGCATTCTTGATTCGGATATCACAGGCCCAAGCATTGCAAAGATATTTGGTTTTGATGGTGAAATATATGGCGATGATAAAGGCATTTTCCCATTTGAAAACGAAAGTGGTATTAAGTCTGTATCAATCAATATGATGCTAGAAGATAAGGAATCACCTGTACTTTGGAGAGGACCTATTTTAGGTGGCGTTATTAATCAATTCTATAGTGAGGTACACTGGGGCGACTTGGACTATCTATTAATCGATATGCCTCCTGGCACTGGTGATGTTGCCTTGACTGTATTCCAAAGTTTACCAGTTGACCAAGTAGTTATGGTTACTACCCCAAGTAAGTTGGTTTCAATGGTTGTAGCTAAAGCTATCAACATGACTAAGGAAGTTAAGGTTCCAGTTGTTGGACTAGTTGAAAACATGGCTTATGTGAAGTGCGATGGTTGTGGTAAAGATATTCAAATCTACAACAATGATGATACCGTTAATGTCGCAAGTAAATATAACTTAGAAGTGTTAGCTAAGCTTCCTATTGATCCAAGCCTTGCAAGACTTGTAGATGATGGCGAAATTGTTAAATATGATGGAAACTATTTAAATGATTTAGTTAAGAGGATTTGTGATGAACAATAGAAATAAATGGTCTTTAATTATTAATGTTTTATTAGTTATATTTGGTGGTGTTGGCTTATATCTAGCATTAGATGAAGGGAATATCTTTACTTTCTATACTAATGATGCCAATATCTTAAGTTTAGTAGCGAGCTTACTTTTTGTAATATATATGCTTATTAAAAAAGATGTTGGCGAACTTCCTTACTTTGTACTATTGTTAAGATATTTCGCAACAACTTGTCTTGCGCTTACTTTTGTAGTTATCTTCTATCTAGCAAGCACTTATGATGGAAATTATTTCCAAGGTTTATTGTTTTATCTAACAAATAAATCTTTCTTATTTTTCCATCTATTATGTCCAATTTTAGCTGTAGTTTCATTTACATTATTTGAAGGTGACCGTAGACTAAATAAAAAGAAAACAATTACTTTAGCTCTTTTACCTACTGTTTTATATGCAGTAGTATTAGTAATTTTAAATATGACTAGTAAAGTTGCAGGCCCTTATCCATTCTTGATGGTTAATAGAAACACACCATTAATTAGTATTATTTGGGCTGTTGCGATTTTAGTTGTAACTTATGTTTTGGCTCGTTTTATCTTGTTATATAACCAAAAACATTCTCCTAGGAGAAAAAGAAAAGAGGCATAAATATGGAATATAAGCGATTTGGTAACAATATTGTTGTAAGAATGGATGTTGGTGAAGAAATTCTTGAAACATTAAAGGATGTATGCTTAAAAGAAGATGTAAAGTTGGCTAGTGTTAGTGCAATTGGGGCAACTGATCATTTTGTAGCTGGTGTTTATTCTATTCCTGAACAAAAATACTATAAGACAGAGTTTAATGGTGTCTTTGAAATAACATCTCTAGTTGGCAATATTAGTACGATGAATGATGAATTTTATAGTCATTTACATATTACTTGTGCTGATGATAAATGTAATTGTGTAGGTGGCCATTTAAATGAAGCTAGAATAAGCGCAACTTGTGAGATGTTTATTAATGTGCTTGATGGAAGAGTTGATCGTGTTAAAAACGAGGCAATCGGCATAAATATTTTTAAATTCTAAGTAAAAGAAAATCGGATTATTATCCGATTTTCTTTTGCCTTTCTTTTATGTAAGAAATACGTTTATACATTCCTGGATGATTATATTCCAATAGTTCAACTAAAGGATGGGGATTAACATCGATTAGTTCATCGCTGGATAATTTGCTAAAGGTATCAATTAAGGCTTGTCCATAGCCATGATCTGCCGCATTAAAGTCGGCTTCTTTTTCTTCCATGCAAGAAACATAATTGCCATATACTGATTTAATATATATTAATGGCGTTAGGGCATAGCTTAATATCGTCAAAGATAAAATATAATTTGTGTATCTTAAATTAAACGATGCATTAATATAGTTATTTATATTTATGACATAATTGGCATTTGGTAGTAGCCATACAATAAAAATAAACAAGATTACTAAGAAGAAATAATTTAGATAATTATAAATATTCTTTTTATGTTTTAAGTGTCCTATTTCATGTAGTAAGACAGCTAATAATTCATCTGTTGCGTTTTCGTTTAAGAAGTTATCAGCTATACCAAATTCACGATGCCATAGTATTTTTAATAAGAAAGCGTTTTTGGAAGTTGATTTTTTTGACTCATTGTATATCTTGATATATTTAACTTTCTTTTTAGCTTCTTTGGCATATTCTTCGATTTGTTTTCTTAGATCGTTGTCTTCCATTTCTACAAACTTATATTGAATGCGTAAAAATACAAGTGATAAAAATGATAATAGAGTCATTATCAAGAATAAGGCTAGTGCAATTATTAAACATATGATAAATGATTTTAGATAAGTGATATCGAAATTATTTGTCCATTTAGGTAGATTACTGCATACAAACACAATAAAGCCAAATATTACTATTTCAACAATGATTTCCAATAATTGATTAACTAGATAATCTTTTAACCATTCTTTTTTAGTTTTCTTATTTTTACCATATCTTTCTTCAATAGAGAAAGTTGCATAGTAGTCTAGTGGCAAACTTATTAGATTTGATATGACTTGTGATACTAAAGCAGTTAAAGCGCAAGTTATATAAGGATTCGAATTATCAAATAGCGTATAAAAATTTGATAGGATAAATACCGAATCAATTATTAAAGAAACAACACTTAAGCCAAGACTTATCTTACGATACTCTTTTTTATAGCTTATATAGCTTTCATACCTTTCTTTTGAATAAATGTTACTTACGACATCTGGAAGGGGCTTTTCTCTTTGTTTCCAAGTTAAATAGCTAAGCCATTGGTTCCATAAAAATTTTAAGATTAAGAATAATACTAAGATAAATTTAAGTTTCATAAAAATATTATATGCTTTTGTTATAATGTTAAACATGATTAAATGTGTTGTGAGCGATTTAGATGGAACCCTTTTATATAATGGGAAATTATCAGATAACAATTATATGGCAATAAAACAACTACAAGAAAACGATATCTTGTTTGTAATTGCGACAGGCCGTAATATTCAAGAGCTTGATATTCTTGATTTAAAGGGAATAAATTGTCCAAAAGTATTAGTTAATGGATCACTAGTTTTAGATAAAAAGGGTGATGTATTATCTTTAATTAATTTTGAAAATGATATCTTAGAAAAGATGCTTAAGGTCATAAGTGAATATGATGTTGGTTATATTCTATATACCAAGGATATGCGTTATGTTGTTAAGAAAGATGTTTTAATTTATAGCTTTAGAAATTCTATGAATGTCTTTGGAAATAATTTCTTTGATTCAGTAAAGGAAATAAATGACGATATTTTAAATAACACTACCTTTTGTAAGGTGGAGATACTAGATGGCGAACATTTTACAATGTTAGAGGAAATTAATAAAAGATTAAGTTTAATTGATGGCTTGTCTTGTACTAGTTCTGATCCTAACAACGTTGAAGTGATTGCTGAAGATGTAAGTAAGTATAGTGGTATAAAAGTACTCATGGAAAAATATGACATAAAGGATGATGAAATTGCTATATTTGGCGATAGTAACAATGATTTATCAATGTTTGAAAATGTTATAGAGTCTTATGCAATGGGTAACGCTAACGATAGAATAAAGTCTTTAGCTAAGTATATAGCTGATGATTGTAAGAACGATGGATTTTATAAGGCGACAACTAAAATAATAGGGATGAACAAAAATCTTACAATGTAAGATTTTTTTCTTGATTGTTAGTAACATTTTCATTAAAATAGTTAGGTACCTAGGTAATTAATTATGCAAGTTGGAAGACAAATTAACAAGATTTCAAATTATTTAAGAAGAAGATCACAAAATACTCAAAAGAAAATTGGCCTTACAAATTCACAAGCACTTGTTCTTGATTATATTATGGTGAGTCCATCTCCTGTTTATCAAAAGGACATTGAAAAAGAATTCAATCTACGTTCAAGCAGTGCTACAGAACTTATTTGTGGCATGGAAGAAAAAGGGTGGATTGAAAAGATTGAGAGTTTAAACGATAAAAGATTAAAGGAAATTATTTTTAAGGACACTAATGAATTCATCAAAAAAAGTATTAATGACGAGATTACTCAGACTGAGAAACAACTTACAAAGAATATTTCTGATGATGACTTAGCTATTTTTATGAGAGTGACTAATCAAATGATAAAAAATTTGGAGGAAAACAATGAACGATAATGCGTGGATGAGTGAAGATAAAGTTTCAAGTGTTGTAAAAAAGATGGCAATACCAAGTGTTATTTCAAGTTTGGTAACTGTTGTCTATAATATGGCTGATACTTTCTTTGTAGGACAAACAGGAGATCCATTACAGGTTGCGGCGGTAAGTCTTACAAATCCTATTTTTATTTTATTTATGGCTATAGCTAATATGCTTGGCATGGGTGGCAGCGCCATTGCAAGTATTGCGTTAGGTAAAAAAGATCAAGAGAAAGTAAAAAATGTATCAAGTTTTGTAACATATTTTAGTGTTGCAGTAGGCGTGATATTTTGTTTGATATTACTAGTATTTCAAAATGGTTTACTTACTTTATTTGGTGCAAATAGTGAAACATTAGATTTAGCCAAAGGCTATACCTTATATATCGCAATTGGTGCACCATTTATTATTTTTTCAGCAGCAGCTAGTTTTATTGTTAGGGCAAGTGGCGATAGTAAACAAGCTATGATAGGTAATATGATTGGCACTATGTTAAATATTGTGTTGGATCCTATTTTTGTTTCAGTGTTTAATAAGGGCGCAGCTGGGGCCGCCATTGCCACAACTATTAGTAATATTATCGCTAGTATCTATTACATCTATTATTTTGAAAAGAAGTCTAAGAGTATGTCTATTCGCTTTAAATATTTTACTTTTAAAGTATGTAAAGATATTTGCGTTTCTGGTTTACCAATGGCCTTATTTTCAAGCTTAATGAGTATTTCAACAATTATTACAAATCTTATTTTGGCAAGCTATGGTAACAGTGCAATTGCGGCAGCTGGTATTGTCTTTAAGGCTAATATGTTTGTAAGTTTCTTACAAATGGGTATCGCCAATGGCGTACAACCTATTTTAGGATATTGTTACGGCAGTAATAATCAAGAACGCTTCAAGGAAGTTGAAGCATATACTAAGAAGTGCTGTTTAATATGCGGAGTCATTTTATCTTGTCTATATATCGTATTTAGAAGCCAAATTATTAGTATCTTTATAAATGATTCCCAAACAATAGAGTATGGCATTCCTTTATTAGTTGGCTATACATTATCAGGACCATTTATTGGTTTATTGTTTATGAACATGAATGTTCTTCAAACATTAAATCATCCTTTAGCAGCTACTGTTTTATCATTATGTAGACAAGGATTATTATTTATACCATTGTTGTTTATTCTTAATATGTTATTTGGTTTTAATGGCGTAACAGTTGCCCAATCTTTAACAGATATTATTACAATTGTTTTATCTATTGTCTTAAGAAAACAAGTAATCAATAGCTTAGAATTGAGCTTTGAAAGAAGCTAAAAAATTTTTGAAAAACTTTCTGAAAACTATTGACATAATTTTTCCATAGTAAGAGAATATAGACAAGGCGATGAAGAGAAGAGTACCTTAAAGGGAAAACGTAGAGAGTCTTGGGCTGGTGAAACAAGATATGGAAGTTTAAGGGAACATGGTCTAAAGAGCTTCTATTACGATGAGTGATAGACGTAGTGCACACGTTATAGTGCTAGAGTATGATAGTACTTGAAGAAGGTGCAATATTTGTTGCATGAATTAAGGTGGTAACACGATTATATAGTCGTCCTTATGGGACGGCTTTTTTGTTTCTCACTTAGTACTATTAAGGATAATTTAGGAGGTACAAAGATGAAAAAATTATTTACTCTATTATTGGTCAGTGCGTTAGCTTTAGGGTTAACAGCTTGTGGTTCTAAAGAAGGTGATAGTACTGATACTACTACAACAAGTATTTCTATTGCAGTTCCGAATGACACTACAAATGAAGCGAGAGCTTTACTTCTTCTTGAAAACAATGGCATTATCAAATTAAAAGATGGTGCTGGTATTACTGCTACTAAAAACGATATTGAAGAAAATCCTTATAATGTTGATATCGTTGAAGTTGAAGCTGCTCAAATTCCAAATGTATTAAAGGATGTTGATTTCGCAGTTATAAATTCAAATTACGCAATTGATGCTGGATTAAATCCTGCCAATGATGCATTAGTTCTAGAAGGCTCTTATTCAGCTTATTCTAATATCTTAGCGGTAAAAGAAGGCAATGAAAATGAGCCTAAGATCTTAGCTTTAAAGGCTGCCCTAGAATCAAGCGCTGTAAAAGAATATATTGATAGTAAATATGATGGTTCAGTAGTTTCTGTAGTTGAAAACTTAACTGATGGTTATGATACCTCAATTGATTATGATGCTTTAAATGGTACAACTGTTTCTGTTGCGGCTTCTCCAACTCCACATGCTGAAATCTTAAGTGTGGCAAAGGATATCTTAGCTGAAAAGGGAATCACATTAAATATTGTTGAATTTACAGATTATGTACAACCTAACAATGTTGTTGATTCTGGTGAAATTGATGCAAACTATTTCCAACATCAACCATATCTTGACAACTTCAATGAAGAAAATGGTACTTCAGTAGTTTCAATCGCTGCAATTCACGTTGAACCAATGGGTTTATATGCAGGCAAAACATCTTCTTTAGATGTATTCTCTAAATAATAATGATAGAGATTAAGAATTTAAACAAAACATTCAAAACAAGCGCTTCTGTAGTAGAAGCGCTTAAGAATGTTTCTTTAACAATAGAAGATGGAGATATTTATGGCATCATCGGTATGTCTGGTGCAGGAAAATCAACACTTGTTAGATGCCTTAATTTCCTAGAAAAGCCTGATAGTGGCCAAGTTATCATTGATGGCAAGGTACTAAATGATTTAAACCAGAAACAACTTCTTGAACTTAGAAGAGATGTAACAATGGTTTTCCAAGGCTTTAATCTTTTGATGCAACAAACATGTCTTAAGAATGTTATGTTTCCATTAGAACTTGTTAAAACTGATAAAGAAAAAGCTAAAAAGAGAGCTTTAGAGTTACTAGATATTGTTGGATTATTAGATAAGGCTGATGCTTATCCAGCGATGTTATCAGGTGGCCAAAGACAAAGAGTAGCTATCGCAAGAGCTTTAGCTAGTAATCCTAAAATCCTATTATGTGATGAGGCAACTAGTGCTCTAGACCCAACAACAACCAACCAAATATTAGATCTTATAAGAGATATTAATAAAAAAATGAACATTACGGTTGTGATTATTACACACCAAATGTCTGTTGTGGAAAATATTTGTAATAAGGTTGCGATATTAGATAATGGTGAAGTTGTAGAAAGCGGTAATGTTGCGGATGTCTTCTCTCATCCTAAATCTTTAGCTGCTAAGAAATTGGTTTTCCCAGAAATTGATTCTAGCAATGAGATTGTTAAGGATAGTGGTGAAAAAACAATTAGAATTGTCTTTAATGGAGGAACTTCAACAGGCAAACCTTTACTTACAACATTGGCTATTGAAAAGGGTGTTGCCTGCAATATCGTAAATGCTTCTATAAGAAATATAAATGGCAGTTCTTATGGTTCTATGCTTATTGGAGTTAAAAATAAGGAAGAACTTGATAAGGCGATTGAATACTTAAATAAAGTAGATGGTGTCAATGCTGAGGAGTTTGAATTATATGAATAGTGATATTTTAGATATGGTTGTTGAACAATTCCCATTGGCTTTATGGGAAACAGTATATGCGACTTTCTTGGCTACTTTCTTTGCGACTTTAATTGGTTTACCATTAGGTGTAATTTTAGTAACAGGAAGAAAAGATGGTATTCACCCACTTCCTTCTTGGATTATTAAGTTGCTCGATATCTTAATCAATATATTAAGATCGGTGCCATTCCTTATTGTAGTTATTGTTGTCTTCCCATTAACAAGAGTAATTGTTGGCACAACAGTTGGTACGGTTGCAAGTATTGTGCCCCTTGTTGTAGCAGCCTTCCCATTTATCGCAAGACTTGTTGAAGGATCACTTAGGGAAGTTGATCCTAATTTAATCGAAATGGCTAAATCAATGGGTGCTACACCATTTCAAATTGTTACAAAGGTATTATTAAGAGAAGCTGTTCCTTCACTTATTAGTAATATCACCATAGCCCTTACTACAATACTTGGTTATACGGCAATGTCAGGTATAGTTGGTGGTGGAGGTCTTGGTAAGATCGCTATTAACTATGGCTACTATCGTTACAATTATGGCATCATGATTTGTGCGGTTATTGTACTTGTAATATTAGTACAACTTATCCAAAAGATTGGTGATAGATTATCAATAAAACTAGACAAGAGACTAAAAGTATAAAAATGGAGTTTGAAAGTAAACTCCATTTTTAATAGCCGAGGATTTGCCAATGACCATTTTTATTTGAACCAACTCTTTTGATTTTTTCTTGTCCCTTTAGACTATTGAGTTTAGATTGAATAGTTTTGGTTGATTTACCGGTGACATCAGCTATTTTTGAAATAGTTATAGTTGGGTTGTTTTTGATGATATCAATAATCAATTTTTCTAAATCAGAATTTTCTTGTTTTTTTCGATAGAAACAAATTTCAAAGCCTTGATTTTTCATTGTGTATGTAAATTTAATATCATCTTTTTTACAATATGCGAAAATTCTTCTAAATCCAGTTGCCCAGCTATCAATATCATTTGAATAATATAGAGTTCTAGAAATTAATGGATTTCTAAGTACCGATTCAACTCCGTTGTAAGCGAAGTCTTCTGGATTATATCCGCTAGGGAATGTACCAGGATTAAATATGACAACCTTTGTTGGTGTTATATATATTTCGTTATTAACTGTAACATCAAATGAAGAATGACATAAACTGTTTAAAACAGCTTCTCTTATTACTTCATATGGAATTTCGGGTTTTTCTATTCGTTTACCCTTTACTATTTCAGCTGAGAAATTAATATGTTCCAATATATATTCTTGGGCTTTTTTATTTAATTCAAATAGATTTCCTTCATATCGGTTTATATCTATAAAAGAAAGCATTTCGTCGCTTGCGAAAACAGCTAATTTTAAAACAATTGGTTTATTTTTAGAAAATAATATTTTTCCAGCGTTATTTAATTTATCGCCGACAAGAAGGCCCAATTTTTTTAAAACGGTTTTAGCATTTGTGTACTCTTCACTGATTCTTCCACTTTTATTTGCCTTCTCTATATAATTTTTTAATAATTCTTCATCAACATCATCAATAGTTTCATCAGATTCCATCTTTTCCCATAATGCATTACTGGTATCTGTCCTATTAATGATTTTTAATAATTCATGGACATCTATTTTTCTATCTTCATCAGATGTCCTTATATAGAATTTTCCTTGAGCTGAATATGGTTTATCTTGTCCTATGAAATTAATCTCAATTACACCAGGCATATCAGCAAGTTCATGTATACTAGGATAAATTTTAGGATTTATGTCCTCATATATTTTTCTTGATATATCCCTTAGAGTGTTATCACTTATCATTTGTCCAATGGCATCGCCATTGTTTTTAACTCCGAAATATAGTGTTCCCTTTCCGTGCTTGTTCAACATAGAAACGATCGATATTATCCCTTCATTTAGTTCGCCAGTACTTTTTTTAAATTCAACTAATTCGCTTTCTTTCCCAATATTTATCATAACAATATCCTCGATATCATTTTAGCACTTCAAAATTTATTGTGTAACCAAATTACACAATAAACAAAATAATTTATTGTGTAATTTATTAGGAAGTACATAATAAGATATATCGTTATAAAATAATTTATATGACTAAACTTGTTTTACTTGGAACAGGGACACCTAATGCATGTCCCTATAATAGTGGACCTAGTAGCGCGATTATCATTAATGATAAGGCTTATATTGTTGATTTTGGGCCAGGTGTCGTAAGGCAATATTCAAAAGCTTATTTTAAAGGTATTAAACAGCTACATCCTAAAAATTTAGACATTGCGTTTTGTACACATTTACATAGTGATCATACAAGTGGTTTAGCTGACTTAATTTTTACGCCTTGGACATTAGAAAGAGAAAAGCCTTTAACATTAATTGGCCCTAAAGGCTTAAAAGATATGGCTAAATATATTACTAAAGCCTATAGTCAAGATATTGATATGCGCATTAATGGTGATGAACCAGCTAACTTAACTGGTTATAAGACAATTATTAAGGAAATTGAACCTGGATTAAGTGACTACGGAATAGTATATGAAGATGAAAACGTAAAAGTTGAGGCTTTTGCAGTATGCCATGGCAAGTTACAATCGCTTGCATATAAGTTTATTAGTGAAGACAAGACAATCTTAATTAGTGGTGATACAAAAGCTTTACCAATAATGATAGAAAAGGCTAAAGACGTAGATATATTACTTCATGAAGTCGAATATACAAAGGGATTAGAGAAACGCAGTAAGGATTGGCAAGAATATCATCGAAATGTGCATACTTTAAGTATAGATTTAGCTGAAATTGCTAAAAAGGCTAAGCCAAAATTACTAGTTACTTATCACCGCATTTATCATATTGATGCTTTTTCTGATGACGCTTTAAAGGAAATGGAGATAAGAAAAAAGGCTATCTTACAAGAGATTAGGGACGCTGGATATGATGGTGAAGTTATAAATGGTGAGGATTTAGATATCTTTTAAAGATATAATGTGAAAGATGGATAGAATAAGTTATTTATTAATATTATTGGAGACTGTGCTTGTTTCCTTGTTTATATACAATGACAACAAGTATCATAACTCTTTATCAATATTACTTAAAACATTAGCTTCATTAACGTTTGTATTATTAGCTATTAGATTATATAAGGGAAGAGCTTTATTAGTGATAATCGCCTTATCTTTTGATATGCTAGGTGATTTTATAATGATTTTAAGAAATAAATTTAGAAAACATAAAGATTTGATTTTTGTTTTAGGAACACTATCCTTTTTTATAGCGCATATTTTATATTCAACTTATTTAATTAAATTAAATCCAAAATGTATTCCTTTAGGTCTAATGTTTAATGCAATACTATATTTAGGTGTAGCCATGTATTTTTTAAGGACTTTGGATGTTCATGGAAAAATGAAAATGCTTGGAGCATGTTACCTTTTGATTATCATGTTTACAAGTGGATTAGCTATTTCTAATTATATTAATGCATCAAGTTATGCCGACCTTGTTTTGATGATTGCTTCTATCATATTTATTTGTTCTGACTTAATACTAATGATTCATAAATTTAATAAGAATGCTAAAAATTATCTACAAATAACTTATCGTGTTTTATACTACATATCTCAGTTATTGTTAGCTATTTATGTGGGTCTAGTGTAATGGAGGATTTTATGAGCACAAAAGACAAAATTAAAAAGTACAAAGAGTATCAAAAGAAAATGAGTGCCTATGGTTTAATGCTTGGTACAGCTAGCGTTGATAAGGAAACAATCGCACCTAAAAAAGGTAATAAGTATCGTAATGAAATGTTTAACATTATTTATGGCGAACTGTTTTCATTAGAAACTAATCCTGATTATATTGCCTTAGTGGATGAATTAAGCAAAGAAGATTTGGGTGAAGAATTAAATCGTGATCTTTATTTGGCTAAAAAAGGTTTAGAAGAAGTAACTAAGTTCAGCAAGGAAGAGGCAATGGAATTTAACTTAGCCGTAAGTGAATCTAGTGATGCCTGGCTTGAGGCTAAAACAAAAAATGATTACAGCTTATTTGATAAGCATATCCAAAAGTTAATTGAATTAAGTAAGAAAAGAGCTAATAAGAGAAATCCTGATGTAGTTCCATATAATTTAATGCTTGATGATTATGAAGAAGGTATGACAATTGAAAAATATGATGAATTTTTTGGTTTAATTAAAGAAGAACTTATACCTTTAATCAAGGAAATTGATGCTAAAAAAGATTATATTGATGATTCTTTCTTATACAAATATTACCCTAAGGCAAAACAAGAGGAGTTTAATAAAGAATTATTAAAGTATATTAATTTTGATCCTTCTTGGGGTTATTTAAGTGAAACTGAACATCCTTTTACTAGCGGCTTAAGTAAAAATGATATTCGTATTACAACCAATTACGATGAACACAATGTAGCTTCTAATATCTTTAGTGTAATTCATGAAGCGGGACATGGCCACTATGAACACAATGTTGATGAAAAATATGAGGGTACTAATATCAAGAATATTTCTAGTGGTATGCATGAATCACAATCACGTTTCTTAGAAAATTATATTGGTAGAAGAAAATCGTTCTGGGTTAATTTGTATCCAAAACTACAAGAACTTTTCCCAGAAAATTTAAAGAATGTCACAATTGATGATTTTGTTAAGGCTATTAATTTATCTAGATGTTCACTTATTAGAGCAGATGCGGATGAACTTACTTATCCTGTACATATTTTAATAAGATATGAGATAGAAAAGGGCATTTTTGATGGAAGCATCGATGTAAGTCAATTAGATCAAATTTGGAATCAAAAATATAAAGAATATTTAGGACTTGATGTACCAAGTGTTAAAGAAGGCATATTACAAGATATGCATTGGGGTAGTGCGTATTTTGGCTATTTCCCTACTTACGCTTTGGGTAGCGCTATTGGTGCTCAACTATTAAATTCTATGGAAAAGAAATTGGATATTGATGATTTGCTTGAAAATAACAAGTTTAAGGATATCATGAAGTATCTAAGAGAGAATGTTCAACATGATGGTGCTTTACATAATTATGACTATGTATTAAAGAGAGCTACTGGAGAAAAGTTCAATCCTTCCTACTATATTGACTATTTAAAGAAGAAATATTCGACAATATATGGCATTGAAAGTACTTTCTAGGAAAATGAAAGCGTTTTTATTATAGAATTAATATAGATACGGAGAATGAAAAATGATTAAACTTATTAAAGCAAAAGATTACGCTGATATGTCAAAGAAAGCTGCGAATATCATAGCTTCTGTATTGACATTAAAAGAAGATGCTGTACTTGGTCTTGCGACTGGTTCTACACCTATTGGTACATATGATAATTTAGTTGAAAAGTACAATAATAAAGAACTAGATTTTTCAAAGGTTAAGACAGTAAACCTTGATGAATATGTAGGACTTGATGGTACGCATAATCAAAGTTACCGTTATTTTATGAATGAACATTTATTTTCTAGAGTAAACATTGATGTGAATAATACTAATGTTCCAAATGGCAAGAATGAAGATGAGAATGTTGAATGTGCTAGATATCATGAAGTAATCAAGAGTATGCATGGTGTTGATTTACAACTTCTTGGTATTGGCAATAATGGACATATTGGTTTTAATGAGCCATGTGATAAGTTTATATTAAATACTCATAAGGTTACTTTAACTGAAAGTACTATTAAGGCTAATAGTAGATTATTTGATTCAATTGATGAAGTTCCTCATTATGCTTATACAATGGGTATTGGCGAAATCATGGAAGCTAAGACAGTTCTTATTTTAGCTAGTGGTAAAGCTAAGGCTCCTATTATTAAAGAGTTACTTGAGGGTGAAGTTGATCCTAAGGTTCCTGCTTCAATATTGAAGGTTCATCCAAATTGCATACTAATAGCTGACGAAGAAGCATTAAGCGCATAATAAAAAGGTCATATGACCTTTTTCTTTTATTTCTTGGCGCAGTGGGTGGGATTCGAACCCACGTGCCTGTTAAGACAACCGCATTTCGAGTGCGGCTCGTTATAACCACTTCGATACCACTGCCTAAGAAATATTATAATTATTTACCAAGGACTTTTTCAATTCTTTTGCACGCTTCTTTTACATTTGAAAGAGAAGTTGCAAGATTGATACGAGCCCATTTTTCGTATCCTGGTTTAAATTGTTCACCAGAACTTACTATGATATTGCATTTATCTTTTAATAATTCATATGCTGAAGTATCATCTTTAATGCTCTTAGAGAAATCAACATAGGCTAGATATGATCCTTCAAGTTTAATAACATCACCATATTTACTTAAATGTTCTTTTAGATATAAATAATTTTCATAGATGGTATTGATAAAGCCATTTAACCATTCTTCGCCATACTTATAACAATAATATGTCGCAAGGCCATTAAAACTATTTGGTTTCTTAATATCATGATATTCTTGATAGGCATCAATTTTATCGCGATATTCTTTATTTGGACAAATGATATGGCTATGTGCAAACATTGCCAAAGAGAAAGTCTTACTTTCAGCATTTAGCGTAATAATATCATCTTGATATTCCTTTAAAGTTAAGCTTGGTATAAATTTATTACCAGGCATAATAAGTTCACTATGTACTTCATCGGATACAACAATAACATTATGTTTGTGTGTAATTTCAAATAATTGTTTTAATTCTTTTTTACTCCATACTTTACCTACAGGGTTTGATGGTGAACATAGAATCATTAGTTTAACTTTGTTTTTAACAATCTTTTCTTCAATATCTTTATAGTCCATTTCAAAAGAATCTTTTATTCTAATTAAATCAGAATTAACAAATTTTCTTTTTGTTGAACTTATAGTATGAAAGAAATGATGATAGATAGGTGTAGTCATTAAAATAGCGTCGTTTTCTTTAGTTAAAGCGCATATTATATGTGTTAAACCATCTATAGCACCCTTAGAAAATCTAATCCATTCTTTTTTATAAGTGACATTGGATATCTTTTTATTCCAAGCTATCATTTCATCAAAGTAGTCTTCTGGTAAAAAAGAGTAGCCATATGCTCCATGAGCGATACGCTTTTTTAAAGCTTCAACAACTTCTTTTGGAGCCTTAAAATCAGCATCTGCTACCCACATAGGCAGTTTTCCTTCGGCATCTTTGTTATCCCATTTGCTACAGTTAGTATTTATTCTTTTGACATAATATTTTTTAGTAAATTCTTTAGCTTCCATATAACCTCTAATATTGTATTTTATCCAATACTTCTTTTGCCTTTTCTTCACTTAATAGAGCCTTAATAATTTCATAGGCAAACTCAAATTCGGCACCAAGTCCTTTGGCGGTAATGATGCTTCCTTCTCTAACAGCTTTAGCACCATTTTGTTTTAGGCCACATTCAAAACCTGGGTAGCAGGCAAAACGTTCTTCTTTAAGTAAACCTTTATGATTAAGAATTGATGGTGCAGCACATATTGCACATAGCAATTTATTGTTTTCCATAAAATAGTCAATTACATTTGAAACTTCTTTACTGTTTTCTAAGTTTGTAGTTCCAGGCAATCCTCCTGGCAAAATTACACAATCATAATCTTGATAATTAAAGTCTTTGATTGTTAAATCTGTTTTGAATGTAACATTATGTGAAGAAGTAATATATTCTTCTAGTCCAATTAGCTTTGTTTCAAGCCCTGCACGATATAATAAATCGTAAACTAATAGAGCTTCGCATTCTTCTAGCCCATTAGCACAAATAATTCCAACTTTCATGTCGTCCTCCTTAATTCAATTATAATGTAGTAAAATTATTCTTATGAAGAAAATTATGTATTTGTACGAAAACTATAAGATGCCTCTTAGGATTGTTTATTTTGGTTTTCTTTTAATTGCTTTCGGTTTTTTAATTCAAAATGAAAACGTAAATATTTTCTATACTTTCACCAATTCATTTTTATTAATGTTTTCAAATGGCTGTTTATTATTAGGCAAGGCGTTAGTAGTAAACTTCCCTTTGATTTTTATGCTTTATGCGGTATGCAAGAAGGCTAATAGTGGCATTCCAATTGCCTTGGCAATGATGGGATATTTTACTTTCTTGATTACAACTTTAATTTTTGCGCCACAGAATTTATCATCTTATGCCTATGTTACTTATTCGGGTATTAATACCTTGGTAAATCTTAATTCATTAACTAAATATCCGCTTGAAACAGGCCTTATTGGATCATTTATTGTAGCTTATATAACTAGATTTTCTTTTATTAGAAGTAGACATAGAACATCACATAGCTTATTAGGTTTCTTGCATAAGGACTTGGCGGCTATGATTTATAATACGGTACTATGCAGTCTTGCGGGTATTTTGGCATCCTATCTATTTCCGATAGTTTATAATTTTTTGAGTAGTACAATAACTTATATTTCTAAAGATTTAAATGATCCATCTAGACTATTTATCTATGGCATTTTAGATAGAGTTCTTTCAATCTTGGGTTTAGGCAACTTTATTAGAAGCCCATTTTGGAATACAGCTTTAGGTGGTTCATATCAAACACTAACTGGCCAAGCTATTGTGGGTGATGTCAATATTTGGAAGTATGTTAAGGATAGTGTTACAACATATCTTGGTTGTGGCAGATTTATTACGCCATATTATGTCATTAATATGTTTATGGCACCTTGCGTATATGTTGGAATTTATCGTTCAATTAGTGATAAAAAAGAAAAAAGAACTATAATCTTTCCTTTTGTTGGTTTGATTATTTTATCAATAATATGTGGTAATCCACTTCCGTTGGAATTATGGATGTTGTTTACTTGTCCTGTATTATTGTTTGTCTTTGTACTTTTAGAAGGAAGTTTGTTTGCTTTGCTTACAAAACAAGGCATATATTTAGGATCTAGCATTTCCGCAAGTGATACTATAACGGGCATGCCTGGCAGTTTCCCTGATTTTATTATTAATATTCGTAGCGTAATGCATTATGATACGATAGTACAAATTGCGATTGTGGGTTTAATCTTTGGGGCTATTTGTTTCCTTATTACAAACTTATATTTTAGACATTTGACTTTCAATGTAATTAGCCAAGAAAAAGATAAGAAGTTTGTTGAAGAAATTGTTAAGGCTATTGGCGGTTACAGTAATATCCAAGAAGTAGGAAGTGGCCTATATAGAGTTAACTTTACTTTATATGATAATGAAAGCATTGATTTTGAAGAATTGTCTTCCTTAAGTTTATGTAAGGCTAGTGAAACAAGAGATGGCGTTTCAATACAACTTGGTTCTTCTAGCTATATAATTGCTAAAATGATTAACAAGTCATTGGGCGGCGAGACTAATATTGCTGATATCATTGACAAAGAAGATGATAAAAAGTAAAATAGTGGAGTAATTCGGTTATGGAAAGGTGGCTAATGTATGAAAAGAACTTATCAGCCAAGTAAGAGAAAGCACCAAAATACTTGTGGCTTTAGAGCTCGTATGAAGACAGTTGGTGGTCGTAAAGTTATCGCTAGACGTCGCGCTAAAGGTAGAAAGGTATTATCTGCTTAATGTAAAGCCACAATAAAGTGGCTTTTTTAATATTATGATTAAAAAATATCGTGTAAAAAGAAATGAAGAGTTTTCAACAATAATTTCTAAAAAGAAGAGTTTAGCTAGTAATAGCTTTATTCTTTATTATTTTGATAACAAAGAAGAACATAGTAGAGTTGGTATTTCGGTTTCTAAAAAACTTGGCAATGCAGTTGTTCGTAACAAGATAAAAAGACAGATTAGAATGATGTTGGCAAACTTTTATGATTTTGATAATACAAAATTGGATTTGATTATTATTTGCCGTAAGGCATATTTAGATAATAGTTTTTTGGATAATCAAAATGATTTGGAAAAGCTTATTAAAAAAGCTATAATAAAACGGTATGGTCAAGGAGACTAGTTTATATGAATAAAAAAAGATCTATTTTATTACTTACATCTTTATTTTTATTATTGTTTCTTAGTGGATGTAGTAATAGCTCAGAGTTAATTGAATTAACTACACCAGTCAGTGATGTTACTAAAGATGGTATATTTACAGTTATTTTTACTTACCCATTAGCTCAAGCAATCAACTATTTAAGTGGTAAGCTTGGCGTTTTCTGGGGTATTTCACTTGTTACTTTAGCTTTAAACGTTATCATTATTGCCTTAACTTTTAAGTCAAATGTGGCTATGCAAAAGATGACTGAGATTCAACCTGAAGTACAAAAGATTCAACTTAAGTATGAGGGTAGAACAGATACAGCTAGCCAACAACGTATGGCTATGGAAATGAATGCTTTATATAAGAAGTATGGCATCAATCCGATGAGTTCTATGCTTACAGCATTTATTCAATTCCCGGTTTTAATTTGTATGTATGCAGCTGTAAGAAGAAGTGCAGCTGTTGCGAATGGTACATTACTTGGCTATTCTCTTGATTTAACACCTAGAGCAGCTATAACTGAAAAAGCATGGTTACTTCTTGTAATCTATGTCTTAATGATTGTTTTCCAATTTATTTCTGTTGGTATTACGCGTTGGCTATCTAACGCAAGAGCTAAAAAAGAGGCTGAAAAAAGACATAAACACTATGAGAAGCCTGCTGATACAATGGCTCTAACAACTTATGGTATGGTGGCTTTCATTGCTGTAATCATGTTATCTTGGCCTACAGCTTTGTCACTTTATTATCTAATTTATTCAGTAATTAATATTGCTAAGACAATTGTTATTGATAAACTATCACATAAGGAAGATAAATAGGAGAGGATATGAAACAATACACAGGTAAAACATTAGAGGATGTATTAGCTAGTATCGCAAGTGAAAAGGGTTGTGATGTTAGTGAAATAAATTATGAAGTAGTTGAAGAAAAGAAGCATCTACTTGGAATTGGTAATAGTGTAACAGTTAGCGCTTATACACCAAGTGATATAAAAGAATTCATTTTTGATTATTTAGGCACTTATTTTACGGAATTAAATCAAGGTGTTGCGATTGAAATTATTATCGAAAAACAAAAAGATGAAACAAATTTATATCGTGTTGTATTAGATGCTGAAAACAACGCTATTATTATTGGCAAGAATGGCCAAACTTTAAGAGCTATTTCTAATGTTCTAAAGGCTGCTGTTAACGCAACATTTAAAAAGAGAATTAATTTAATTGTTGATGTAAATCACTATAAAGAAGATCGTTATAGAAAAGTAAAGGGTATCGCTAATAGAGTGGCTAAAGAAGTAGTAAAGAGCCATGTTGATGCAGAGCTTGATCCAATGCCTAGTGATGAGCGAAAAGTAATTCACCAATATCTTCAAGACTTTAAGGGTGTTGAAACAGTTTCGATAGGCGAAGGAAATAAACGTCACTTAGTCATTAAATATAAAGAAGAAGAATAATAGAGTTTGCATATGCAAACTTTTATTTTGATTAGATATGTTTAAATTATTGCAAAAGTTATTTATCAAAGATTATAAAAATACAAAGGATGTACGAGTAAGAGAAAAATATGGCGTTGTTATGTCTACTTTTTCAATTGTATGTAATCTTATTTTAGTAGTTATTAAATTACTAATTTCGCTTGTTACTGGAAGTTTAGCTATTAGAGCTGATGGCTTAAATAACTTATCGGATATGGGAAGTAATATTGCCTCAATGTGTGGCTTTAAATTAGCTAGTAAGCATGCAGATAGTGAACACCCATATGGACATGGAAGAATAGAATATGTAGCTGGTTTGATAATTAGTATCTTGATTATCAGCATGGGATTTTCTTCACTTATTGATTCTATAAAGTCTATCTTTAATAAAGAGTCAATTACATTTAGTTATTTAGCTATTGTGGTAATTATTATTTCTATCGCTATTAAACTATTAATGGGTTTTGTAAATAAGAAAGCAGGCAATCTAATTGATTCTGATACGCTTCTTGCGGCCAGCCAAGATAGTTTCAATGATGTTATATTAACTTTTAGTACACTTGTTTCTTTAATTGTATATAAATTGTTTAATTTAAATATCGATGCCTATATTGGTATTATTGTAAATGTTATAGTTATTTATTCTGGTGTGAAAATTGCTATTGAAATGATAAGTACTATTATTGGTAAATCTCCTGATAAAGCGCTGATTAAAGAGATTGAAGACTATGTTTTATCTAATAAAGAAATATTAGGTATTCATGATATGATTTTCCATGATTATGGTCCAGGAAGCCGTTTTCTTACTTTCCATGCGGAAGTAGATGCAAGCAAGGATATTGTTTATCTACATGATATTGTTGATAATATTGAAAATTATATATTAGGCAAATACGCTATTGTTACTACTATTCATATGGATCCTTTGACATTAAATGACCCTGTTTTAAATACTTATAGGGAAATGGTCTTAAAGTGTGTTAAAGACATTAATAAAGATTATAGCATTCATGATTTTAGAATAGTTAAAGGGCCTACACATACTAATTTAGTATTTGATTTATTGGTTCCTGTAAGCGATAGCAGCGACCACGCCTTAATTCGTAAAGAAATAAATAAAAAGATTAGGGATATTGCCCCTAATCTAAATATTAGTATGAAGATTGAACATGGTTTTATCGATTAATAAACATAATGTTTAAATCAGCTTCACCATCAATGCCATCTACACTACCGGTTTCACTATATTGCCAAATCTTAAAATCATTTAAGGTTTCTGGTTCTTTATAATATTGGGCATACCATAAAGGAAAAGTATTTAAGATTGTTTCTTCATATTTGTTTTCTAGTAAATTTAAATTGGCATAAAGCATGGCGTCATATTTTGTAGAAACCGTTTTTAAGAAAGTGACAGCGTTACTAGTAACTTGTTCCTTGGTTAGATTATCGGTTCTAGCTTCATCATAATCTATTGTTTCAAAATCATAGACAACAGGCAAATCTAAAGTTCTTCCATTTAATGTTTCTAAAACAAAGTCCGCTTCTTCTTTGGTTTCATCTTGATTAATAGCTTGAGAGAAGAAATAGACACCTACTTTTAAGCCGGCTTGCTTAGCACCTGTATAATATTCTTCAAAGCGTTTATCAACATATATCTTTCCTTCGCTATAGCCTCGCCAGCCGATTCTAATAAAGGTAAAATCAATTCCACTTTCTTTAACGGCTTCAAAGTCAATTTCATCATTGTGCTCCGAAATATCAATACCTACTGCGCTTGTATATTTTTCATCTTCATAGCTATAGTATTCTTTACTCATATCAAACTTTTCTAAATCATAGGGGCCTTTAATTACTGCCTCTTCTTCCTCTTGCTTATTTAATTTAAAGATTAAAAAAATAATTAAACCAATAATAATTAAAATAATAGATATTAGAATAATTAAATTCTTTACATTAAGCTTTCTTTTTCTTTTTTTCGTCATAACTTACAAATATTAATAAACAAATAATTAAAATAATAGGGAAAATAATGGCATGTCTTATACCATTATTAATCGATAGACCTGAAAATAAGCCAACATAAGTTGGGCCGCCACTACATCCTAAGTCGCCACCTAATGCAAGTAAAGCAAATAAAGCGGTACCTCCTTTTGGAAGGGCTGCACTAGCTAAAGAGAAGGTTCCAGGCCATAATAGTCCAACAGAGAAACCCGCTAAGCCTAAGGCTAATAAACCAAATACAGCATTACTATTAAACGCTAGTATTAAATAGGCTATTAAACATAAGATACTAGTTAAAATCATGGATTTTTTAAGTGGCAATTTATCACCAAATTTGCCATATATTAATCTACTTGTTCCCATCATTATCGCAAAAAACATTGGGCCTAGTAAATCACCGGTTGTCTTTGAAACATTTAAGCCACTTTCAGCAAACACCGATGCCCATTGGCTAATAGATTGTTCACACGCTCCAGCAAGTGCCATTAAAATAATAAATAACCAGAAGATATTGGTCTTAAATAATTCTTTCAAGCTCATTCCTTTTTCTTCCTTAGCTAATAGATTTGGTACAGGTACTTTCTTAAAAAAGAACATATTGGCTAATGGAACAATTGACCATATAATAGCTAAAATAGGCCAATTTTTAATGTTGAATATCGAAAAGAAGATGGTTGATATTAGGACTACACCAACTTGTCCCCAACAATAGAAAGAATGAAGAAGACTCATGGCTTGTTCCTTGTTTTCACTTGGGCAGGCTTCAATAATAGGACTAACAATAACTTCGATTAGTCCTCCACCTATCGCATATAGTACTACTGCCATAAGTAATCCTATAAAAGGATTCATGATTTTTGGAAGTGTTGCTAGAAACACTAGGCCTAGAAAAGCTAAAAAGTGTGCTATCAACATTGAATTCTTATAGCCTAGCTTATCCACAAAGAAGACTGATAGTAAATCAATACTTAATTGAATTAAAAAATTGATGGTTACTAAAAAAGTAATTTGGGTAAGTGGTATATTATAAGAATTTGAGAAAGTTAAAAACAATAAAGGGGCAAAGTTATTGATAATAGCTTGTACTATATAGGCTATAAAACAAGCATATACGGTTTTGTTGTAGTCTTTATTCATTGCTTAGCGCCTCAAGCTTTACAACGCCATCTAAATTAGATAATAAATAGGCTTTATCATCATGCGTATAGATGTTGATTAAAGTTTCAGCTTGGTTAGTATATAGTTCTAATAAGTCCTTTAAATAATCACTAGTTTCTGTAAAGTTTTTAGTTCCATATAATTCCAATATTGAAACGAATCTTTCTTGATTAGTATTAGTTCCATCAAAATCATAGACAATTGTCTTATTTAAATCTTTTATATATTCTTTTATATCGGGATCATTAAAGAAGAAGCGAATAAAGTCATAATTTTCTTCTTTTGATAAAGATACGACATGAACTTTAATATAAAGTACTACATCAAGTGGAAGCATGGCCATGTCTTCACTACTTGGTTTAAAACTAAGCATTTGCTTAAGCGTCATATTATTTACTAACATATTTTTCTCCTATATTTTCGATTTGCCAATCAATTGGCTTTTGATTATTTTTGCTTAAAAAAGTATTCGTTTTAGAAAAGGGCTTTGATCCAAAGAAACCATTATAGGCACTAAGAGGTGAAGGATGTGCTGATTCAATTATTAAATGTCTATTATTAGTAATAAACTTTTTCTTATCTCTAGCATTTCTTCCCCATAGAATAAAGACCATTGGTTCTTCTTTTTTATTTAGCTTTTTTATAATTTCATCTGTTAATATTTCCCAACCCTTATCTTTATGTGAATTAGCTCTATGAGCTTGCACGGTTAAGACGGTATTTAATAATAGGACACCTTGTTTTGCCCACTTTATTAAACAACCGTTATCGGGAATATAAGTATTTATATCGTTATGTAATTCTTTGTAAATATTTACTAATGATGGTGGTATTTGTACACCTTTATTAACAGAGAAGGATAATCCATGAGCTTGATTTTCTTCATGATAGGGGTCTTGGCCAAGTATTAAGACTTTTACATCTTTGTAGGGTGTAATCCTTAAGGCGTTATAAATATCTTTACTTGGTGGATAGATGATATTATTTTGGTATTCAGAGTCTAAAAAAGAACGTAATTTTTGATAATAGTCTTTTTCAAATTCTTTTCCTAATATATCATCCCAATCATTTCCGATAAGTCTCATGAATATATTTTATAATGTTTTTGGAGTAAAATATTTATTATGTCGAATGAAAATATAGTTATAAAAGGAGCGAGAGTAAATAATCTAAAAAACATTGATATAACTCTTCCCCGTAATAAATTGATTGTAATGACTGGTCTTTCAGGATCAGGTAAAACATCTTTAGCTTTCGATACGATTTATGCCGAGGGACAAAGAAGATATGTTGAGTCTTTAAGTTCTTATGCTAGACAATTTTTAGGTGGTATTGAAAAGCCTGATGTTGATTTGATTGAAGGGCTTTCTCCTTCTATTGCGATTGATCAAAAGACTACTAGTAATAATCCACGTTCTACGGTTGGTACTATTACGGAAATTTATGATTATTTAAGGCTTTTATATGCAAGATGTGGAACGGCTTATTGTCCTAATCACAACGAGCCAATTAAGGCTATGAGTGTTCCTTCAATGGTTGAAAAAGTAAAAAGCTATCCTTTAAATAGTCGTATTGAAATATTGGCTAATGTGGTTACAAATCGAAAGGGAACTTTTAAAGATTACTTCGATAAATTAAAGAATGAAGGGTACTTAAGAGTCTATGTTGATAATGAAATAAGGACATTAGATGAAGAGATTATTCTTGATAAAAATAAGCGTCATGATATTGATGTAGTAGTTGATAGAATTGTTATTAAAGAAAATATCGAAACAAGATTAAATGATTCTATTGAACTTGCTTTAAAGTTGGCTGATGGTACTTGTGTAATTAAAAACGGTGATGAAAGAGAGTTGCTATCAAGTAATTTTGCTTGCCCTAAATGTGGTTTTACAGTGCCTAAATTAGAGCCCCGTCTATTTTCTTTTAATTCACCATTAGGAGCTTGTCCACTTTGCAAGGGATTAGGCATTACTACCGAAGTAGATGTTGATTATTTAATGCCTGATAAAAGCTTAAGCATTAATGAAGGTGGTATTAGATATTATAAGAACATTGTTAATACTAGCAATATTGAATGGCAAAATTTCCATGCTTTACTTAAACATTACAAGATTTCTCTTGATAAGCCATTAAATAAGATGACAAAAAGAGAAATGAATATTATTTTATATGGTTCTGACGAACCAATTAAGTTTGAAATATTATCAAGTGGTGGCAATAAATATTCTAAAAATCAAGTGATTGAGGGCGTTAAGAATTTGATTGAAAGAAGATATGAAGAAACTACTAGTAAGATGTCTAAAGAATGGTATTACTCTTACATGGTAGAGTCTACTTGTCCTAAATGTAATGGTGCTAGATTAAATGATCAAGTTTTATCTATTAAGATAAATGATAAGAATATCTACGAATTTACGAAGATGTCGATTGGTGAAGCCTATAAATTTATTGATGATTTAAATCTAAGCAAAAGTCAACAAGAGATTGCTAGATTATTACTTCAAGAAATTAAATCAAGATTAAGATTTTTAATTGATGTAGGACTTGATTATCTAACATTAGATAGAATTGCAGGTAGTTTATCAGGTGGTGAGGCCCAAAGAATTAGACTTGCTACACAAATTGGTTCAACTTTAACTGGTGTCTTATATGTGCTTGATGAACCTTCAATCGGCTTACACCAAAGAGATAATGGCAAGCTTATCCAAACTTTAAAGAAGATGCGTGATTTAGGTAATACCGTTATTGTTGTTGAACACGATGAAGAGACCATGATGGAGTCTGATTATATTGTTGATGTTGGACCTGGTGCTGGTAAGGATGGCGGCAATATTGTTTTCTTTGGTACACCTAAGGAAATTCTTGAATCAAAGGATTCAATTACCGGTATGTATTTAAGTGGTCGAAAAAAGATTGAGGTTCCTAGTATTAGAAGAAAAGGCAACGGTAAGGAACTTAAGGTAATTGGTGCTAGTGAACATAATTTAAAGAATATTGATGTAAGTTTTCCACTTGGCAAGTTTATTTGTGTAACGGGTGTTAGTGGTTCTGGCAAATCAACCTTAGTAAATGAAATATTGACTAAGGGTGTAATGAAAAACTTAAATAGAGTGCGTATTAAGCCAGGTGCTCATAAAAAGATTAATGGTTTAAAGAATATTGATAAGATTGTTGCGATATCCCAAGATCCAATAGGTCGTACGCCAAGGTCTAATCCAGCTACTTATACTGGTGTGTTTGATGATATTAGAGACCTTTTCGCAAGTACTCCGGATGCCAAGGAAAGAGGCTTTGATAAGAGCAGATTCTCTTTTAACGTCGATGGAGGTAGATGTAGTGCTTGTTATGGCGATGGTGTAAAAAAGATAAGTATGCTTTTTGTGCCAGATGTCTATGTTGAATGTGAAGAGTGTCATGGCAAGCGTTATAATAGTGAGACTCTTGAAGTCAAATATAAGGGTAAAAGCATTTATGATGTCTTAAAGATGAACGTTAAAGAAGCTTTGGAATTCTTTAAAAATCATCCTAAGATTAGAAATAAGCTACAAACTTTATATGATGTAGGCCTTGGTTATGTCGAGCTTGGACAAAGCGCCACTACTTTATCGGGTGGTGAGGCCCAAAGAGTTAAGCTAGCTAGTGAACTTCAAAAGAAGGCTACAGGTAAAACATTATTTGTTTTAGATGAGCCTACAACGGGTTTACATATGGCTGATGTTTCAAAATTAATTACAATTATTAATCGTATTGTGGATAATGGCGATACGGTTGTTGTTATTGAACATAATCTTGATATGATTAAGTGTGCAGATTATATAATTGATTTAGGCAAAGAAGGTGGCGAAAGGGGTGGCGAGCTTATAGCTTGCGGCACACCTGAAGAAGTTGCTGATTGTACTGATAGTTATACAGGAATATATTTAAAGAAAGTGTTGGGTAGAAATGGCTGATTTAACCAAGAAAGTAGAAGTAAGAAAAATTAAGGAATTCTTTGATTTAACGCAAGTTTGTGGCAATGATGACTCTTTAAATAGATGGACTATTGCCCCAGATATCAATAGACCTGGTCTTGAGTTATCTGGTTATAAAGATGGCAATGAATTAAAGAGGGTTGTTTTAATTGGCACTAAGGAACAAAAATATATCTCTACGCTTGATTACTATACACAACTTGATCGTTTTGATTTTTTAACGGATGCCTATACGCCATGTATTATTATTACTAATGATTGTCGCACACCAGACGCTTTAATTGAGGTAGCTAATCGAAAAAACTTCCCTGTTTTTGAATTTCCGGGTAAGACTTATGAAATATCAACTGATTTAATTTCCTATTTGTCTAGCAAGCTTGCGGATAGTGAAGTAATTTCTGGTGGTCTTATGCAACTTTATGGTATTGGTGTCTTAATTATGGGTGATAGTGGCATTGGAAAATCAGAACTTGAACTTGATTTAATTAAGAAGGGCCATATCTTTGTAGCTGATGATTTGGTTGAAATATCAAGAGTTAATAAGACTATTTATGGCAAGGCTCCACATAATCTAAAAAGATTACTTGAAGTTAGGGGTGTTGGCGTAATTGATGTCAATTTGATGTTTGGTGGCCATTGTTACTTAAGGAAATGCCACGTTAATTTTGTTATTAAGCTTGTCAATCGTGAACAATATCTACAAAATAATCGTGATCGTTTAAGTCCTAATGAAGAAACTATTAATTTACTTGGTGTTGATAAACCAATTTTGGAGATTCCGGTTACTGAAGGTAAACCGATGTCAATCATTGTAGAGACGGCAGTGGCAAATTATATCGTTAAAAAACAGGGCATTGATACAAATGAAATGTTTAAGAACGCTATCTATAATGAGATAGCTAGTAAGAGGTAATTATGAAATTTTTTCCAAGTAGAACAACTTTTTTAAGCATTGGCAGTATAAGTATTCAATGGTATGCGATACTTATTGTTTCAGGTGCTTTTTTAGCTTATTTTTTCGCAAAAAAGAATTTGAAAGAATATCGCAATATTGATGTTAATGACTTCTTTGATAATGCCTTTATTATCATGCTTTGGGCAGGTATTATTGGTGCGAGACTTTGGTATTGTGTATTTAATAATGCTAGCTATTATTTTTCTAATCCAGTTAGTATTATTCGTATTTGGGATGGTGGTTTAGCTTTCCATGGTGGTTTTATATTTGGAGCTCTTGCCTTATTTATTATGTGCAAGAAGCATAATGTTTCTTTTATAAAACTAGCTGATGCGGTTATGCCTACGGTATTACTTGCTCAAGGCATTGGTAGATGGGGTAACTTTGTTAATCAAGAATGTCATGGCGCTGAGGTAAGTGAAGAATATTTTAATGGCATCTTATTTTTCTTAAAAGAGGGCATGCATATAAATGGAAGCTATTATGTGCCATTATTCTTTTATGAATCTTTGCTTTGTATCGTTGGTTTTGTTTTGATTAATTTTCTTTTAAGAAAGACTTATTCAAAAAGAGGACAATTAGCTGGTGGATATTTGATTTGGTACGGTATTGTTAGATTCTTTATTGAAAGTGGTAGAACTGATTCACTATTTATTGGTTCTTTAAAGACAGCACAAGTTACTTCAATATTGTTTGTGATTGTTGGCTTTTTGTTATATTTTGGCATATATGATCGTTTATTCTATAAACTTCCTACTATTGTTTTTGATTTAGATGGAACTTTACAGGATTCTACTGAGGCTATTTTAAACTCTTTTAAGGACACTTTTAGAAAATATGGTAATGAAGATGACTTTACTTTAGAAAGACAAAAGGAAGTTCTTGGTCCACCTATTTATGAAATGTTTAAAAAGTATTTTCCTAATTTAGATACCAATGAATTATGTGATTATTATCGTGAATGTAATAAAAGGGAACTTGAGAAGTCGCTTAAGCCTATGCCTAATGCTATAGAGGTTGTCAATTCTTTAAAGGAAGATGGCTATAAAGTAGCTATTCTTACTACAAGAATGAAAGAGTCAACTGAGTCTTGTTTAAAGATATGTGGCTTTGGTGAATTTGATGACATTATTTGTTTTGATGATGTAAAAAGCACAAAACCAAATCCTGAGGGACTATTTAAGATTGTTAAGGAACATAAATTGAATGGTGATGATTTAATCATGGTAGGCGATAGTAAGGCTGATGTATTAGCTGGCCAAGGCTTTGGTGCTTATACTGTAGCTTATTTATCACATGAGGGCAAAAAAGATGATTTGATTGCTTTAAAGCCAAATAAGACTATTAATAATTTAAATGAAATTTTAGACATTGTTAAGGAAAAGCATTATTTTACTTACAATGAGAAATAGAATGTACCAAGTGTACATTCTTTTTGTATAATAACAACAGAAAAATTAGGAGGAAACTATGTTAACAGTATTTAATCATCCACTTATTACTCATAAGCTTGCTTTAATGAGAAACAAGGACACTTCAACAAAGGATTTTTCACAACAACTTAGTGAAATTGCTTCTCTTATGGCTTTCGAGGTATCTAGAGATTTACCAACAACACCAGTTGATGTTGAGACACCTATTGGCATTTGCCACACTGAACAACTTGCTCAAGACGTTGTTCTTGTACCAATTTTAAGAGCAGGACTTGGTATGGTTGATGGTATTAGAGATTTAATTCCTACAGCTAAAGTTGGTTTCTTAGGTTTATATCGTGATAAGAAGACTCTTGAACCAGTTGAATATTTCGCTAAATTTCCTGATATGGAAAACGCTAATGTAATGATTCTAGATCCAATGTTGGCTACAGGTGGTAGCGCTATTGCGGCTATTGATACCGTTAAAAGTAGAGGAGCTAAAAACATTAAACTAGTTAATTTAGTTGGTGCTCCTGAGGGTGTAAAGGCTGTTGAAGAGGCTCATCCAGATGTTGATATCTATCTAGCAGCTCTTGATGAAAAGCTAAATGAACATGGTTATATCGTACCTGGTCTTGGTGATGCAGGCGATAGAATCTTTGGTACCAAGTAAGTTACTTAATATCTCTTAAAGTAAAACATCGATTTAATTTCTTGTTTGGAATTGAATTGATGTTTTTTATTAAAGTTTGGGATGATAATCTTTCATCCTTAATGACATATTATGATAATATTTTAGTTGGAAAGAGGAAATATTTATATGAATAAAAAACCTGTTGTGATTGTTGTAATGGATGGTGTTGGTGAATCAGATAATACTTTAGGTAACGCTGTTAAAAACGCTTATACACCCACATTAGACTATTTAAAAGCTAATTATCCTTGGACTAAAATCAAGGCACATGGTACAGCTGTAGGTTTACCTAGTGATGATGATATGGGTAACTCTGAAGTAGGACATAACGCTATTGGTTGTGGTCAAGTTTATTCTCAAGGCGCAAAGCTTGTTAATGAATCGATTGAAAGTGGTTCAATTTATCAAAGTGAAACTTGGAAAAAACTAATTGAGAATGCAAAGGGTCATACTTTACATTTCTTAGGCTTATTATCAGATGGTAATGTTCACTCTAATATCAAGCATTTAAAGGCTATGATTACAGAAGCTAAAAAAGAGGGTATTAATAGAGTTAGAGTTCATTGTCTAATGGATGGCAGAGATGTACCTGATACTTCTGGTTTAATCTATATTAAGGATTTAGAAGACCATATGACTTCATTAAATGATGATAGCTTTGATGCAAGAATCGCTTCTGGTGGTGGTAGAATGTACATCACTATGGATAGATATGAAGCTGATTGGGATATGGTAAGAAGAGGTTGGGATACTCATGTTGCGGGTATTGGCAGAAAATTCGCTAGTGCAACTGAGGCAATTGAAACTTATCGTAGGGAACTTGGCGTAGATGATCAAAATCTTCCTGAATTTGTTATTTGTGATGGTGATACTCCAGTTGGTACTATTGAAAATCATGATTCTGTTATCCTATTCAACTTTAGAGGTGATAGAGCATTAGAAATCTCTCGTGCATTTGATAACAATGGTTACAAATTCGAAAAGAGTAAGGAAGTTGATGTAATGTATGCTGGTATGCTTGAATATGATGGTGATTTACATATTCCTGCAAACTATCTAGTAAATCCACCAGTAATTAAGGATACAATGTCTGAATACTTTGTTAAGTATGGTTTACCTACTTATGCAATTTCTGAAACACAAAAGTTTGGTCATGTTACTTATTTCTGGAATGGCAATAGAAGTGAAAAGTTTGATGAAAACTTGGAAACCTGGGTAGAAATCAAGTCTGATTTATGTACATTCGATTTAAGACCTTGGATGAAGTCTTCTGATATTACTGATAAGCTTGTTGAAGCGATTGATTCAAAGAAATACACTTTCTTAAGAACTAATTATCCAAATGGTGATATGGTTGGCCATACTGGTGATTATGAGGCTACAGTAATTGGCGTTGAATCTGTTGATTTAAACCTAAAAAGAGTAATGGAAGCATGTAAGCGTAACGATTGTATCTTACTTGTTACTGCTGATCATGGCAACGCTGATGAAATGTATCAAAAGCGTAAGAAGGATAGCGATCCTTTACAAGCTAAGACTTCTCATACTTTAAATAAGGTTCCATTTATCATCTATAATGCTGATGATGTAACTATTAAAGATGGTGAATATGGTTTGAGTAATATTGCTGCAACAATATTTAAATTATTAGATCTAAAGGCTCCTGATTGTTGGGATGAGCCAATGATCTAATTAAAGAAAAACTAATTATATCTTTAAACAAATCTCTGGTTATATTAATCAGAGATTTTTATATGTTTTAAATATAGATAATAGTAAAGTTGACTAATAGTTTAATGCTATAATTTTTTTAAAGTAGGAGAGAGCTTATGAAAAAATCATCATTTCTTAAGTTAATACAATGTACTATTTTATGTTTATTAACTTTTACAATTGTTCCAAAGAGTGTTTATGCCCAAGATGCGGTTGCATGCACAAGAGATGAAAGTGGCAATATAACAGAGAGTTACTATAGTATTTCTGATGCGATGAATGCTTCTAGAAAAGGAGCCATTCATATGCTTACCGATTGGGATCTTGGCGCTCAAATTAATATTGTCGAGGGTACTACTTCTGTAATTTATATGGATGGACATACTATTAAAAAATCTAATGGTGAAAAGGCTGATGGTAGTGAGGGTGGTATTTTTACTTTGCATCCTAATTCTAAGTTGTATTTATACGGTTCAATTGAAGAAAAGGAATTCACTGATAGTAAGAGTAACAAGATAACAAGTGGTGGTTTAGTTACTGGCGGTTACGCATATGCGGGTGGCGCCTTTTATATGAAAAAAGCTTCCAAATTGTATTTAAATAATGTTGCGATTAGTGGTAATACTAGTGAATATAGAGGCGGCGCCGTTTATATTGAAGCTAAAGCTGAAGATTGTGAGATTTATATGGAAAAGGCTCACATTGATTATAATAGTTCTGAATCAGTTGGTGGTGGCGGTATTTATTCTAATGCGGATGGTACCCATATTCATATGAGTAATTATTCAACAATCAATCATAATGATACTCGTGGGGCAGGTAGTTCTGGTGGCGGCGTTGCCTTTAATTATTCTTGGTTTTCATTAGAAGGCGATGGCACTTGTGAGGTTGGCTATAATAAAGTTATTCCTGGTCAAACGGCATACGGTTCTGCCGGTGGCATTTTTGTTAATGAAAAAAAGTTTGGCACAAATTATGGCATTATTAGTGGCATTACTATTCAAGGGAATGTGGCTGGACAGGGTGGCGGCATCGAGGCTTGTCCTAAAAATTTCTATTTAAAGGATGTAATAATTAAAAACAACACTTCTACTGTAAGAGGTGGTGGTGTATTTGTGATGTGTGATACAGATATCTATCTTAGTGGCAATGTAAGGGTATATGACAATCATCGAAGCGATGGAGCAGATGATGACATATTTTTACAATCGGGTTTTGGACAAGCATATATTAGAACTAGCAATCTTAGTTCAGAATCTTTAATTGGTATTAGAACAGAAACAACAGGTGATAGATTAGTAGTAAAAGATATATCAAATACAAATCTTATTCCTTGTTTCTTTTTGAATGAGACTTCAAAATATCACATTGGGTATGAATCTGATGATGAAGAATTATGGCAAAGGCCAGGTGTTACAACTTATGCGGTTAAAGCGAATGGAAAACCAGCTGGAAAATATGTTGAAGGCACACAAAATGTTACGGTTGTAGATGATAATACCAATCCTAATAAAATCTTTGTATCTTGGAAAAAGATTGATGATACATTAAAAAATCTTAGTGATGATGATTGGAAATCAAAAACAATAAGATTTACGATGCCTGCTAAGGAAGTTAACTTAACAGCGGAATATAAGGATGCTGCTACAAACTTATCTTTAAGTGTCGGTGAAATTACTCAAGGCAATATTCTTCCTCCTGCAGCAACTTTCAATTGGACTTTTGATGAAGAAGATAAATACAAAGAAGTTAAATTAAATTGGTATAAAAAAGTAGATGGCAAATATACTAGTTGTGATGGTGAGTTGGCAAGTGATGGCACAGCTTATATATTTGAAGTGTGCGATGATGTTACCCAAGATGGTGTAAAGGTATCATATGGTACAGTGAATGGTGTACATGTATTATCTAGTGCTATTACAAAAGATAGTTTGACAATAAATAATGGAAATATCAAAGTTAATGAACTTTCTATAAATGATGATGGTGCTTTAAACTTTAGAAGTGAAGAAATTATTGTTGGCCAAGATAAAATAATATATATTGATCCTATTGTTGTATCAGTCCATGAAGGTGATACAAAAGCTAATGTTATAAACGCTATCAATAATAGTGGAAAACATACTGCGACTTCTTATAATGGCTATGAATACGAAGTTAACCTAAATACAACTGATATTGGAGAATTTAATATTGATGGAATGTTTAATGATGATACTGTCTCAGGAAACTATGGAGCTTATCAGACAAGTGTTGGAGTTACTACTAACAACAGTAAGATTAATTTAAATGGAAACAATACTATTAAAGTCGTTGTTATGGTGTTGCCTAATCAAACAGAAGGTTCTAAGCCAGCTGCTCCAGAATTGCAAGATGGTGCAAGCGGTAAGAATGAACAAGACGTTTTATCAAAGCAAATAATAACAAACTATGCAAATTCTATTAAACTTAATAGATATTTGCTATACAACGAAAATGGAGATAATAATTGGAAATTAATAGAATATCATAATACAACAGTAGAAGCAGCTAAGGATACATATAAGAAAGTCAAGGCCTATGCGTGGGTTGTTGATGAAAATAAAAATATGTCAGATGTTTCTAATAGAACTTATACGCTTGATAATAAGACTAACTTCTCATTTGATAATTCGTTTATTTCTAAGATAGATATAACAATTGATGATATTGTATATAATCAATCTTTACCTTCAACAATTGATGGTATTGATGTAACATTATCTGGTGTTAAAGAGGTAAAACGGGAAAATATTGCTATTACATGGAATACCGATGGTGAAGATAAGGCTTTAAACAATAAAGTCTATCAAGCTAAAGCTGAGCTAGAAACAAACGGTAAATATAATGCTGCATATTTGTCTTCTTTGGATGTTAATGTAAAAGTTAAAAACAACGAAAATAAAATTGTTCATGCCTATATCGAAAACGAAAATAATAAAGCTATCCTTTATATCATCTTCCC
>CAVCDR010000033.1:0-61741 GCA_963601025.1 Agathobacter sp. | reverse complement strand
ACTTCAAAGAATGTAAGTTGACAAGTAATTGTATAAAGTAAATGCTATTTATTGTAGAATTATTACATGACAATTAAAAACGTAATATTTGATTTAGGAAATGTATTAATTGATTTTCATCCACTAAAACATATTAAGAGTTTAGGTTATGATAATCAAAAAGCTTTAGAAATTTTAAATGCGACAATCAAGGACGAAATTTGGAATGAAATGGATAGAGGAACATATAAATCAAAAGATGAATATCTTCCGGCTTTCTATAATAAATATCCAAATTTAAAGGATGAAATTAAAAACGTTTTGGATAATGATTGGATGACACCAATTATTAAGCCTATGCAAGATAATTTAAAGATGATTGATTTAGTAAAAAGTAAGGGACTTAAATACTATATCTTGTCTAATTATCCTAAGGACGCGTTTGTTTATACTTATAATCTATGTCCTTTTATAAGAGAAGCTGATGGCATGCTTATATCGTATCAAATACTACATGTAAAGCCAGAGAAAGAAATGTATCTAACTTTACTTGAAAAGTATGATTTAAAGGCAAGTGAATGCTTATTTATTGATGATAGAAAAGAAAATGTAGAAGCTGCAATAGATTTAGGAATAAATGCTTTTGTGTTTAAGGATTTAGATGAAGGCTACAAGAAATTAGAAGAATATTTGGAGGTTAGATAATGCAACAATATTTAGAATTATGTAAACATATTTTAGAAAATGGTGAAACTAGAAAAGATCGTACTGGTACAGGCACTATTTCTACTTTTGGTTATCAAATGCGTTTTAATCTACAAGATGGTTTTCCTTTATTAACAACTAAAAAAGTATTCTATAGAGGTATCTTTGAAGAACTGCTTTGGTTTTTAAGTGGTAGCACTAATATTAAACCATTAGTAGATAAAAAAGTTGGTATTTGGAATGAATGGCCATATAAAGACTATACAAACAGTAAAGACTATAAGGGTGAAACACTTGAGGAATTTGTTGAGAAAATAAGAAATGATCAAGAGTTTGCAGATAAATATGGCAATCTAGGTCCAGTATATGGCAAACAATGGCGTGACTTTGGTGGAGTTGATCAAATTAAGGAACTTATTGAAAACATCAAGAAAGATCCATTCTCTAGAAGACATATGGTAGTAGCTTATAATCCGGCCGAAGTAAAAGACATGGCTTTACCACCATGCCACTCTTTATTTCAATTCTATGTAAGCGCTGATGGCAAGAAATTATCATGTCAACTTTATCAAAGAAGTGGCGATGTATTCTTAGGCGTACCATTTAATATTGCATCTTATTCTTTACTTCTTGCGATGGTTGCTCAAGTATGTGACTTAGAACCATATGAGTTTGTTCATACTTTTGGTGATGCCCATATTTATCTAAATCACATTGATCAAATACATGAACAATTATCTAGGACACCTAGGAAGTTACCTAAGTTGGTTTTAAATCCGGAAGTAAAAGATATCTTTGATTTTAAATATGAAGATATTAAGATTGAAGATTACGACCCATATCCTGCAATCAAAGGAGCAGTATCTGTTTAATGTTTAGCTTAATTGTCGCATATGATGAAGATAGAGTGATTGGCTATAAGGGAAGTATACCTTGGCATTTATCTGAAGACTTAAAACAATTTAAGGCTCATACCATAAATAAAAGAATTGTGATGGGCAATAATACTTTTAAGTCTATTGGTAGACCTCTTCCTAATAGACATACCATTATCGTCACGAAGAACAAAAAAGAAGATACAAATGATGTATCTTATGTATCTAATTTGAGTTCTTTCTTAAAAGAAAATGAAAATACGGATGAAGAAATAATGATATGTGGTGGTGCAAGCATCTATAAAGAGGCACTTCCATATTGTAAGAAGTTATATATTTCTTTGGTTGAAGGTAAACATACAGGCGATACTTACTTTCCTGATTTTGATTTAAATGATTATAAACTAGTAAACCAAACCAAATATGATGGATTTAGTTTATTGGAGTACAAGAAAGGCTAATATTAGCTTTTTCTTTTACTCTTTATCCGATTTCAATTTGCTCAAAATCTTTAAGATCTTCTTCTTTAATATCAAGCCTTTTATATACTTCTTCTTGTGAAAGTAAAATGGATTGATTATATTTTTCTAAACGTTTCATTGCGAGCTCTATAAGGTATTCATCTTTTAGTTCTTCAATTTGATTTTCGTATTCATTTGGCAAAGATGAAAACATGACATCCTCCTTTTTTAGTATTTGATATCAAACATATCTAATAATTTTTTAAAGGCGTCTTGTCCATCTAAACAGGTGTCGATAAGATACCCTTTTTCTTCGTTCCATTTTGATAGGCCACGATAATAAAAATATTTTTTAGAATCTTCAATAATAAAGGGAATAATGTTGAATTTTAAACATTCTTTAAAAGCTATTAATCTACCAACTCTGCCATTTCCATCTTGAAAAGGGTGAATACATTCAAAATCATGATGGAAAGCAATAATATCTTCAATGGTTTTAATTTCGTTCGAATCATATTTATTCAAAAGTTCTTGTATACTATTGACAACATCTTTTGGCTTGGTTGTTTCTATTCCTCCAACTACGTTTGGTCTTGTTTTATAATCGCCAACCATAAACCATGAAAGTCTAGAATCATTTGTTCCTTGTTTTAAGATAAGATGAAGCTTCTTTATTATTTCTTCATTTAATTCCTTTTCAGCATTATCTATTACATAATCGATGGCTCTAAAATGATTTACTGTTTCAATGATGTCATCTACTGGCATACCATCTTCTATATTGGCTAAAGTTTGAGTTTCAAAGATATATCTAGTTTGTTCCTCGCTTAATCTACTTCCTTCGATATGGTTTGAATTATAAGTCATACGAATTTGTAGCTCATGATATAGGCCGCCAGAAATCTTGTTGTTTTTTTCATCAACTAAAATTTCTAAAATTGGATTATCAAATGACTTCTTGTACAAATCGCCAATAGAACAATTCAAGTAATTAGCTATTTTCTCTAAAACTTTATTCGAAATCTTTTCATTACGATTAATTTTTGCGATAGTTTTAGAAGAAATGCTTAGTTCTTTTGCAAGAGAAGTTTTATTTAAGTTTTTTTCTTCTAGCTTTTTTATTAAACCATCATAGTTATACATGTTTTTTTTACCTTTACTTAATTAATATAATTATACATAAAAAGTAAAGGTTTTTAATACATCAAGTAAAGGTTATCTAGTTAATTTGTTTTTTATAAATAAACTATTTTATTCATGGGGCTATGCTATAATTATCATGTTTAAAAAAGGAGTTTTTGTATGCCTAGTAAGTATAATTTTGATGAAATAGTATCGCATTTAAAAAGTAGTGGTTTTGTCTACCAAGGTTCAGAAATCTATGGTGGCTTATCAAATTCTTGGGACTTTGGTGTTCTAGGTGCTGCTTTAAAGAAAAATATTAAAGATTTATGGTGGAAGGAATTTATTGAAACTTCACCATACAATGTCGGAATTGATAGCTCTATTATCATGAATCCAAAGACTTGGGAAGCAACAGGCCATTTAAAAGGCTTTGCGGATGCCATGGTCGATTGTAAAGAATGTAAGTCTAGATTTAGAGCTGATCAATTAATTGAACAAGCAACAGGCTTAAGTGCTGATGGTAAGTCTTTTGAAGAAATGGACAAGATGATTGAGGAACATAACATCAAGTGTCCAAATTGTGGCAAGCACAATTTCACTGGTGCACGTGCTTTCAATTTGATGTTTAAGACTTTTATTGGAACATTAGAGGACGCTAAATCAGTTGTATATCTTCGCCCTGAAACAGCACAAGGTATCTTTGTTAATTTCAACAATGTACTTCGTACTTCACGTAAGAAACTTCCATTTGGTATCGGCCAAATTGGTAAGTCGTTTAGAAATGAAATTACACCCGGCAACTTTATCTTTAGAGTAAGAGAATTTGAACAAATGGAACTTGAATTCTTCTGCAAGCCTGGTGAAGACTTAGACTGGTATAAGTATTGGGTAGATTATTGTTTTAACTTTATCTTAAAGCTTGGAATTAATAAGGAAAACCTAAGAGTTAGACCGCATGATCCTGAAGAATTAGCTTTCTATTCTAAGGGTACAAGTGATATTGAATATGCTTTCCCATTTACTGATTGGGGAGAAGTATGGGGAATCGCTGATAGAACTGATTATGACTTAAAGCGTCACAGCGAATTCTCAGGTAAGGACTTAAATTATCTAGATCCTGAAACAAATGAAAAATATATTCCATATTGTGTAGAACCATCAGTTGGCGTTGAAAGATTGTTCTTGATGATATGTTGTGATGCGTATGATAAAGAGATGGTTGGTGAAAATGATGAAAGAATCGTTATGCACATTCATCCAAGTATTGCACCAGTTAAAGTATGCGTATGTCCTTTATCTAAGAAATTGTCAGATCCTGCAACAAAACTATTTAATGAACTAACTAGTGAATTCTCATGCCAATATGATGAAGCTGGTTCTATTGGTAAGAGATATAGAAGAAATGATGCGATTGGCACGCCATTCTGTGTTACATATGACTTTGATTCAGAAAATGATCATTGTGTAACGGTTAGAGAAAGAGATTCAATGAAACAAGAACGTATCAATATTGATGATTTAAAGGATTATATTAAAGAACGTATCAAATATTAATGAGAATACCCGAAGAAACAGTTAATGATATTCGAAATAGTGCCGATATAGTTGATGTAATAGGACACTATATACCACTTATTAAAAAGGGCAAGAGCTTTAACGCTGTTTGTCCTTTTCATGATGACCATGATCCATCTTTAAGTATTTCTAGAGATAAACAAATCTATAAGTGCTTTGTATGTGGTAATGGCGGTAATGTCTTTACTTTTGTTTCTAATTATAAAAAGATAAGTTATCCTGAGGCGGTAAAAGAGGTTGCGGATATTATTGGCAAACCTTTAAATATTGAATTTAATACACCTAAAAAAGAAAATCGTTATCAACGATTATATGATGTTTTAAACGATTATATTGGCTATACAAGTTACATTCTTTCTGGTAGCAAACTAGGCGTAGAAGCACATGAATATCTAATAAATAGAGGTCTTAGTGACGATATTATAAAAGACTTTAATATTGGTTATAATCCTGATGGTGATAGAGTTTATCAAACTTTAAAGGCTAAAGAATATACCGATGAAGAAATGATTAAAGTGAATATCGCTAGAATGGGAAATAGCGGTATGAATGAAGTCTTTAAAAAGCGCATTGTTTTTCCTATTCATGATAAATATGGTAATCCAATAGCCTTCACAGCCCGTGATTTTATGGGCTTCTCTGAGGCTAAATATATAAATAGTTCAGAAACAATTATTTATACTAAAGGCGATACTTTATATAACTATCATCGAGCTAAATTAGCTTCTAAACAAAATGGCAAAGTTATTGTTTGTGAAGGTGTAATGGACGTCATTGCCTATAAAAGGGCAGGTATTGATAATGTTGTGGCAACTCTTGGCACAGCATGTAGTGAAAAACAAATTGAACTATTAAAAGAATTGGCACCAATTATCATTCTTTCCTATGATGGTGATAAAGCTGGTAAGGCTGCTAATATTAAAAATGGTTATGCCTTACTTTCTAAAAACGCTAATGTAGAAGTAATAGATAATAATACGGGACTAGATCCAGATGAGATTATAAATAAATATGATAAGAATGCATTAAGAGATTTAAGTAGTAAGCGTGTAAGTTACATTGATTATGCACTTAACTATTATAAGGAATCATACAATTTAAATAATTATAGTGAAAGAAAAGATATGACACTTAAGATGTCAGGGATCATCGAATTATTAAATGATGATTATGATAAGGAAAATTACTATAACGAATTGTATGAAATAACTAGGATTCGTAAAACTGATAGGCCAAATGAGCCTAAAAATGAGTATAATAGACAATGGAAATCCTTTGAAAAAAGCATTTCTTTAGATGGCATAACTAAGGCTGAATACATCATTTTAATCGAAATGGTTTTAAGTAAAGATGCAGTAAAAATATATAATGAAGAGCTTGGCTACTTGCTTGATGAAAACAATCAAAAATTAGCTAATATCATCATTGATGAATATCGCAAAAATGATAATGTTTCTTTATCTAGAATGTTAGATGAAATTGATGATAAGGCACTAAAAGATTTAATTTTATCTTTAGCTACTTACGATAGTTTGCCTAGTGTATATGACAAGGAAACCTTACTTGGTTCAATAAACAAGGTCAAAATTGAGATAAAGAAGCGTAAGCTTGCATATCTAAGAAAGAGTATTAATGACATTGCTAGTGTTGACCAAGAAAAGGCTATTGAGTATATAAAAGAACGTGATAAATTAATTAAGGAACTTGGAGGGTAATGATGGCAAAAAAGAAAGAAGATACAAATAACACAGAAGTAAAGACAGAAACTAAGGTTGCAAAGCCTAAGAAACAAATCTCTATCGCTAAGCCTAAAAGGGTAGAACCTCGTGTTATTAGAGAAGAACCAAAGAAGGCGGTTAAACAAGAAAAAGCTGCTAAAAACACTAACTCTTTAAGTAGTAAAAAATTTAATGATTTAGATGAATTAAAGGAATTTTTACTTAAATTAAGTAAGAATAAAGAAGATATTGATCAAAAGGACGTCATTCAAGCACTTGATCGCTTTGATATGAGTGATGAAGATATTGATGCATTCTATGATTGGGCAAACAACAATGGTATTGATTTAGTTGATGAAGCTGAAGAAGATGAAATCTTAGATGATGAAGATTTACTTGTTGAGAGTGAAGATGACGAAGAAGATAATCTAGATGATGAAAGAAATATTGTCATTAACTATGAGGCGGCTAGTCAATATACAAAGGTAAATGATCCTGTTAAAATGTATCTTAAGGAAATTGGTAGAGTTCCTTTGCTAAAGGCTGACCAAGAAATTGAAATTGCTAAGCGTATTGAAAATGGTGGTCCTGATGCTGAAGAAGCTAAAAATGAACTTATCAGTGCAAACTTAAGATTAGTAGTGGCGATTGCTAAAAAGTATACTGGTAGAGGCATGCTATTCCTTGATTTAATTCAAGAAGGTAATATGGGCTTAATTAAGGCTGTTGATAAGTTTGATTATCATAAGGGCTTTAAGTTCTCTACTTATGCAACATGGTGGATAAGACAAGCTATTACGCGTGCTATTGCTGACCAAGCTAGAACAATTAGAATTCCTGTTCATATGGTTGAAACTATTAATAAGATGACAAGAATTCAAAGACAACTTGTTCAAGAATTAGGTAGAGACCCTAGTGCTGAAGAGATTGCTGAAAAGATGGGTAATGGTATGTCTGCTGAAAAAGTTAGAGATATTCAAAAGATTGCACTAGATCCAGTATCACTTGAAACACCAATTGGTGAAGAAGATGATTCTCATTTAGGCGATTTTATTGAAGACGAGACTACTGTTTCTCCTGACCAATACGCTAATAATGAACTTTTAAAAGATGAAATTAATGCGGTTCTTTCTACTTTAACCGAAAGAGAAGAAAAGGTATTAAGATTAAGATTTGGTCTTGAAGATGGTAGAACTAGAACACTTGAAGAAGTAGGAAAAGAGTTCGATGTAACAAGAGAAAGAATTAGACAAATTGAGGCTAAGGCTTTAAGAAAACTTAAAAATCCTACTAAATGCAAGAGACTTAAGGAATTTTTGGAAGATAAGCGCTAATGTTATCTAAACGACTATTACAAATAGCCAATTTAGTATCTAAAGATAAGGTAGTATATGATGTGGGAAGTGACCATGGTTTACTACCTTGTTTTTTAGTGCTTAATAATATTTGCCCTAAGGCTTATGCGGTAGATAATAAAATTGGGCCATTAAATAGAACAAAAGAGGCTATATCAAAATATCATCTAGAGGATAAAGTTATTCCTATTTTAAGCGATGGTTTAAATGATGTTAAGGATGATGTAGACATCATAACTATTGCGGGAATGGGATATTATACCGTGATGGATATTTTTAAGGGCAAGGATTTAAGTAAATATCATAGTATTATTGTGCAAATCAATAAAGATGTTGATAAATTAAGAAAGTTTATTAGTGATAATCATTACACTATCTTAAATGAAGTGGTTTTAAAGGATGATAAATACTATCAAATTGTTGTATTTAATACAGAATATCATGATAGTTATAGTGATTTAGAGATTAATTATGGTCCAATACTATTGAGGAATAAAGAAGAAATTTTTATTGAATATTTAAGGGATTTGAAGGAAAGATATCGCTATTTTAATTCTGATGGCGACGTTTTAAAGCTTAATAAAAAAATAAATGAAATAGATTATGTTCTTGGTATAATAGAACACAGGTGAAAAAAGGAGTTAATAAGAGGATAAAATGTTAAATTTTGATTTTGAGATTTCTAAAATGTTTAATAGTAAAGAAAATTTAAAAGAAGCATTTGTAAAATTTCTTGAAGTTAAATATGGAAAGTCTGTTAAGGAGTCAACTATTTATGAACAATATGCAGCATTAGGCTCTGTTGTTATGGCTCATGCAATGTCAAACTGGAAAAAGACAAGAGAGAATGTTAAAAATAATCAAGATAAGACTTTATATTATTTCTCATTAGAATTCTTAATGGGAAGAATGTTAAGTAATAATCTAATGTCTCTTGGCTTATATGATGTTACTAAGGAAGCTTTAGAAGAACTTGGCATTGACTTAAATGAAATCGAAGATTGTGAAGCTGATGCGGGTTTAGGAAATGGTGGTTTAGGTAGGCTTGCTGCTTGTTTCTTAGATTCTTTAGCGAGCTTAAATTTTGCCGGTAATGGTAATACTATTCGTTACCGTAATGGTTTATTTAAACAATTAATTATTGATAATCAACAAGTAGAAGTTCCTGATCAATGGTTAAGATATGGTTATCCATGGGAAATCAGAAAGGCTGAAAAGGGTGTTTCTGTAAGATTCTATGGTGATATTGAAGTATATAGAGATGAAAATGGCAATCTAGGTTTTAATCATCGCAATTATGAAGAAGTATTAGCTGTACCATATGATATGCCAATTGTTGGTGCTGATACTTATGTTACTAATACTTTAAGAATGTGGTCTGCTGAACCAAGTGATAATCTTCCTAGCCATATGGCTTATCCTGAATATCTTGCAGAAGTAGAAAAGATTTGTTTAAATCTATATCCTGAGGATTATACAGAAGAGGGTAAGTTAACACGTATTAAACAAGAATATTTCTTTGTTTCTGCTGGTTTACAAACAATTATTAGAGAACATCTAAAGAACAATGAAAATTTAGATAATTTCGCTGATAAAGTAGTTATTCAATTAAATGATACTCATCCTGCTTTAGCTGTTCCTGAATTAATGCGTATTTTACTTGATGACTATGGTTATCAATGGGATAAGGCCTTTGGTATTGTTAAGCATACTTTTGCTTATACAAACCATACAGTATTACAAGAAGCTCTTGAAAAATGGCCTGTTAACTATATCAAGACACTTCTTCCTAGAATTTATCTAATCATTGAAGAGATTGATAATCGTTTCGTTAATAGCTTAAGACAACAAGGCAAAGATGATAACTTTATTAATTCAGTAAGAATTATTTCTAATGGTAGTGTTAAGATGGCTAACTTATCAATTGTTGGTTCATTCTCGATCAATGGCGTTGCTAAGATTCATAGTGATATCTTAATCAAAGATACTTTCAAGAATTTCTACGAAATCTATCCTGAGATGTTTAATAATAAGACAAATGGTATCACTCAAAGAAGATGGTTATTATATTCAAACCGCGAGCTTGTTGATTTAATCATGAAGTATACTAAAGCTGATATTAGAAAAGATTTTAATTCTTTAAGTGAACTTAATAAGTATGTAGATAATTCAGAACTTCAACAAGAATTCTTGGCTGTTAAAAAGGGTAAGAAAGTTGAACTTGCAAACTACTTAAACAAACTATATGGTATTGAAATTGATCCAAATAGTATCTATGATGTACAAGCAAAAAGACTTCATGCCTATAAGAGACAATTATTAAATATTATGTATGTAATCTCTTTATACCATCGTATTCATAGTGAACCAGATTTTGATATGCCTAAGACTACCTTTATCTTTGGTGCTAAGGCAGCTGGAACATACTATTTCGCTAAGGATGTTATTAGATTAATTAACTGCGTTGGTAAGACTATTGATAATGATCCTCTTGCAAGCAAGTTTATTAAAGTGGTATTTATTCCTAATTACCGTGTTACTATTGCGGAAAAATTAATGCCTGCTGCTGATGTTTCTGAACAAATTTCTACCGCTGGTAAGGAAGCATCTGGTACTGGTAATATGAAGTTTATGATGAATGGTGCCGTAACATTAGGCACACTTGATGGTGCTAATGTTGAAATCAGAGATTTAGTAGGCGATGATAATATTGTTATCTTCGGCATGAATGAAGATGAAGTTGCTGCTAGAAAACAAGATTATCATCCTTATGATTATTATCAAAATGATCCTGAACTTAAGAGAATCATCGATTCTTTAACTGATGGTACTTTCGATGAAGATAAGAATGCTTTCTTAGATGTTGCGAATGAATTCTTATTAAGAAATGATGAATATATGATTTTGGCTGATTTCCATTCATATAAGGATGCTCATAATAAGATTTATGGTTTATATCAAGATAAAGAAAAGTGGGCTAGAATGTGTCTATGCAATATTGCTAATTCTAGTTTCTTCTCTAGTGATAGAACAATTAATGATTATGTAAATGACATCTGGCATTTAGATAAAATCAAATAGTTTAAAAAGGCTCAATCGATGATGATTGGGCCTTTTAATTCTTGTTTTAAATATTCCTTACGATCACTTGTATATGTTGCATATAGATTGGCTACTTTCCATTCTATTTGTTTATAAGAGTCAGGAATATTTTTAAATTGTGTAACTATTTTTACGTCTTCGTTTTTTCTAAATTGTCTTAAATATTCTTGTCCTTTTTTATTAAAGCCTAGTACTCTAACATAATCTAGAGGTTCTAATTTATTAACTTCAGCCTTACTTATTTGGTTAATAATATGTGTACATATTCTTTGTATTCTAGCTTTAGTATATCTTCTTGATACACATGCATTTATAAACGAATTATAGTCATCATATTTGCTAGTATTACTAATCAATAAATTTTCTATTCCCTCCGATACTAAAAAGATATCTTTTAATGCATTTTTATCCATTGTTAGTAATAATCTTTGGAGATATGGATATAAATCATCGTTAAATATTGGACTGGATATTGTTAGTGGTGTAGCAATCTTGTAATCTTGATTATTTTTAATAGCTTCTCTAATAGCCTTTGCGCTTGCGATATTCGCTAGTTCTTCACTATGATAACTATTTGTCCTTTGAATTAAAAAAGGCTTAATATTAGTGTTTTCTAGAGCTTTTAGATAAGCTATACCAAGAATGTCGTTTGGATAAAGACTACCAGCTAAAAGACCATAGGCTTTAGGAAAAGAATTTCCTTGGTCTAATATTTCTTTTAAATAATCAATTTCAATATTGTATGAAGCAAAATCCTTAAGTTCTTCTAGATTATTTGTTTCTGAACCAAAGACTAAATTATTAATCTTTAATTTATTTAATAGTTCAACACTTTTACTACCGAATACACTAGCATTTTGTACAGTATAGATATATGGTAACTCAATAACGATATCAACGCCATTTTCTAAAGCAACCTTAGTCTTATCAAATTTATTTATAATTGATATCTCACCACGTTGAGTAAAATTGCCGCTAGTAATAGCGATGATTAAATCAGGATTAGTGAACTCTTTTACTTTATTTAAATGATATAGATGGCCATTATGAAATGGATTATATTCAACAACTATTCCGCTTACATTCATGAAAATATTATATAATAGCGCTATGAAAATTTGTTTTAGAGATTTAGCTAACATTAGTGATCAAAAAGAGTATCCCATTGATTTAAAAGACATTGAAATAAAAGATAATGTTTTTATAAATGGCATTAAAGAAGTAGAGGGCAGTATTATCTTTTACTATGATGATAATCATGACTTATGCATAAACTATGAATTAAAGGGAATTATACTTTGCCCTGATTGTATGACACTTAAAAATGTTGATGTACCATTTGATATTTGCGATGATTTAAAAGTAGTAACTAATAACGAGGATGATGGCTTTTATTTTATCGATAATCTAGAGATTGAAGATTTTGTTTCTTATATTGTTGAGCCAGAAGCTCCGATTATGGTTGAAAATCCTGACGAAAAAAGGTATTATAGTGGGGATGGCTGGACAATTCTTACCGAAGAGGAGTATAATAAACGCTCGAAGGAAGAAATTGATCCTCGGTTAGCAAAATTATTGGAGTATAGGGAGGAATAACATTAGATGGCAGTTCAACAAAGAAGAAATTCAAAGACACGTAAAGCTAAAAGAAGAACTCATTATAAACTAAGTGCTCCTGCGATGGTTAAATGTCCATCTTGTGGAGAATATAAATTAGCTCATAGAGTTTGTGCTAAATGTGGCTCTAAATAATCGCTTAATAAGCGATTTTTTTATATCTTCAAACTTTCTTTAAATATATTTAGACAAGAAACTGAGTTTATTAGTAGTGCAGTTAAAACAATATTGTTTGACGATAAATTAGTTATCTTGTTTTTTTAATAAAATTTTTAGTTATCCAGGCTCTTAATATTATTGTGATTATGTTGATTAAAAGTTAAAATAATACTAATTGTAAAAGGTTACAAATTAAGTATTGTTGTAAAATATTAGTGAGGATATATAAATGGGAAATAACACACAAACTATTAAACAAAGATTTCTAGATATTTTATTTGAAGATGATGAGGTTGAACAACCTGTTAGAAAGTCTAAGCCTAAGGCTAACGACAACAAATATAAGGCTAGCGATATTTTATATGGCAAAAAAGAAGAGCCTAAAGTAGAACCAACTAAAGTGGAAGTTAAACAAGAACCTAAGGCTTCTGTTTCTAGTTCTAATAGTGCTTTTATTAACTATGATGAGACTGCTGTTAAGAAAGAGGTAACGGTCGAGACAAGAGAAACTAATCCAGTATATGATGAAAACTATGTAGCTCAACCAGCTCTTTCACCAATTTTTGGTAATATCGATAAGAAACAAAAGAAACAAGAAGTTCCTGCTGATGTAAATTATGCATCTGTAGAAAAACCTGGTTCCAGCTATTTAGGCACTGTTTTATCACCAATTTATGGCTATGAAACAAATCCTAATATAAAGGAAGAAAAGAAGGAAGAGCCTGCCTTTGAAGAACTTAAGGAAGTTACCGATCAAGATTTTGATGATGTTTTTCCAACTAATGAATATAAAAAAGATGAATTTGAAGTAGAAGAAACACAAGAAATAGATCTATTCTCAGGTCTTTATACAAAGGATAAATAATGTATTATTTTATTGGTATTAAAGGTTCAGGCATGGCTTCTTTAGCCATTATGCTTAAAAATATTGGTGAAGAAGTTGTTGGCTCTGATTTAGATAAACATTTCTTTACAGAAGATTTATTAGTTAAAAATGGTATTAAAATATTACCTTTTGATAAAGACAATATTAAAGATGGCTATACTATAATTATTGGCAATGCCTTTTTAGAAGACTTTCCAGAAGTTGTAGCTGCAAGGCATAATCCTACATGTACGTGTTATAGATATCATGAGTTTTTAGGCAAACTTATGGAAAAATATAAGAGTGTTAGTATTGCGGGAAGTCATGGTAAAACAACAACCACTACCATGTGCAAATCGGTACTACAACCTTTTTTTAAAACAGCTTATTTAATAGGCGATGGTGAAGGCTATTTAAGTAAAGATAGCGAATATTTATGTGTAGAATCTGATGAATTTAGAAATCATTTTCATAGTTATTATCCAGAATATGCCATCATTACTAATATCGAAATAGATCATGTTGATTTCTTTAAGGATGAAGTTGATTATTTTAATTCTTATCAAAAGTTTGTACACAATGTATCAAAGGCGGTATTTATAAATGGTGATGATAAGTGGTGCCAAAAATTAGAATTTAATAATATTGAACATTATAGCTTTGGCATTAATGAAACTAATGATTTTTATCCAAAGAATCTAAAAGAAGATTCTAATGGCACAAGTTTTGATTTGTACTATAAAAATAGTTTTGTTTATCATTTTGATTTACCATTTGTTGGTAAACATTTATTAATCGATTGTTTAAGCGTATTAAGTTTAGCTTATTACTTAAAATTGGATTTTAAGACTATAAATGATGTATTAAATCATTACCATGGCCCAAAAAGAAGATATGTGATAGAAGAATATAAAAACTCTATATTTGTGGATGATTATGCACACCATCCAACAGAAGTTAAGGTTACGCTTGAAGCTAGTAGACTTCGTTATAAAGATAAGAAGATTATCGCTATTTTTAAACCTCATCGTGCAAGTAGAGTATTACATTTTGCCAATGAGTTTAAAGAGGCTTTAGAAATAGCTGATGAAATATATTTATTGGATTTTACTTCCATTGATGATAAACAAGATGGAACCGATATTGACATTAATTATCTAGCTAAGATGATTCCTAATTCAATTGTCTTAAGCGAAGATGAAGAGGGTGCAAAAAAGCTCGCTGAAAATGGTGATGCGGTATATGTCTTTATGTCTAGTAAAGATATCTACAATATCGCTAATATGACTAAGAAGTATCTTTAAAAGTTAATAACCAAACTTAAGGAGGCCTTATGAAATATTCTTATGATGACTTTGCTGTTTTAAAGGATAAAATGATGGCTTTATGTTGCGGAGCGGGTAAGTTTGGTAAAGATATTTATGCAGTAAAAATATATAACGAAGTTGGTAATCAATTTTGGTATGACATTTTTGAAATAACCGAAAAAGAATTTAGTGAATATCCAAATAATGCATGGGAATTAAGTAGACGCTTTAAGAATTCTTATGATGATTTTCTTTGTTCTAACTATAATGGCAAAAATAGTGAAGGATATAGTTTTGATATAGAGGAAGATATTGTTTTAGATGTTTAAAAACGCTTTCCAAATTTTAATTGATAAAATACCGTATATAAAAATTAAATATTTAAAAAGGCAATTAGTACTAAGCGGTTGATATGGAAAGGAGAAAATATGAAATGTTTAATAATGAATAAAAATGTTGAAGTAATGTTAATTGAATACAACACAACATTTAATATTATTGAAGAAATTTATGAAACATATCATATTGATTATGCTCCTTTATCAATTATTAACGCTAGTAATACAAAAGGGGCAAGTGTTTTAAAAGAAACAAATAAGTGGTTTAAGGGCAGGGGTATCCCTTCCTTAAGAAAGGATTTAAAAAAACTATTAGAAAAATTAAATGTATCTTCTACTGACGAATTATTAAATAAATCATATGCGCTTTCTTTATCTGATCAATATTGGCTAAAGGAAAAAAATAGTAATATCGAATGGAAAAATATTAATTTCTTTACCAATGATTTTGAATATAAAGCATATCTACAGGCATCTTTAGATTCATCCTCTTTAAATGTATTAATAGATAAAACACTACTTTATTCGCCTAATAATACAACTGATGGTATGTTACAAAAGGCTTGGATTATCGAAAATGATAAAAGAGTTTTAGTTAAAGGCACTTATACTCAAGGCAAAGAAGAACCGTTTAATGAATGGCTCGCATCTTCAATTAGTAAAAGACTCGATTTTGATTATTGTGATTATCAAGTTGAGTGGAACAATGATACGAAGCTAGTTTCAAAATGTAACAGCTTTATTAATGAAAATGAGGAAATTATTTCTGCTTATGATGTGTTTAAATCAGAAAAGAAGCCTAATAATTTAAGTGATTATGAATTTTATATTTCAGTTTTAGAAAAACATAATGTATCAAATGCTCGAAGAAACGTTGAAAATATGTTTATTGTTGATTATCTAATGTTGAATACTGATAGGCATTTAAAGAATTTTGGCGTTATTAGAAACGTAAATACATTAGAGTGGGCAAAGACTACACCGATATTTGATACAGGACAAAGCATGCAATGCGATAAATATTTAAATGAGATGAACTTTTTAAAGGGATATGGTAAATTTTTTACCAATTCTAATAAGGATTATGAAGATATTTTGAAGGCTTTAGGGAAAGATATCATTAATGTGGATACCAAAAAATTAGAGGGATTATCTAATGAATATCGTTGTTTATTAAACATGTATAAAGATAAGATGGATATTAGTGATAAGCGAATAGACAAGCTTGTAAACGGACTAGAAATAAGAATTAATAAGCTTGAACAAAATATCAAATATCTATTAAAAGATATAGACATTTGATGATAGAAATATTGTGACTACAGGCTAACATTTTAATTCAAAGGGCGATAAATAAATGCTAAAAGTATTGATATTGTTAGTGCTTACAAATTGTTGAAAATATTTTCATTTAATATAGAATAGTATATAGGAGGTACTAGGTTATGCAAGAAGTTTCGGAAATTTTTAGAGAACTTTTACCAATATTAGGAGTTGTTGTTTTAATTGCATTAATTGTGTTTTTGATTAAGACAATAAAGTTATTGGGAAGTGTTGAAGAAACAATATTAAAGACACATGGTTCTATTGATAAGGTAGAAGAAACTTTAGAAAAGATCCAGGTGCCAGTTGATACCACTGTAAAAGCTTGCAAGGGCATTGATAAGGCTTACGATAGTAGTGTAAAAGCTATTGATGAAGCAAAGGACTATGTAGTCAAAAATGCTGATACAATCAAAAATAAAGTGGTTGACGTTGTCAAAAAAGTTCAGGGCTCTAAAACAGATAATAAACAAGAAGAACCAACTGAACTTAGCTTAGATGATATATTAAGCAAAGGAGAATAATTATGGCTGAAGAAAAGAAAATTGAAGAACAAATCGATGAAACAGTAGAAGAGATGAAGAAAAAGATTGATGAAATCTCTAAGGGCGCTGAAAGCGTTGATCCTGCTTTAAAGGAAAAGGCAAGCGAAGTTAAAGAAAAGTCTGTTGAAGTTTTAAACAAAGCGATCGAAAAAGTAAAGGGTTTATATAACAGTGCTGCTGATTCTGAAGAAGTTAAGAAGACTTTGGAATTTGTTAAGACAAAGGCTAAAGAACTTGGTGATGGCGTAAATAAGAAATATGCTGAACTAAAGGAAAATGAAAACGTTAAGAAGACAGTTGAAAATGTTAGTACTTATGCTAAGGATACTGGTGAAAAAATTGGTGCTACTTGCAAGTCTTCTTATGATTCAATCATGGCTAATGAAAACGTTAAAAAAGTCGTAGGAGCTGTTAGCGGTACTTATGAAAAGGCTAAGACTGGTGTTGAAGAATATCTAAATAAGCCTGAAGTTCAAGAAAATATTGAAAAAGCTAAGGATGCTACTATCGATGTTGCAGAAAAGGCTGTAGCTGCTTTAAAAGCTTGGTTAAAGCCTGAAGAATACAAAAAAGAAGAAAAATCAGAAGATACTGAGAATAAGGAATAATTAAATGAAACGTGTAACTATTTACGATGTTGCAAGACAAGCTGATGTTTCTCTTGCAACCGTATCTAGGGTAATGAACGGTTCGGATGTTGTTAAACAAGCAACTAAAACAAAAGTTGAAGAAGCTATCAAATCCTTGGGTTATAAGCCTAGTGCTATAGCTCAAGGTTTAGCTTTACAACGCACCACAACAATAGGCCTAATTTTTCCTGAAGAGTCTATTACTAATACTGGACAATTAATTAATGGTTTATGTGATGTTGCGAAAATCTATGATTACAACATTTATTTACACGCTGTTACCCAAGGTATTACCAATATTCAAGAAGTATTAGATGATGTAATTAAATCTAGAGTTGATGGTGTTGTCATCTATTGCAATAAGGATTTAGAAGATGCTACTAAACAATTAGATACTTTTTCTATTCCTATGGTTGTGGTAAATGATCGCATTATCACTAATTCAATTTGTTCTGTTTGTGTTGATTATAGTAGAGCAGTTTATGAAGTAATTGATGAAAGATTAAACAAGGGGATTAAGGACATTGTAGTGCTTGAAGATCGTCGTAATAAAAATATGACTAAAGAGATGGTTGAGGGTGCTAAGAAATGTTATAAGGACCATGATTTAAACTTTAATGGTTATCTTGAATTCTCAAATGATGAAAGATCAACTTATAAATTCTTGAAGAGTTATTTTAAGAATCATCGTCATCAATTGATGATTGTAAACCGTGATTCACAAGCTTTAGCTTGCTTAAATGCTTGTGCTGAAAACGGTGTAAAAATTCCTGATGAAATGGAAATTATTTGTTTGAATGATACTAAATATCTTTCTATGGTTAGGCCAGAAATAAGTGCTTTTGAGATTCCTTCTTATGATTTAGGTGCTGTAAGCATGCGTCTTATGACTAAACTATTAAAGAATGAAAAAGTAGAAGACAAACAAAAAGTGTTAGGTTATATATATAAAGAAAGAAAGACGACGAAATAATGGGTATATACGAAGAATTAGAGTGGAGAGGTCTTATTAAAGACTGTTCTTCGCCGGATTTAAGAAAAAAATTAAATAAAGGTGGAATGACTTTTTATATAGGAACTGATCCAACTGGAGATTCCTTGCATATTGGTCATTTTTCTAGTTTTTTGATTTCTAAAAGACTTAAAGAAGCAGGACACAATCCTGTTTTACTTGTTGGTGGTGGAACAGGTCTAATTGGTGATCCTAAACCAGACAGTGAAAGACCAATGATTACCAAAGAAGAAGTTTTACATAACTATGAATGTCTTGCAAAACAAGCTTCTCAATTATTTGGCTTTAGAGTTGTTAATAACTATGATTGGTTAAAAGAATTTTCTTATATTGAATTTTTAAGAGATGTTGGCAAATATTTTAATATCAATTACATGCTTAATAAAGACATTATTAAAAGAAGATTAGATGAGGGCATTACTTATACTGAATTTTCTTATATGCTTATGCAAGCTTATGACTTTATGCATCTATATGAAAATAAGGGTGTAACAATGCAAGTTGCTGGTCAAGATCAATGGGGTAATATTACTGCTGGTATTGAACTTATAAGAAAGAAACTTGGCAAAGAAGCATATGGCTTTACAATGCCTCTTTTAACTAAGTCTGATGGCTCTAAATTTGGTAAGACAAATGGTAAGGCTATTTGGTTAGATGCTAATAAGACTAGTCCTTATGAAATGTATCAATTCTTTATTAATTCGGAAGATGATAAAGTTATTGATTATTTAAAATTCTTAACTTTCTTATCTAAAGAAGAAATTGAAGATTTAGAGAAGTCTAATAAGGAAGAACCACATTTAAGATTAGCTCATAAGGCTTTAGCTAGAGAAGTTATTACTTTTATACACGGCAAAGAAGCTTATGATAATGCGGTTAAGATTGCGGATGTATTCTTTAAGGGTGATATAAGAGAATTATCTTATCAGCAATTAAAGGATGCTACTAGCGATTTAGAAAAGAGTACTATTGAAGACAATACGTTATTAATTGATGCTTTAGTTAATTTACATGTTGCAAGCAGTAAAAGAGAAGCCAGAGATTTAATTAATGGTAATTCAATTACTGTAAATGGTGAAAAAGTCAATGATTTAAACTTTGTATTAAAGAAGGAAGATGCGTTTGATAATAAGCTTACAATCATTAAAAAGGGTAAGAAATTCTATTACGCTGTAAATTTTTAATCAATGAAGAAGATTGTTGTATTTAGTTTAGTACTATCATTTTTGTTATGCGGTTGTAAAAGTGAGGATACCATTGACGATAGCGCTAATCAAAGATATCAAAGCTTAGTTAGTCAGCTAAATGAAAGAACTGATTTCAAAGATTCTAGTGAATATTTTGATATCGATGGCGAGATTGCCTCAATTAATGATGGCTACCGTTTTTATGTGACTGTCGATAATCCTAAAAAGGCTATGTATGGCATTCAAGTTATTGCAATTGAAAAGGGTGTAGACTATTCTAATGTGATGGCTGCCAACATTGGATTATTTGAGGAAAATGAATATATTATGATTCCTAATCAAGTAAATTCAGCTAATAATTATGTTAAGGGTATTACTATATCGGGTACATCTAGTGTTGATAATCCAACCCTATATGTTTCAGTCTCTTGGCATAATAAGGATTTAAGCGTAAATTATCACGAATATATTAAATTAGAGTTAGGAGAACAACAATGAAAAAGAAAAATCAATCTCTGATGGTTGCGGCCCTAACTTCTTCTTTTGGTATTTTTATTTCTAAAGCTTTAGGCCTTTTATATTATGCTCCACTATCTTCTATGGCTGGTGAAGCTAATATGGCCTTTTATTCAATAGCTTATACTTATTATGATTTATTATTAAAAATTTCTAGCGCTGGTATTCCTTTTGCGATTGCGGCTTTAGTATCTAGATATTATGCTAAAGAAGACTATAAAACGGTCTTATTAATTAAGAAAATGGGTATTTCCTTAGTAATGGGATTGACGTTTCTAGTAGCTTTAATATTCCTTTTAGTAGCTTCACCATTAGCTGCTCAATCAATGGGCTCTGGGGCAAGTAGCGAAGATATCATCCATTTAAGAAATATCTTCTATATTCTATTGTTCGCGGTTATTTTAGTACCTTATTTAAGTGCTGTAAGAGGCTATTATCAAGGGTTAAAACGTCTTGATTTATATGGCGCATCACAAGCTTTAGAACAATTTGTTAGAGTAGCTTGTATTATCTTGCTTGGCTATTTATTTGTTTCGATATTACATTTTGATTCTATTTATGCCATTTATATGGCTATACTAGCGGCTGGTATTGCGGCTCTAGTATGTATTTTCTTCTTCTTATTTATGACTAAAAAAGATGATAAGAAAATAGATCAATTAGTAAAGAAACAAGAAAGTCCCGCAATCACCAAGAAGAGACTTTTACAAGAACTTATTAACTTAAGTGTTCCATACTTACTTATATCTTTTTTAGGAAGTCTTAGTTCTTTAGTTAACTCGACTTTCTTTATGGACACAGCTACTAAAGCTGGTTATGATGTAGCTCAAATGAAACTTGAAATGGGTATTTTATTAGCTAACTGTAATAAACTTTCAAGTATTCCACAAGTTTTAACCTTAGGCTTTTCAGCTGGTCTTGTTCCATATTTATCAGAGAGCCTTGAACAACAAGACCTTAAAAAGTTAAATAATCAAATTATTCAAATTTGTGAAACAGTCTTATTTATTCTTATTCCATGTGTCTTTGTATATTTCTTTTTTGCGAAAGATATTTACTATATTATGTATGGAAATTCCAACTTAGAAGTTGGTGCTAGACTTTTAGCTGTCTATAGCTTAGTGACATTCACAGATACTATTGCACCTATTTTATCAAGTATCATGATTACTTTAAGACTTAAAAAAGAGGCAACTATCGCCCTAATTGCAAGTTGTTTAATTAAGCTTGGTACTTTCTTTATATTTGTAAGACAATTTGGATCAATTGGTATGACTTTATCAACAGCCTTAAGCACTTTCTTTGTAATAGTGGCTTATATGTTGATTCTAAAGAAATGTTTTAAAACAAAGTTTACTATGACCTTAAGAAAAGTATTCTTAACAGTTGTTTCAACTCTTGTCATGGTTATACCTGTTAAGTTGCTTCATATTCTTCTAGATGTTTCTTATACAAGCAGAATTGTCGATATTGCGGTAATGTTAGGATGTGGAGGATTGATGCTTGTAATTTATTACTTTGTAAGTAGCTATTTCAATCTACCTCAACAAATCCTGCATATTCGTAAAGTTAGCCCTAAGGCTATCTTAAAGCGCTTTAGAGCCTAAATATTTAATAACTTCATCAACAAGCATAGGCGGAGTACTAGCTCCAGCTGTTACATATACTTTGTTGACATTTATTAAATCATTGTCGTTAATATCATCTTTGTTATTTATCAAAAGAACTTTCTTAAAGTTCTTTTTTCCTATTTGGGCTAATTTATTTGTGTTATTAGATTTAATATCACCTACAACATATAATAAATCACCATCACTTATACTACTAACGGCACTTTGTCTTGCGCTTGTCGCATTACATATTTCTTTTTCAATAATAATATTTGGATATTTATTTAAGGCATACTTAAATAAGTCCTCTAATTCTAGATAAGACATCGTTGTTTGATTAGTTATAACTATATTTCCTTTAATATCTAATTTATCAATATCTTCTTTGGAAGTGATTAAGTGTATCTTTTCTTTGTTTATAGAAAGGATAGCTAGAGCTTCAGGGTGATTCTTTTTACCAAAATATAGTACTTCAAAACCCTTATTTAAATAATTAATTATGGTTTCCTTATTCTTATTAACATCTACGCATGCTGCATCAACACAAATCAAGCCCTTATCTTGAGCTTTCTTTTTTATATAATCAGCTGTTCCATGAGCTGTAAATATTACCACGCCATCATCTATTTCATCTAATAATTCTTCTTTTGTTTTATTAGAATCATCTAGCGTAATAATACCTAAATCTTGTAAATTTTTAGTTACATAAGAATTATGTACAATCATCCCTAAGATATAAACATTTTTATCTTGATATTTTTCTTTAGTTTTTTTTGCAACATTTATCGCATTAACAACACCCTTACAATAACCACTTGGAACAATTCTTTTTATTTCCATATTCCTATTTTAGCATGTGTTATAATTGTACCGATGAAAAAAACAACAGAAGAATTTTTAAAATTAAATAAATTTAGTGATTTAACAAATGTTCAAAAGAAGGTGCTTGAATTAGCTAATTCTAAAAAGGATGTTATTGCTTTATCGAAAACGGGCACTGGCAAGACCCATGCTTATCTTATTCCAATATGCGAAAACATTAATACGGTAAGCGATAAGACCCAAGTATTAATTTCTTTGCCTACTAGAGAATTAGCTTACCAAGTTTATCAAAATGCTAGAGTTATGCAAGAAGTGCTTCCAGATTTGAGAATTGCTTTATTAAGTGGTGGCAGAGACAAGAACAAATTCTCAAGTAAGGCTCCCCATATTATCATTGGTACACCAGGTAGAATTAAAGACTTATTTGTAAACAATGTTATAAGAGTTGATTTTGTCCAAATGTTTATTATTGATGAAGCGGATATGACATTAGAATATGGATTTTTAGAAGATATTGATGCCGTATTCTCACATATGGTAAAAAATCCTGAAGTACTATGTTTTTCAGCAACTTTCCCAAAAGAACTTGATCAATTTGTTAAGAAATATTTAAATAATCCAACTATTATTAGAGTTGAAGATAAAAAAAGAGATCCTAAGATTACACATTACTTACTTCCTTGCAAGCATAAAGAATATGAAGATAAACTATTAGATTTACTTCCTTTGTTGAATCCTTATGTATGTTTGATTTTTGCCAATACAAAAGAGAATGCTGATAAAACTTATGAAGTATTAGCTAATAATGGCTATAAAGCTTTATTATTGCATGGTGGACTAGAAAATAGACAAAGACAAAAGGCTATTAAGCAACTAGCTAATAAAGAATATACATATGTTGTTTGTTCTGATGTAGCAAGCCGTGGTATTGATGTTGATGGTGTAACGCATGTTATATCTTTAGGCCTTCCAAAAGAACTTAATTTCTATATTCATAGAGCTGGTAGAACAGGTCGTAATACTAAAGATGGCGTAAGCTATGTTTTATATAAAGAAGAAGATGTTAATAGTATTAGAAACTTAGAAAAAAACAATAACATTAAATTTATCGCTAAAGATGTTAAAAATGGTGAATTTAAGGATGTTAAGTCACCAACTTATAAAAGAGTTGTAAATAATGCAGAGGTTGAAAAGGCTATCGCTAAAACTCTTCATAAGAAAAATGAGAAGGTTAAGCCTAATTATAAAAAGAAGAAACAAAGAGCTATTGATGAAATCAAGCGTAAACAAAGAAGGGATTTTATAAGAGGCAAGATTAAAGAAGAGAAGATTGAAAGATATAAAAGACAAGCTAGAGAAAAAAGAGGAGAGTAATCTCTTCTTTTCTAATGTTTATTAATAATTTATAATAACTTTATGAAAATTGGTTTTATTTCTTTGGGCTGTGCCAAAAATTTAGTTGATAGTGAACATATCATCGGCTTATTCGATGATCCTTTTTTTGAAATTGAGTCTAATCCTAAAAAATGTGATGCGATAGTAATTAATACTTGTGGCTTTATTGAAAATGCTAAACAAGAATCGATTGATACTATTTTGGAGATGGCCGAACTTAAAAAAGATCGTTTAAAATATTTGATTGTTTGTGGATGTCTTTCACAAAGATATTATGATGATTGTGTAAAAGAGTTTCCAGAAGTTGATTTATTTGTAAGAATTGCGGATTATCCAAATTTAGATAAAAAATTAGCGAAATTATTTAATCATGACTTTAATTCTTATTATGGTCATAAAAGAAAGCTTATAACTAAAGATTATAGCGCTTATTTAAAGATTGGTGATGGCTGTAATAACTGTTGTACATATTGCGCTATCCCTTTAATTAGAGGAAAGTACTATAGCTTCCCAATAGATGAAGTAGTTTCTGAAGCGAAAAGACTTTATGATAGTGGCGTTAAGGAACTTAATGTCGTTGCCCAAGATACTACAACATATGGCAAAGATATTAATTCTTCACTAGCTGAACTGTTAAGAAGACTTGACCAAATTGATTTTAAGTGGATTAGAGTGCTATATATGTATCCTGATGAAATTACTGATGAGCTTTTGGATGTGATGAAGAATTCTAAACATGTTCTTCCTTATTTTGATATTCCTGTTCAATATGGCAATGATGAAATATTAAAGAAGATGAATAGAAGGGGTAGTGTAAAACTAATCGAAGAAAGAGTTGATAAGATTAGAAGTATTTTTAAGGATGCGATTATTAGGACTACTTTAATTGTTGGCTTTCCATATGAGACTGATGATACTTTCAATGATACTTTAAGAATGGTTGAAAAATGTAAGTTTGATTCAATGGGCGCCTTTACTTATTCAAGAGAAGAGGATACCAAAGCATATGATATGCCTCAAGTTGATGAAGAGGATGCCAATCGTCGTTACAATATTTTGATGGAAACACAACAAAGAATTAACTTTGATTTAAATAAAAATAGAGTAGGTAATACTTATACCGTTTTAATTGAAAGATATGAATCTTTATTTAAAAGATATGTGGCTAGATCGTATATGTCGGCACCTGATGGTGTTGATGGCGTTGTCTATATAAAGAGTGATAAAACACTTGAAATAGGATCTTTTGTTGATGTTAAAATTACTGATTTTAAAGGCTATGATTTAATAGCTGAATTGATATAATAATATTATTAAGGGAGAAATTATCATGAATTATTATGTTGGTGTTGATTTAGGAGGTACTAATGTAAGGGCTTGCAAAATGGATGATGATGGCAATATTCTTGAAGAATATGTTGAAGAATCCTATGGCCTAATTGGTCCTCGAGAAAAGATTAGGGATGCAATCTATTCGGTCTTGGATAAGATTAGTGATATTAAAAATACTAAGGGTATTGGTATTGCAGTGCCAGGACCTGTAAATGTTTATACCAATACTATTCCGATGTCTAATAACTTGATTGGCTTTACTGATTATCCAATTGCTAAGATTTTGTCTGATCGTTATGGTGTACCTGTTTATATGGATAATGATGCGAATATGGCGGGCCTTGCGGAAGCTATGCTTGGCGCTGGTAAAGGTAAACCAATTGTTTATTTCATTACTCATTCTACGGGTGTTGGTGGCGCCTTAATTGTTGACCATAAGATTTTATCTGGCCAAATGGGCTATGCAGGTGAGATTGGCAATATCATCGTTAAGGATGGCTGCAAACGTTATTCAGCTACATTGAATGCTGGTAGTATTGAAACTGAATCAAGTGGTAGAGGCTTAGCTAGAAGAGCTAGTGAACTATATGGCGAGGGAAAGACTACTCGTGACTTATTTGAAAAGTATGCAGAAAATGATCCTAAGGCTATCGAAGCAATCGATGAAATGGCTGATGAAATGGGTAGACTATTGGCGACAATTGGCCAAATTTGTGACCCTCATATTTTTGTTATCGGTGGTGGTGTTGCAAGACATCAAGCTGATGCTTATTGGCCAAGCATGATTGCTAGCTATCATAAATATTTCAATGGTATTAAGCCAGCTGAAGTTGTAGCTGCAAGCTTAAAAGAGCCTGGCGTTATTGGTGCAGCAATGTTAGTAAAGGCAAAGAGTGAAGAATGATTTATACAATAGAGAATGAATTTTTAAAGGTAAAGGTATCTAGTATTGGTGCTACTTTGGTATCTTTTATAGATAAGAAAACGGATACCGATATTGTCTTGGGCTATGATAGTCAACAAGAATATTTCAAAAATAGTGGACCACATTTAGGTGCTACGGTAGGCAGAAACGCTAATCGTTTAGACAAAGGTACTTTTGAAGTAAATGGCGAGACTTATCAGCTGTCTATTAATGAAGATGATCGCACATTACATTCAGGTGTTGGCGACTTAAGTTTCCGTAGCTACTCTTTAAAGGAATCAGATAATGATGCTACAACTTTGACATTATTTGATGGTGATATGTCAGGTGGTTTTCCTGGTAATCTAGATTTAGATGTTACTTATAAATTAAACGGTAATACTTTAGAGTATTCTTTTACAGCCTTAAGTGATAAAGATGGTATTTTAAATATTACTAACCATTCTTATTTCAATTTAAATGGTGGCGTAGATACTATCTTTGATCAAGAACTACAAGTTAATACTGACGAAGTTGCATTAAATATTGGTCCTATGGCTAGTGAGGAAACAATTAAAGTCGAGGGTACAGCCTTTGATTTTAGAGAATACGCCAACATAAAAGATGTTTTAGATAGAGGACATGATAACTTATCTAAAAAAGGAATTGACCATAACTATGTTTTTGAAAAAACTGATTATAAGGAAATGGGTAGACTTAGGAATGATAAATTAGAACTTGTTGTTTCTAGTGATTTACCTGATATGCATATCTATACAGCTAATTATTTGGGTGATATTAAAGGTAAAAATGGTCTTGAGTATCATGATTATTATGGCATTTGTTTCGAGTGTCAATTCTATCCCAATGCGATGCATTATGACAAATATTTAAAGCCAATTATTTATGCAAATAACATTGTTAAACATTGTATTACATACACATTAAATGAAAGGTAATTATTATGAATTATTGTGAATTAAAAGAATATGTTTTAGGTAATGAAATTGATGGATTATTATCTAAAATAAAGGGTACTAAGGATTTAAAGAAGGAAAAAGAAAGATATTTAGAGCTTATTGAAAAAGCTTATAAAAGATTTGGTGATGGTGACTATCATTTGATTAGTTCTCCTGGTAGAACTGAAATTGGCGGTAATCATACTGATCATCAACATGGCCATACTTTATCAGCTACTATTAACTATGACAATATTTGTGTGGTTAAGGCTTGTGAAGAAGATGTTTGTACTTTCATTGATGAGAAGTTTGATGACTGTATTGTTGATTTAAGTAATCTAGAAGTTGTAAGTGAAGAAAAGAATACTTCTAAATCTTTAATTAGAGGTATTGCGGCTAGATTTAACGAACTAGGCTATCGCATTGGTGGCTTTAAGGCAATGTGTGATTCAGGTGTTGCGATTGGCTCTGGCATGTCTAGTAGTGCTTGTTTTGAAGTGATGGTATGTGAGATTTTCAATTGTCTTTATAATGATGGTGTTGTTACACCAATTGATCGCGCTATTATTGGCCAATATGCCGAAAATAAATACTTTGGTAAGGCTAGCGGTCTACTTGACCAAGCAACTATTTCGGTAGGTGGTTTTGTAGCTATGGATTTTAACAATCCTAGTGCACCAGTTGTCGAAAATTATGAATTTAATTTTGAAGATTATGGTTATGAACTAATCTTAGTTAATACTAAAGGTGACCATGCGGATTTAAGTGATGAATATTCTGCTGTTCCAAGCGAAATGAAAGATGTTGCCAAGGTATTAAACGCTGATGTACTAGTTGATGGCGATAGAGAATATTTCTTTAATCATATTAAGGAAATTAGAGAAGAAGTTAAAAATGATCGCAGTATTCTTCGCGCCATTCATTTCTATACGGAAGATAAGCGTGCAATTTTAGAAAAACAAGCTGTTGAAAAGAAAGATATTAAAGAATTACTATATCTAATTAATAAATCAGGTAGATCTAGCTATATGTATCTACAAAATGTCTATCCAAGTTCACAACCTAAGATTCAACCTCTTTCTATTGGACTTGCTGTTACTGATTTATTATTAGGTGATAATGGTGCCTTTAGAGTGCATGGCGGTGGCTTTGGCGGTACAATTCAAGCTATCGTTCCATCTAATATGGTTAATGATTATAAGGAAGCTTTATCAGAAGTATTTGATAATGACTCAATCTTGGAACTTGTAACTAGACCGTTTGGTACAAAGACACTTATTTAAACTATTTGTTTAGTTTTGCGTTAGAATATTCTTATGGATAAAAGAGCGTGGATTGAAATAGATTTAAATAAAATCAAAGATAATTACAATTTAATAAAAGAAAAAGCAGACGGGGCAATGATTTGTCCCGTTATCAAAGATAACGCCTATGGGCATGGTGCCGTTAGAATTGCTAGATTATACGAAGAGTTAGGTGCTGATTATTTTGCCGTCAGCAATCTTAAGGAAGCTCTAGAACTTAGAGATAATGAAATTAAAAAGCCTATTCTTATCTTAGGCTATACTCCTATTGAGGAAGCTAGATTATTAAATGAATATGATATTACTCAATGTATTTATTCTTTGGACTATGCAAAGGCGGTTAATGCAATTGGTGTTGATATCAAGTGCCATTTAAAGATTGATACAGGTATGAACCGTATTGGCTTTAAAGATGTTGATGAAATGATTGAAGCTTGTAAGATGGAAAATCTTAAATTTGAAGGAGTGTTTACACATTTCTCTGATTGTTTAGATGATGATTATTCAAAGTTTCAATATGATAATCTCATGTCTGCCTTAAGTAAATTAGAAGAAGTTGGTATAATTTTTAAGATTAAACATTGCGCTAATTCAGGAACTATCTTTAAACATCCTTTCTATCATTTAGATATGGTTAGACCTGGTATTATCTTATATGGACTAGGTGGCTTTGAAGGTTTAAAACAAGCTCTTTGTTTAAAGTCAATTATTACCCATATTAAAACCGTTCATAAAGGTGAAGCTATTGGTTATGACCGTAAATATATCGCTAATAAGGATGTGAAAGTGGCCACAGTGGCAATTGGCTATGGTGATGGCTATTATCGTTATAATAGTGGTGTTAATACGGTTAATGTCAATGGTGTTGAATGCCCCATTTTAGGTAATGTATGCATGGACCAGATGATGATTGATGTAAGTGGTGTTTCTTGTAAACTTTATGATGAGGTAATTGTCTATGGTGATATAAATAAGATTGCCGCTAACTTAAATACTATTCCTTATGAACTAATATGTAATATCAACAATCGAGTTGATGTTAAATATATCGGTTAACATTAAATCCTTGTGCTATCACGAGGATTTTTTTATAATTTAGATATGGCTTTTGATTCATTACAAGATCGTTTAACAAAATCACTTAAGAATATTGCTGGTAAGGGCAAATTAAGTGAAAGAAACATGGAAGATACTTTAAAGGAGATAAGAGTTGCTCTTTTAGAGTCTGATGTTAATTATACTGTTGTTCAAAATTTCTTAAATTCAATCCGTAAGGAAGTAGAGGGACAAGATGTTTTAAATGCGATTGATCCAGGACAACTTTTAGTTAAAATCATCCATGATGAAATCATCAAATTATTGGGTGATGATGATAACTCTATTCATTACAAAGCAAATGGCTTAACTACAATCATGGTAGTAGGTTTACAAGGTACTGGTAAAACTACACAAGTTGCTAAAATTGCCAACCAAATGAAAAAAGAAGGCAAGAAAGTCTTGATGGTAGCTTGTGACGTTATTAGACCTGCGGCTATTGATCAATTAAAGACACTTGGTGAAAGTATTAGTGTTGAAGTATATTCTAAAGGCTTATTTGTTAATGCGTTAAATACAGCTATTGATGGTGTTAAATATGCTAAAGAAAACGGCTTTGATGTAGCATTAATCGATACAGCTGGTCGTTTATCAATTGATGAAGAATTGATGCAAGAGTTAAGTGATATTAAATCAAATGTAAAACCTGATGAAATATTACTTACTGTTGATGCTTTAACTGGCCAAGATATATGCAATGTTGCTAAGACTTTTAATGAAAGATTAAATGTTACCGGCCTAATTGTTACTAAGTTTGATGGTGACTCTAAAGGCGGTTCAATTCTTTCGGTAAAAGCTTTAACTGGTGTGCCTATTAAATATACCGGTGTTGGCGAAAAAATTGAAGATTTAGATATCTTCCATCCAGATCGTTTAGCTGATCGAATTCTAGGCATGGGTGATGTTGTTTCACTAGTTGAAAAGGCTCAAGAAGAATTTGATGAGAAACAAGCTGAAGATTTAGCTAAACGTATGTTATCTGGTAAGATGACAATGGATGATATGCTTATGTCAATTGAAAAGACTAAAAAGCTTGGTCCATTATCTTCGATTATGGGCATGATACCTGGAATGAGCGACTTTAAGGGTCAAATTGATGATGACCAAGTTGATAAGAGTACTAAAATTACTAAGGCTGTCATTCAATCAATGACTAAAGAAGAAAGAAAAGACCCTAGCATTATGCGTGGTTCTCATAAAAGAAGAGTTGCCAAGGGTAGTGGTACAAGTGTTGATCAAGTAAATAAGGTTATTAACCAATTTGAAAGATCAAAGAAGATGATGAAATCATTATCAGGCATGACTAGAGGCTTATTCTGAAATATCAAGTACACTCATGTTAAAATGATTGAGGTATAAGTTAAAGGCAGGGTATTATACTCTGTCTTTTAAAAAGGAGAATTATGGATTCGGTAAAAATATTAGAAGTTAAAGAAAACATTTTTAAAGAGAATGAAGTAAACGCTAATACCATTAGGGAAGAGTTTATGACAAAGAAAAAGCTAATGATTAATGTTATGTCTTCGCCTGGTTCTGGCAAAACTACAACATTAGTTAGAACTATCAAAATGTTAAGTCCTGAATATAGAGTAGGTGTTATGGAATGTGACATTGACGCTAGTGTTGATGCACAAACTATACAAGAAAATGGTGGTAAAAGTATTCAACTACATACTGGTGGTATGTGTCATATGTCTGCCCAAATGACTAAACAAGGACTTGATGAAATGGGTATTGATGATATCGATATTTGTTTTATTGAAAATGTTGGAAATCTAGTATGTCCTGCTGAATTTGATACAGGTGCCGATATCAATTTAACTATTCTATCTATTCCTGAAGGTGATGATAAGCCTGCTAAGTATCCTTTGATGTATGAAGTAAGTGACATTGTTTTAGTTAATAAGATTGATGCCTTAGAAGTGTTTGATTTTAATAAAGTTTTAATGGAAGAACGAATCTATAAGTTAAATCCAAAGGCTAAAATATTTTATCTTTCAGCTAAAACAGGAGAAGGCTTTGAAGAGTGGAATTCTTATTTAAGAAAGTTAATTAAAGAAAGAACAGGTAAATAAGATGGTTAAAGTTATTCAAATAAATGAAAATGTTTTTGCGAGCAATAATACACAAGCTGATTTGATTAGAAGTATGACAAATAAAGAAAAGACATTTTTTATAAATGTTATGTCTTCACCAGGTTCTGGTAAGACAACAATGCTTGTAAATCTTATTAATCGTTTAAAAGATGACTACAAAATAATGGAAATAGATGTTGATATTAAGTCTAGTCTAGATGCTCAAAAAGTGGCTGATAAAACAGGTATTGAATCCATTCAAATACATAATGGTGGTCTATGTCATATTGATGCGGATATGACTTATCGAGCACTTGAACATGTTGATTTAAAAAATACTGATTTATTAATACTGGAAAATATTGGCAATCTTGTATGTCCTGCTGAATTTGATACTGGTGCTCATAAGAATGTGATGATTTTATCAGTTCCCGAAGGAGATGATAAACCTCTTAAGTATCCTCTTATGTTTAAAGTGAGTGATTTAGTTATTATTAGTAAAATTGATACAGTGGACTATTTTAATTTTGATTTCGAGGCTGCTAAAAAGCGTATCAAAGAATTAAATCCTAAGGCTGATATTATTTGTATTAGTGCCATAACAAATGAAGGTATGGATGAATTAGCTAATTGGATTAAAAAGGGAATTGCGGAAATTAAGGGTTAAGATGATACAAGATATTTATCCTCATAAATTAAATAATCGTTATTTTCCCAATGCCTTTCCAGAAAAAGAAGATATCGCTTTATGTATTCTTAATGGCAAAATTTTATTAGAAAAAGATAGTTTTGATAGTTACTATATAAAATTCCCTAAAGTAAAAGATATAGATGAAAAGTATGAATTTAATTATCGTTACTTATTTTCTATTGATAATAAAAAATATTTTCTTGTAGATAGCTATATTGAATTAGATAGTTATTCTTATATTGCGGAAAGAGAATTAAGAATCGAAGGCATTGGATCTTGCGAAAGCCTTTTTGCGATCGAAACAGGGAAACATCTTGCGGATTGGTATAACGATAATAAGTTTTGTGGTAGATGTGGTTTTAAGATGATTCACTCAATTAAGGAAAGAGCGATGTGTTGTGAAAACTGTGGCTATACTAGTTATCCTCGAATTATGCCGGCAGTTATAGTCGGTGTAAGAAACGGTGATAAGATAATTCTTGCAAAATATCGTACCGGCTTTAAATACAATGCTTTAATTGCCGGCTTTGCCGAAATTGGCGAAACAATCGAGGAAACAGTTAAGCGCGAAGTTAAGGAAGAAGTTGGCATCGATGTTAAAAATATTCGCTATTATAAATCGCAACCTTGGGGATGTGCCAATGATTTATTATTAGGTTTTTATTGCGATGTGGATGGCGATAATACTATCTTGATGGATGAAAATGAACTAAAGTACGCCGAGTGGGTAAAAAGAGAAGATATTGTATTACAACCTGGTTCCTTTAGTTTAACTAATGAGATGATGAAAATGTTTAAGGAAAGCAAAGATAGTGTCAAGTAAAAATACTTGACACTTTATTTATTTTATGTAAATATAGTAGAGGAAATAAGGAGGAAGTTAAGATGGTTAAATTAAGATTAAAGAGAATGGGTGCTAAAAAATCTCCTTTCTATCGTATTGTTGTTTCTGATTCAAGAGATAGAAGAGATGGTAGAGAAATCGAAGTTTTAGGTAACTATGATCCTACTAAGAACCCAGCTGTTGTTAATATCGATGAAGAAAAGACTTTAAAATGGTTAAACAATGGTGCTCTTCCAACAGATACTGTTCGTAATATTTTATCAAACCAAGGTATTATGAAGAAGTTTGCTGATGGCAAGAAGGTTAGCAAATAATGATTGATTTAGAAAAAGTATTATTAAACATTGTTAAGCCTATCTGCAATAATAATGAGGATGTAACAGTTAAACAAATGGAATCATTAAATGAAAATGAAATTCTATTATATGTTTATGCTCCAAGTGAAGATATTGCTAGATTAATTGGTAAACAAGGTACAATGGCTAATTCAATTCGTCAAATGCTACAAGTTGCTAGCAGAATTGAAAACAAACGTATTTCAATTAAATTTGAAGCACTATAGAGATGATAAATCATCTCTTTTTTTATATAATCAAGACATGGATTTTGTTAGAATTGGTGAAATAATTAATACCTTTGGTATTAAGGGAGAAATAAAAGTGGAATCTTGTACAGACTTTATAAAAGAACGTTTTTTAAAAGATTCTACTATCTATATAGGTGAAGACTATAAGCCTTTTATTGTTGAATCGTATAAGCTTCATAAAGGCTTTATAATGTTAAAACTAAAAGGTTATGACAATATTAATGATGTATTAAAATTTAAGAATTTTTTTATCTATAAGGATGTGGCTGATATTAAGGCTCTAGAAGATGGCTCTTTCTACTTTAAGGATTTAAGAGACTTAGATGTGTATGTTGAAGATAAACTAGTCGGAAAAGTCTTACAAGTCGAAAAGGGTATTAATTATAATTTTTTAAGAATAAAAAAAGATAAAGAAGAAGTGCTTGTTCCTTTTTTAAAACAATTTGTATTAAATGTTGATTTAAATAATAAACGTATAGATATTGTTGAAATGGATGGTTTATTATGAAAATAACAGTTTTAACTTTATTTAAGGAACAATTTGAAGGCTTTTTAAATACTTCAATTATTAAAAGAATCTTAGCCAAAGATTTAGTTGAAGTAAAGATTGTGGATATTCGTGATTATTCAATTGATAAACATCGTCATGTTGATGATACACCATATGGCGGTGGGGCAGGTATGCTGATAAGAGTGGATGTTTTAGCTAAAGCTATAAGCGAAAATAAAGGTGCCAATACCCATGTTTTACTTACATCGCCTAAAGCTAAACCATATACGCAAAATGATGCACATCGTCTTTTAAAGTATGATGATTTAATGATTGTATGTGGTCATTATGAAGGTGTTGATTATCGAATTAACGACTATATTGATGAAAATATTTCGATTGGTGATTATATTTTAACAGGTGGCGAACTCGCTAGTATGGTGGTTATGGACTCTATTATGCGCTTAATTGATGAAGGCATTAGTGCGGATAGTTTAAAAGAAGAATCGTTTGATAATAATCTATTAGAATACCCTCAATATACTAGACCATTTTCATATGAAGGCAAGGAAGTTCCTTTTGTTTTAACTAATGGCAATCATGAAGAAATTAGAAAATATAATCTAAAAGAAGCTATTAGAGAAACCTATAAATATCGTAAAGATTTATTGGAAAATAGGGATTTTACAGTTGAAGAAAAAAGAATGCTTGATGAGGTGATTAAGGAATCTAATGAATAATATTAAAGCTTTTTTATTTGATGTGGATGGTACTTTAATTGATTATAATGGCAAAATGTCTAAAAAGATGTATGAAATGTTACATATCTTAAAAGATAAGGGCTATTTTTTAGGTATTAATTCTGGTCGACCAGTATTTTCTAGTATGCGTGTATTAAAAGCTAATAATGCTGATGAATTATTTGATTGTTATTATGGTTGTAATGGTATTGAATATTATGCCAATAATAAGTCTACTTATTTAAGTCATTTAGATCATGATATTATTTCTTATTTAAATAAAATATTTATTGAAGATTATCTAGCTTTGGCATGTTACAGAGGTGATAACTTATTGTTTAACCATTTTCCAAAGGATTTAAATATGGTTGATAAATGGTGTAAACTTCGTTATGTTAAGCCTTTACTATACGACTTTGAAAAGATTAATATATCACCTAAATTAATTGTTGTCTTTTTAAAGGAATATAAGGAACAATTAGAAAATAAGATAAGTAATATTCATGATGAACGCTTTGATATGTTTTTTTCAGGTAGCGATGTAATGGAAATTGTGCCACCTGGTTTAAATAAAGGTTGTGCTGTTGATGATTTAAGCAAACGTTTAAACATTGATCCTAAAAGTATTATGACATGTGGCGATGCGGAAAATGATATTCCAGCTCTTATAAAAGGGAGTGGTGTCTATATTGGTAATAAGAGTTTCGATGTTTTATATAATTGTGATTCCATTAGTAATGATGGACTTGCTTTATTTCTTGAAAAACACTTCAAATAGCTTGCGCCATAGCTTTTATTTATGTTAATATAATTAAGCTTGTTGTTCCGCTTTTCTTATGATTATGAACAACGTTATGGCATTTTGTTAAAAGGAGTTAGAAAGATGAACTTAAATTTAGTAAACGAAATTACTAAGAGCCAACTTAAGACTAATGTACCTGATCTTAGACCTGGTATGACAGTTAGAGTTGATGTTCAAATCAAAGAAGGCGACAAGTCTCGTGTTCAAGCATTCGAAGGAATGGTTATCTCTGTAAAGGGCAGTGGTATTGGTGAAACTTTCACTGTTAGAAAACTTTCTAGTGGTGTAGGCGTTGAAAGAACTTTCCCAGTTCATTCACCATTAATCGACATTAAAGTATTAAGAGTCGGTAAAGTAAGAAGAGCTAAACTTTATTACTTAAGAGGACGTTCTGGTAAGTCTGCTAGAATTAAAGAAGTTCGTTAATTTAAAAGTCGCTAAGGCGACTTTTTTAATATAATAGTTTCATATGGATAAAAATAAGATTAAAAATTTTGTTAAGGATATTTTGCAGGTTGCTATAGCGGTCTTCGTTATATTATTTATTTGTTTTAAGTTTTTGTTTATTAGCGTGGAAGTTGAAGGAACAAGTATGGTTCCTACTTTACATAATAAGGATCGCGGCTTTAGTTTTATTATTACTAGAAACATCGGTATTAAAAGATTTGATGTTTGTGTTATTGATTCTGAAAAAACAAATAAATTGATTGTAAAAAGAGTTATTGGTATGCCAAATGATACTGTTGTATATAAAGATAACAAACTATATATAAATGGTACCTATTATGAAGAAGACTACTTAGCTGAAGATGCTTATACAGAAGATTTAGAGATTACGCTTGGTGATAATGAATACTTTTGTTTAGGTGATAATCGTAATGTATCTAGAGATAGTCGTTATTATGGAACTTTTACTTACGAAGAAATAAAGTCTACTAATGTCTTCGTTTATTATCCTTTTACCGATTTTGGAGCTAAATAATGAATATTACGGTTTATTTAGGATCTAATCTTAGTAATAGTGATACTTTAATTACTACTGTAAGACAATTAGGCGACTATATTGGCAAAAATCAACATTGCTTAATATATGGTGGATCGAAGTCTGGCTTAATGGGTGAATTGGCTAGCCATGTACTTGATCATAATGGTGAAGTAATAGGTGTTGAACCGCAATTTTTCGTTGATGAAGGTTATGTTTTTGATCGCATTACCAAACTTATTGTCACCGAGGATATGTCTAGTAGAAGACTTAAAATGATTGAATTAGGTGATGTCTTTATTGCGATGCCAGGTGGTATTGGAACTTTAGAAGAATTAAGTGAAGTAATGTGCAAGATTGGCTTAAAACATTTAAATGCACCTTGTATCATTTATAATCTTAATGGCTATTACAATCCATTAAAGGATTTAATTAAGAATATGTACGCTTTAGGTTTAACCAATGAAGATAAACTTAAGGGTATTTATTTTGTGGAAAATTTAGATGAAGTAGATAAGATAATTAAAAATATAAAGCATGGATAATGAAAATAATATTAAAATAAATTGGTTTCCTGGTCATATGGCAAAAGCTAGAAGACAAATGGAGGAACAATTAAAGCTTGTTGATATAGTTATTGAAATACGTGATGCACGTATGCCTTTAGCAAGTGGTAATCCTTTACTTAATGAATTAGCCAAAAATAAAGAGAAACTCGTTATTTTAAATAAGTCTGATAGAGCTGATACAAAAGAAAATGATTTATGGCTTTCTTATTTTGACAAAGCCTTACTTTGTGATTCGGTAAATGAAAAGATTACCAATAAAGTGGTTAATGAAGTTAAATTAATTTTAAAGGCTAAATTAGATAAGGCTAAGGCCCGTGGCATTAGAAAGAAAACATTAAGAGCTATGGTTGTTGGCATACCTAATGTTGGTAAGAGCACCTTTATTAATAATATTGTAAAAAAGAAGGTTGCTAAGGCGGAAAATAGGCCGGGAGTTACTAAAAATCTACAATGGATTAGAATTAATGAAGATGTTGAATTATTAGATACACCGGGTGTTTTATGGCCTAAAATAGAGGACCAAAATCAAGCTAAAATTCTTGCCTTACTTGGCAGTATGAATGATGAAATATTAGATAGTGAAGATTTGACTTATTTTGGACTTAATTATATTAAAGATAATTATCCAGGACTTTTAAATAAGCGCTATGGCATTAATGAAGATGAAGATGATTTAATTGAGGCTATAGGTAGAAACAAGATGTGGCTTACAAGTAATGATAAAGTAGATAGAACTAAGACTTATAAGCTAATTTTAAAGGATATTAGAGAAAACAATATTGGTAGAATTACTTTTGAAAAATATGAGTCTATTAAATGAATATGAAAATAAATGTTGGCCTAATAACAAGCTCGTAATGGGTATTGATGAAGCAGGGAGAGGACCACTTTGTGGGCCTTTGGTTGTAGGGTGTTGTGTTTTACCTATTGGCTACAACAATGATTTAATTAATGATTCTAAAAAACTAAGTGAGAAAAAAAGAGAAGCCTTATTTGAAATAATTAAAAAGGATGCCTTGTTTTATCAGATTGAAATTGTTAGCCCAAAAGAAATTGATGAATTAAATATCTACGCAGCTACTAAAAAAGCGATGTCTAAGCTTGCCTTAAGTTATGATACAAGCCTTGTCTTAACTGATGCGATGCCAATTGAAGATAATGATAAGGTAATTCCTATTATTAAAGGTGATGCCAAGTCTATTTCGATTGCGGCAGCTTCTATTTTAGCCAAGGTTACAAGAGACCATATAATGTATGAAATAGATAAACAATATCCTGAATATGAATATCGTAAGCATAAGGGCTATCCTACTAAAAGGCATATTGAATTAATGAATGAATATGGTGTCTTCGATATTTATCGAATGTCATATGGACCATGTAAGAATGCAAAAATAAGAAAGATGTAGGAATTTATCATAAATCTTGTAATAATGCTATATGGACAACAGAGAAAGACTTATTAGTATTGTTATTAAGAATCATGGTGACTACAACAAAGTTAGAAGTGATATCGTAAAAGGCGATTATTTAAAATTAGATTTGATACCTAATTGTCTAACAGTGTTTGATGATGAGTATCCACCTTGTTTAATGGATCTAGATAATCCACCTTTAGTACTCTTTTATAAAGGCGATTTAAGATTACTTAAAAAAGAAAAAATTGGGATTGTTGGTAGTAGACAAGCTAGCAATTATGCCAAAAACATGACTGAAATATTAGCCAAAAATAAAAAAGAAGTTATTGTTTCAGGCATGGCTAAAGGAATTGATTATGTTGCGCAATCTAATGCCAAAAAGACAATTGGTGTACTTGGGTGTGGTATTGATTATATCTATCCAGCATGTAATAAAGATTTGTATACAAAGGTTATAAATGAAGGTTTACTACTTAGCGAATATCCCTTTGATACTAAACCTTATGCCTATCATTTTCCTTTTAGAAATCGTATTATTGCGGCTTTAAGTAAGGAAATATTTATCATGGATATTAAGCAAGCTAGTGGTACTATGACAACTGTAAATGAAGGTTTAAAGCTAGGAAGAGATATTAAAGTGCTTCCTTATTCTTTAGATAATGAGACATCATCCTTCAACAACAAACTTATCTATGAGGGCGCTAGTATCATCACTAAAGATGATTTGTATAATTGACAAATATAATTTACTTGTGTAATTTATTAATTTGTAAGGAAAATTAGAATGAAAAATTTAGTAATTGTAGAGTCTCCATCAAAATCGAAGACTATTGAGAAATATTTAGGAAAAGATTATAAGGTTGTTTCTAGTAAGGGACATATAAGAGATTTGGCTACTTCTGGTAAAGAGGGGCTAGGTGTTGATGTTGATAATGATTTCAAGGCAACATATGTCGTATCGAAAGATAAAAAGGATGTTGTTAAGGAATTAAAAAATCTTTGTAAGAAAGCTGAAAATGTTTATCTTGCAACCGACCCAGATAGAGAAGGAGAGGCTATTTCTTGGCATTTAGCTAAAGAATTAGGCTTAGATTTAGATTTAAACAATCGTATTGTTTTTAATGAAATTACCAAAAACGCTATTTTAAAGGCAATGGAAAATCCAAGAACAATTGATACTGATTTAGTTAAATCACAAGAGACAAGAAGAATATTGGATAGAATTATTGGTTTTAAGTTGTCTAAGTTACTACAAAAGAAAATTAAGTCAAAGAGTGCTGGCAGAGTACAATCTATTGCACTGAGAATGATTTGTGATAGGGAAAAAGAGATAGAAAACTTTACTCCTGAAGAATATTGGACAATCAAGGCTTTACTTTCAAAAGATAAAAATGAATTTAATACCGTTTTAACTAAAATTAATAATAAAAAAGCGGAAATTAAAAATGAAGAAGAAGCTAATAAGATACTTGAAATGATTGAAGGACCTTTTGTGGTTGATGAAGTTGTTTCTAAAAGTAAGAAAAGAGCGTCTTATTTGCCTTTTATTACTTCAACTCTTCAACAAGAGGCTTCTAGTAAATTAGGCTTTAGTGCTAAAAAGACAATGATGCTTGCTCAAAATTTATATGAAGGCATTGATTTAAAAAATGAAACAGTCGGCTTAATCACTTATATGCGTACTGATTCTACACGTTTATCAAATGACTTTGTAAGTGCTGCCTATGATTTGATTGAAAAAGAATATGGTAAAGAATATAAGGGCTTTTATAGAGTAAAAAATGATGAGAATTCACAAGATGCGCATGAGGCAATTAGACCTACATCTTTAGCTAATACACCAGAAAGCATTAAGACATTCTTAACTAATGATCAATACAAACTATATAAATTTATTTATGCACGAGCTTTAGCTTCTTTGATGACTGATGCTAAATATAAGTCAGTTACTTACAATATCTTAAATGGTGATTTATTATTCACAATTAGCGGCAGTGAACTTACTTTTGATGGTTTTTTAAAAGTATACAAAGATTATGATAGTAGTAAGGATGTTATTTTAAAACCATTAAGTAAGGGTGATGAACTTACTAGCAAAGAAATCACCAAGGAACAACATTTTACGGAAGGTCCTTCTAGATATACGGAAGCTAAATTAATCAAGGCTTTAGAAGAAGAGGGAGTTGGCAGACCAAGTACTTATGCCACAATCATTGATACGATTACTAAACGTAATTATGTTGAACTTAAAAAAGAAAACGATTCTTCCAAGACTAAATATTTCTTCCCAACTAAACAAGGCAAACTAACTGATGAAAAATTAAGAGAATATTTTTTACCAGTAATAAATGTTAAATATACGGCAGAAATGGAAGATGGTTTAGATAAGATTGCGGAGAATAAGGAAAACAATATCACCTATCTTCATGATTTCTATGATAAGTTTCAACCGCTTGTTGATTCAGCTTATAAAAATATGGAAAAGAAAGAAGATGAAAAAACAGGTGATAAGTGTCCATTATGTGGCAGCGATTTAGTTTATAAAGAAGGTAAATATGGTAAGTTTGTAGCTTGCAGTAATTATCCTAATTGTAAATATGTTGAAACTGAAAGTGTGGGTAGAGATTGTCCTGATTGTGGTGCTCCTTTAATTTATAAGACAGGACGTTTTGGCAAGTTTATTTCATGTTCAAATTATCCAGAATGTAAGCATATTGAGAAAATTGAAAAAGAAAAGCCTGAGGAAATAGGTAGAAATTGTCCAGAATGTGGTCAACCACTTTTAAAACGTAAATCAAGATATGGCACTTACTTTATTGGTTGTAGCGCTTATCCAAAATGTAAATATATTGAAAATATTGAGGGCGAAAGTAAGCCTAAATATACTAGAAGAAAGAAAAAATGAAAGAAGTAATTGTTGTTGGAGCAGGCCTTGCAGGATGTGAGGCGGCTTATAAATTAGCTAGTTTAGGTGTCAAAGTTAAGCTTTATGAACAAAAACCTATTAAAAAACATCCGGCTTTTAAAACGGAACTTTTTAGTGAACTTATTTGTTCAAATTCTTTAAGAAGTAATGATCTTAATAATGCGGTAGGCCTTTTAAAAGAAGAGATGCGCATTCTTGATTCTTTAATCATGGAGGCTGCTGATAAAAATGCGGTTGAAGCTGGTAAGAGCCTTGCGGTTGATCGTATAGGATTTTCAAAATATATAACGGATAAGATTCAAAATCATCCTAATATTGAAATCATCTATGATGAATTTAAAAAGATTGATACTAATATACCTACTATTATTGCCTCTGGACCACTTTGTGAAGGCGATTTATCTAATGAAATAAAAAGATTATCAGGCAAAGATTATTTATATTTCTATGATGCAGTTTCACCAATTGTAGAAAAAGATTCAATCGATTTTAGTAGTGCTTATTATAAATCTAGATATGATGAAGATAATATAGGCGATTATATTAATTGTCCTTTAACAAGAGAAGAATTTGAAATATTCCACCAAGAAGTTCTAAAGGCTAAAAAGATTGAAGTTCACGATATTGATTCAGAGATTTATTTTGAAGGCTGCATGCCTTTTGAAGAGATGGCTAGAAGGGGTATTCAAACTTTATTGTTTGGTCCAATGAAACCGGTAGGTCTTGAACATGATGGCGTTAGACCATATGCGGTAGTTCAGCTTCGAAAAGATAATGCGGTTGATACTTTATACAATATTGTAGGTTTTCAAACACACCTTACATTTGGCGAACAAGAAAGAGTACTGAAACTTATTCCAGCTTTAAAGAATGTACATATTGTTAGATATGGTGTTATGCATCGCAATACTTATATTAATTCGCCTAAAGTTATAAATAATCGTTATCAATTTATAAATTATCCCAATATCTTTATTGCTGGCCAAATAAGTGGCGTAGAAGGATATGTGGAATCGGCTGGTAGCGGCTTATATGCGGCCTTAAATATGTATGAATATTTAAATGAGGAATTCAACAGTGAACTTGGTCCAGATACCATGATGGGTGCTATGGCTAATTATATAAGCGATAAAAACATTGATAAGCTAGTACCGATGAATGCAAACTTTGGCATTTTTAGGCTAGATTATAGCGGCAACAAAAGGGATAAAAAAGCGTTTTATGTGAATCACGCTTTAGAAAAAGTTAGAGAATTTAAGAAGAGATATGCAATAGAGAATGGTGTTGAGTAAACATCATTTTTTATGTAAAAAAATGATTGATAATCATTTCACAAGTGGTTATAATTAACTTGTTAGAAAACTAACAAGTTATATGGAGGAAAAATTATGACACGTTTTACATTACCTAGAGACATTTATCATGGAAAGGGTTCTCTAGAATCATTAAAGACTTTCGAAGGTAAGAAAGCTATGGTTTGTGTAGGTGGAGGCTCTATGAAGAGATTTGGTTTCTTAGATAGAGCTGTTGGATATTTAAAAGAAGCCGGTATGGAAGTAGAAGTATTTGATGGTATTGAATCAGATCCTTCTGTTGAAACAGTTATGCGTGGTGCTGATGCAATGCTTAAATTTGAACCAGATTGGATCGTTGCAATTGGTGGCGGTTCACCAATCGATGCAGCTAAAGCAATGTGGATTAAATATGAATATCCAGATACTACTTTCGAAGATATGTGCAAAGTATTTGGTTTACCAAAATTAAGACAAAAAGCTCACTTCTGTGCAGTAAGTTCTACTTCTGGTACAGCTACTGAAGTTACTGCTTTCTCAATTATCACTGATTATCAAAAGGGTGTTAAGTTCCCAATCGCTGACTTTGAAATTACACCAGATGTTGCTATCGTTGATCCAGAGCTTGCTGAAACAATGCCTAAGAAGCTAGTTGCTCATACAGGTATGGATGCTTTAACTCATGCTATTGAAGCTTATGTTTCTACTGCAAATTGTGATTACACTGATCCTCTTGCAATCCATGCGATCGAAATGATTCAAAAGGATTTGGTTCCTTCTTATAACGAAGATATGAAGGCTAGAGATGAAATGCATAATGCTCAATGTTTAGCTGGTATGGCATTCTCTAATGCATTACTTGGCATTGTTCACTCAATGGCTCATAAGACTGGTGCAGCATTTGCTGATTATGGTGCTCATATTATCCATGGTGCTGCTAATGCAATGTATCTTCCTAAGGTTATTGCTTATAACGCTAAAGATGAAACAGCTAAGAAGAGATATGGTGTTATCGCTGATTATATGCATTTAGGTGGTTCTAATGATGATGAAAAGGTTAAACTTCTTATCGAATTTGTAAGAGGTATGAACGATAAATTAAATATCCCTCATTGCATTAAGAACTATGGACCTGATTCTTATCCAACTGAAAATGGATTTGTTCCAGAAGAAGTATTCTTAGAAAGATTACCTGAAATCGCTAAACTTGCAATCGGTGATGCTTGCACAGGCTCTAACCCAAGAATTCCTACTCAAGAAGAGATGGAAAAATTGTTGAAGGCGTGCTACTACGACAGCGAAGTAGATTTCTAAAATAATTTATTATATAAGGCAGTCATCTAAATGATGGCTGCTTTTTTAATGCTTAATCAAAAGATTCATACTAATTAAAACTGTATTTATATTCAACGAAATAGCTCGTATTTTTTTACAAAATTAATAAACTTATTCAATCTATCTGGAACAAAGATACCTTTCTTCCATATGATTCCATGTATTGTACTAATTTCGGGACTGATTGGTATCTTTACAAACTTGTTTTCATCAGCTTCTAATACATCAAAAAAGAATGCACCAGATTTACCATCTTCTATGCAATTTAAAATAGTTGAAGTTTGGCTACAATACATTGAAATATTAGGTGTTATATTAACAGATCTAAATAGGGAAGTAATTGTTTGATTTTGCACGGAGTCAGTATTAAATAAAACAATTCTCTCATCTTTTAACATATCGATAGTAATTTCCTTTTTTTTCGCGTATTGATGCTTTTTAGAAACACAATAGACATATCTATTCTTTAATAAAACATGATAGTTATACTTATCCAAATTATAAAAATCAAGATTGGCAATAGCTAAATCAATTTGTTCACTGTCAATAAGATTTCTTGCTCTAATAGAGCCATATTCTAAAAGTTGAATAGGAATATTATATTCTTTCTCAAACTCTTCCTTTAGCCTTGGAAAAAAGACCGCACTAATCATAGGAGGGATACCTATTCTTAAAGGATGACCGTTTCCATCTGCGTCTGCATATTCATCGTATAAATCATGTGTTTGTTTTAAGATATCTTCAGCTCTCTTATAAAACTCTTCACCATCTTTAGTAAGCGTTATTCTATTTTTACCGTGATTAAAAAGCTTAATATGGAATTCATTTTCTAAATCTCTAATGGATGTGGAAATAGTGGGTTGCGAAACAAACAAAGTCTCGGCGGCCCTCGTGATACTGTGATATCTACATACTGCACAAAAATATTCTAATTGGGTTAATGTCATACCTTTAGTATAGGAAAAAACTATACTGACGTCAATTTTATCAATTGTACATAATACTAATTACTTTCTATACTAATATTGTAGAAGAAGAAAACGCTTACATTCTTCTTACAAATAGTTTCGCGAAATCTATTTCAATCTATTCTATTGGGCTTATTGAAAAGAATAGATTAACAAAAAGAAAGGAAAAACTAAAATGAGTCCAACAGTTATAACGCTATTATTCTTAGCTTTCGCTATTGTAATGTTTGTAACCGAAAAAATTCCACTAGGCTTAACCTCAATGATAATTTGCATTGGACTAGTTGTAACAAACGTACTTACTGTATCAGAAGCATTCTCTGGCTTTATTGACAGCAATGTCATTCTATTTGTTGCAATGTTTATTGTGGGAGGTGCCTTATTTGAAACAGGCATGGCCAATGAAATTGGCAGTATTGTAACTAAATTTGCTAAATCAGAAAAAGCTCTAATTATCGCAATAATGGCAATCGTAGGCTTTATGAGCGGTTTCTTATCAAATACTGGTACAGCTGCCATATTAATTCCTGTAGTAATTGGTATCGCCAACAAATCAGGCTTTAAAAGATCAAAACTATTAATGCCGCTTGTATTTGCTGCCGCCATGGGAGGAAACTTATCGCTAATTGGTGCGCCAGGGAATATGATTGCTCAGTCAGCACTGGCTTCAATAGGCTTATCGTTCTCTTTCTTTGAATACGCCATAGTAGGTTTACCAATACTAATTGTCGGAATTATCTTTTATGCAACTATTGGCTTTAAACTACTACCAGGAAACGAAGTAGACGATGATGATTTATTGTTTGATGAGGTAAAAGATTACACAAACGTACCAAAATGGAAAAAAGTACTATCACTTGTAATACTAGTTGCTACCCTGATTGGAATGATCTTTGAAGACAAGATAGGAATTAAATTATGTATCACTGGTTCAATTGGTGCAATCTTATTAATACTAACAGGCGTAATATCAGAAAAAGATGCCTTAAAGTCTATTGATCTAAAAACAATATTCCTATTTGGAGGAACTCTGTCTCTTGCCAAAGCACTGCAAGTAACAGGCGCAGGTGAACTTATCGCTGATAAAGTAATTGGCATGTTAGGCAATAATCCATCACCGATTCTATTCACCTTTGTAGTCTTTGTCTTATGTTGCATCATGACAAACTTTATGTCTAATACCGCAACTACTGCCCTGATGGCACCGATATGTCTATCAATCGCTCAAGGAATGGGTGCTGATCCAAAAGCTGTGCTTATGGCTTGTGTAATTGGCGGATCATGTGCTTATGCTACGCCGATTGGAATGCCAGCTAATACGATGGTTATGGGCGCTGGAAACTATAAGTTTATGGATTATGTAAAAGCGGGTTTGCCACTTATCTTAATCGCCGTTGTAGTTGCGATGATAATACTACCTATTGCTTTCCCATTTTATCCAGCTTAAATAAATAAAAAATATGGAGGAAATATTAATGTCAAATCAAGAACAAATAAATAAACTAACCGACATTATCGCGCAATTTGTAGGCTTTACGGCTATCAAATTACCAGATGATGTAATCACAAAACTAGAAGAGTTAAAAGAAAAAGAAGACTCTCCACTAGCTAAAGTAATTTATGAAACAATGTTTAGAAATCAAGAACTTGCCACAAAGCTTCATAGACCATCATGTCAAGATACAGGTGTACTACAATTCTGGGTAAAATGCGGAACTAAATTCCCACTAATTGATGAACTAGAACCATTATTGAAAGAAGCTGTTGTAAAGGCTACATTTGACACACCTTTACGCCATAACTCTGTACAAACATTTGATGAATACAACACTGGCAAAAACGTTGGCAAAGGTACTCCTACAGTATGGTGGGACATTGTGCCAAATAGTGATAAATGTGAAATCTACACTTATATGGCAGGTGGTGGTTGCACACTTCCTGGAAATGCTACCGTATTAATGCCAGGAGAAGGATATGAAGGAATCACTAAATTTGTCCTAGATCGTATGACAAGCTATGGACTAAACGCTTGTCCACCACTACTAGTTGGAGTAGGTGCGGGTACATCAGTTGAAACAGCTGCCCTAAACTCTAAAAAAGCTCTAATGAGACCAATTGGTTCTCATAACGATAATGAAAACGCCGCTAAGATGGAAAAACTACTTGAAGATGGTATCAACAACATCGGCCTAGGCCCACAAGGCATGGGCGGTAAATACTCAGTACTAGGTGTGAACATTGAAAACACAGCACGTCATCCAAGTGCCATAGGTGTTGCGGTAAATGTCGGCTGCTGGAGCCACAGAAGAGGCCACATTACATTTGATAAAGACCTAAATTTCACTGTTGATACACACACAGGATTTGAGTATAAGGAAGGAAACAAATAAGATGGCTTACGAAGTAAAAGAAGGTAAAAAAATATTAACTACACCAATTTCTAAAGAAGATCTAAAGGATATACATATCGGTGATATCGTTTATCTAAATGGCGATATTACTACATGTCGAGATGTAGCACATAGAAGAGTAGTGGAAGAAAAAAGGCAAATACCAGTAGATGTAAGAAACGACGCAATTTTACATGCTGGACCAATCATTAGACCATTAGGCGAAGAAAAATATGAAATGGTATCAGTAGGTCCAACCACAAGCATGCGTATGGAAAAATTCGAATATGAATTTGTTAAAGAAACGGGTGTAAGAGTAATTGTTGGCAAAGGTGGTATGAAAGAAAACACTGAAAGAGCATGTAAAGAATTTGGCGCTATTCATTGTGTATTCCCTGCAGGGAATGCTGTAGTTGCTGCAGTTGAAGTGGAAGAAATAGTAGAAGCTAAATGGAAAGATTTAGGTATGCCAGAAACTTTATGGCATTGCCACGTTAAAGAATTTGGGCCACTAATTGTTTCTATTGACTCATATGGAAGAAACTACTTTGAAGAAAAGAAGATTGAATACAACAAGAAAAAAGATGAACAGGTTGAATTAATCTCTAAGCAAGTAGGATTCATTAAGTAACGATTTGTTAAATAGCTGTATATAAATTTCCTTACGTAAAAGAGTGCAGTAGCACTCTTTTACAATTTGTAGGGTGTACAATTAGGATATCGAGGTTAATTTATGAAAGAAATATCTTATGAATTATTAGATGCTTATAGAGCTGACTTTAAGCAAAACCAAAAGGCTAGAGTAGTTAAAAATGCCTTAACCAAAAACGATTTAAATACTATATCAAGAGTATTTGAAGAAGAGAGTAATAATCCCAATATCTTTTCTATCGATTTAAAGACCATGCCTGCCACTAACCAACAAGCAAGTGGTAGATGTTGGATCTTTTCTTCAATGAACTTTTTAAGAGAAAAGATTGGTAAACAATACGACATTAAAGAATTTGAATTATCGCAAAACTATATCGCCTTTTATGACAAACTAGAAAAGGCTAATTGGTTTATGGAATGTGTGATTAAAGAAGTTGATAATCCATTAGACAATCCTAAAATGCGTTATCTTTTGGATTTTGCGGTAGGCGATGGCGGTCAATGGAACATGGTTCAATCACTTGTTAAAAAGTATGGCCTTTGTCCTAAAAATGCTATGCCGGAAACTTATCAATCATCTCATACTCGTACAATGAATTCTATATTGAATACTAGACTTAGAAAATTTGCTCTTGATATTCGTGATGTAGATAAAAATAAAATACCTTCTTTAAAGGAGGAAGCTTTAAAAGAAATTTATAACCTTTGTGTTTCTTGCTTTGGTCTTCCACCAAAAGAATTTACTTTTGAATATGTTGATAGTAAAGATGTTCATCATGCGTATTATCATGTAACGCCATTACAGTTTTATAAAGATTATTTAAAAATCGATATTGATGACTATATCAATTGTATAAATGCACCAACAAGTGATAAAGAATACTATAAAACATATAGTGTTGAATATCTTGGCAATGTCGTAGATGGTAATGAAATATGTATGTTAAATCTTCCTTTAGGTGAATTTAAGGAAGCTGCTTTAAAACAATTAAAAGATGGTGAACCAGTTTGGTTTGGTTGTGATTGTGGCAAAGATGGTGATAGAGAAAGTGGCCTTTGGGATGATAAGCAATTTGACTATGAAAATACGTTAGATATCGGTTTACATATGACTAAGGCTCAAATGCTTGATGGCCATGTTTCTTGTATGAATCATGCGATGATGCTTACAGGAGTTAATATTGGTGAAGATGGCAAACCGAATAGATGGAAGATTGAAAACTCTTGGGGTGATAAACCTGCTAATAAAGGCTACTATATTTGTTCAGATACTTGGTTTGATAAATATATGTATGTTTTAGCTATTAATAAGAAGTATTTAAGCGATAAAGCTATCAATGCTTTAAAAGAAAAATCAATCATGGTTGCACCATGGGATCCGTTTGGTACTTTGGCCGACTAGAAATGCGAAAAACAGCTTGTACATGCCTATATTGTCGTGTATAATAAATAGGCATTTGTATGCAAATACACACACAGCGGATTCATTACTCCGTGGCTAATGCTTAGTAATGATCGAAACTGTGGAGGAGAAACGGAAAGAGAGGAAATTATTTTAAATGTCAGAAAAATTAGTTTCAATGCGTAAACTTCTAGAAAATGGTGTTCATTTAGGTCATCAAACTAGAAGATGGGATCCAAAGTGTAAACCATTTATCTATACTGCAAAAAATGGTATTTACATTATCAATCTAGAAAAGACTCTAGAAGATTTAGATGTAGCTTACAAGAAGTTAAAAGAGATTGCTGAAAACGGCGGCAAGGTATTATTTGTTGGTACTAAGAAGCAAGCTCAACAAATCGTTTTAGATGAAGCTACAAGAAGTGGCAGTTTCTATATTAACCAAAGATGGTTAGGCGGTACTCTTACTAACTTTAGAACAATTCAAAAGAGAATTAAGAGACTTATCGAAATCAACGAAATGGAAACTAGTGGTACTATCAATGTTTACACTAAGAAAGAAATTGCTTTAATTCGTAAGGAAGCTAGCAGACTTGAAAACTTCTTAGGTGGCATTAAGGATATGAAGAAACTTCCTGATGCAGTAGTTGTAGTTGACCCAATGGAAGATCACAATGCTGTATTAGAAGCTAAGAAATTAGGCATTCCTGTATTTGGTTTAGCTGATACAAACTGTAATCCTAATTTTGTTGATTATGCTATTCCTGCAAATGATGATGCTATTAAGTCAATCAAGTTAATGGTTTCTTTATTAGCTGATGCTATCGTAGAAGCTAAGGGTGGTATTTTACAAGATGCTTACCAAGAAGAAGAAATGGAAAAAGATGCTACTATGGCTGATGTTATCATCAATGTAGAAAAGCATGCTGAAGAGCTTGAAAAGAGAAGAAAAGCAAGAAACGAAGAAAAGATGCGTCAACAAGGTGCTAATAGAGGCCGTTTCAATAGAAATTCTGAAAGAAGATATATTGGTAAAAAGGCTGAAAACACAGAAGCTAGCGAAGCTCCTGTAGCTGAAGAAAAGAAAGAAGTAGAAGTTAAGGAGGCTGAATAATAATGGCTGTTACTGCTGCTCAAGTTAAAGATTTAAGAGAAAAAACTGGTGCAGGTATGCTTGATTGCAAAAATGCACTTACTGCTACTGATGGTGATATGGAAAAGGCTGTTGACTGGTTAAGAGAAAAAGGTATTGCTAAATCAGTTAAGAAGGCTAGTAGAATTGCTGCGGAAGGCTTATCTAAGGTTGTTGTTGAAGGTAATAAAGGTTGTCTTGTTGAAGTTAACTCTGAAACAGACTTCGTTGCTAAGAATGAACAATTCTTAAAATTAGTTGATACTGCTTGTAATACAATTTTACATAGTGATGTTAAGACAAATGAAGAAGCTTTAGCTCTTCCAGTTGATGGCAAGACATTAAATGATTTATTCATTGATGCTACTGCTACAATTGGGGAAAAGATTGTTCTTAGAAGATTCGCTTTAGTTGAAAAGAGCGAAAGTGAAATCTTTGGTGCTTATATACATATGGGTGGCAAGATTTCTTGTCTTACAGTTCTTGATGGTGGCGACGAAGCTTTAGCTAAAGATATGGCTATGCAAATTGCTTCAATGTCTCCAACTTATGTATCAAGTGCTGATATGCCTAGTGATGTAGTAGAACATGAAAGAGCTGTTCAAACTGAAATCGTAAAGAATGATCCTACTTTTGCTGGTAAGCCTGAAAAAGTTATCGAAGGTGCTATCAACGGTAAGGTTTCTAAATCATTAAGAGATATGTGCTTAGTTGATCAAGAATTCTTTAAAGATCCAGGCCAAAAAGTTGCTGCTGTATTAAAGAATGCAAATGCTTCTGTTAAATGCTTTGTTAAGTATTTAGTTGGTGAAGGTCTTGAAAAGAGAGAAGAAAACTTTGCTGAAGAAGTAGCTAAACAAATCGGTTAATTTTAAATTTGATTGAGGGACTTTTAGTCCCTCTTTTTTTAAGGAGAAGGAAATGTATAAAAGAGTTTTATTAAAACTTTCGGGAGAAGCTTTAGGTAATCCCTTTAATACTAAAGTATTAGAAACTATTGCTAGCCAAATTAAGTTAATGGTTGCTGAAGGCATTGAAGTTGGTGTCGTTGTCGGTGGTGGTAATATTTGTCGTGGTCGTACTTTTGAAAAGCTTGGCTTAAATAGAGAAGATGCTGACTATATTGGCATGGAGGCTACGGTGATCAATGCACAAATGCTTACAGCTATGCTTAATAATCTAGGTGTTGATGCGGTTACACTTTCAACTATAAAGGTACAAAGAGTTAAAAATTACACTGTTGAAGAAGCGAATGCCTTGTTAAGCAATAAAACGGTTTGTGTCTTTGGTGGTGGTACAGGTAAACCTTTCTTTTCAACAGATACCGGTAGTGCTTTAAGAGCTAAAGATATTAATGCGGAAGTAATTTTAATGGCTAAAAATGGTGTCGATGGTGTCTATAGCGCTGATCCTAAAATTGATCCTAACGCAACTAGATATGATGAGCTTAAGTTTGATGATATAATAAATAAGCAATTAGCAGTAATTGATTTGGATGCGGCGAAGGTATGCAAAGAGAATAATATTGAAGCATTCATATTTGATATGGCAGTTGATAATAATATCTTAAAAGCTTGTAAGGGTGAGGCTGTCGGTACTGTTATTAGATAGGAGAAATTATGGATATTAAAGTTATTGAATCTAAGATGCAAAAAGCTATTGAGTCACTTGAACACAATCTTACTAAAGTTAGAACTGGTCGTGCTAATCCTAATATTTTAGATGGCATTGAAGTCGATTATTATGGTTGTCCTACACCAATTAATCAAATTGCTTCTATTAGTGTTCAAGAAGGTAAAACACTTTGTATTAAGCCTTATGATGCTAGTAGCTTAAAAGATATTGAAAGAGCTATAAATTCTAGTGATTTAGGTTTACCACCTCTTAATGATGGAACTGTTGTTAGAATTACTATGCCATCTTTAACTGAGGAAACAAGAAAGGGTTTCTGTAAGGATATTGCAAAATTTGCTGAAGAGGCTAAAGTTGCAATTAGAAATGTTAGAAGAGAAGGCAACGATGAAGTAAAGAAGGATAAGACTTTACCTGAGGATACACAAAAGGATTTGGAAAATCAAATTCAAAAACTTACTGATAAATTTGTAGCAAAGGCTGATGAAACAGCTAAGGCTAAAGAAAAAGACGTAATGACAATCTAATAATGAATACTTTAAATCATATTGCTATTATCATGGATGGCAATGGTCGCTGGGCGAAAAAGAGAAATTTGCCTAGGACTATGGGCCATAAAAAAGGTGTTGAAAAAGTTAGAGAAATTGCGATATATGCTAATAAGTTAGGCATTAAATGCCTAACTCTTTATGCGTTTTCAACAGAGAATTGGAAGCGTCCTGAAAATGAAGTTAACTATCTAATGTCTTTGCCAAAAGTATTCTTTAGTTCTTATTTAAAGGAACTAATGGAAAACAATATCAAGATTGAAATGATTGGCGAACTTGATAGAATTCCTAGTGAGGCTAAAACTATTTTTGTTAGTGCTATCGAGAAGACTAAAAATAATACAGGCATGATTTTGAATTTTGCGCTTAATTATGGTGGCCAAGATGAAATTGTTAGAGCTTGCAAGAAATATTCTGAAGACTATAAAAATGGTGTTGTAAGTGACTTAGATGAAGAGTCTTTTAAGAATTACTTATATACAAAAAATTTACCCGAAGTAGATTTAATGATTCGTACAAGTAAGGAACAAAGAATTTCTAATTTCTTGCTTTATCAATTAGCTTATTCAGAATTCATCTTTATTGATACTTTATGGCCTGATTTTTCTACAGCTGATTTAGATAGTTGCATTGAAGAATATAATCATCGTACAAGAAGATTTGGTGGTGTTATAAATGAAACAGAGACTAATTAGTGCTGCAGTTGTAATTCTTATTTGTATATATCCATTATTATTTGGCGGCACTTCTTTAAATGTTTTGATGACTTTAATAGGTGCATTGGGCTGCTACGAATTTGTTAATTGTATTAAAAAGCCTTTTAATTATTTACTTTTTATTATAATTGAGGCTTCTTATTCCTTTAATGTGGTAACAGGTTGTACATACTTGATTGTTACTTTATTTATTGAATTCATTTTACTTTTTATTATTGCAATATATAACGAAAAAGTTGATATTAATGATGTATTTGGAATCACTTCTTTCTCATTAGTGCTAAGCTATTGTATATCTTTAATTATCTATTTATATGCAAATGATAGAGGTGCAACTTTCTTTTATATCTTGGTTGCTTCACTTCTTACTGATACAGGAGCTTATTTAATTGGACGTAAGTTTGGTAAACATAAATTAAACGAAAGAGTTTCGCCTAAAAAGACAATTGAAGGTTCTATTGGTGGAATTATCTTTGGCTTTGGGTTCTCTATTGTTTATGCTTATTTTTATAACTTCCTTGGTTTACCAATTTATTTTGTGATTGGTTGTTCAATTCTATTGCCATTGATATCGGAAATTGGCGATTTAGCTTTTTCACTTATTAAAAGACATTATGGAATTAAGGATTTTGGTAACATTATGCCAGGTCATGGTGGTGTCTTAGATAGAATTGATTCAGTTATATTTTGCTTGCTAATGTATGCTATTTTGAATACTATACTATTATGAAAAAAAGAATTTTATTACTTGGGGCTAGTGGCTCCATTGGAAAACAAAGTATCGACATAATTAGAGAACATAAAGATGAACTTGAACTTGTTGGTGCTAGTGTTGGATCAAATGTTGAATATTTAAAAGAACTACTTAATGAATTTTCATTAAGTTTTGTTTATTCTATTAATAAATATGATGAACTTATAGAAAAATATCCTAACGTTCATTTTTATTATGGTGAAGATGGCCTTGGTAAAATAGTTTTAGAAAAAGACTATGATTTGTTAGAAAATGCTTTAGTTGGTTTTACGGGCTTTTTGCCAACTTTAAAAGCCATTGAAAACCGTAAAAATATCGCTTTAGCTAATAAGGAAACTTTGGTCGCGGGTGGCGATATTATTATTGAAGCTGTTAGAAAATATGGCGTATCACTTTTACCAATTGACTCTGAGCATTCAGCTATTCTTCAATGTCTAAGAGGACATAAAAAGAGTGATATTAAACGTTTACTTATTACAGCTAGTGGTGGTGCCTTTAGGGACAAAAAGAGATCTGAACTAAAGGATGTAACTTTAGAAGATGCTTTAAAACATCCTACTTGGTCAATGGGCAATAAAATTACAATTGATAGTGCAACTATGATGAATAAGGGCTTTGAAATTATTGAAGCACATTATTTGTTTGATATACCATATGAGAAGATTACACCAGTTATTCATCCTGAATCAATTATTCATTCAATGATTGAATATAATGATGGAACAATAATGGCTCAAATGTCTGTTCCAGATATGCGTTTGCCTATTAGATATGCACTTTTATATCCAAATAATGTTCATGATGATTGTGTAAAGGAAATGGACTTCACAAAAGTACTTAATTTTAGTTTTGCACCGGTTGATTATAAACGTTATCCACTTGTTTATTTAGCTAAAGAGGTTGCTTCATATGGCGGCAATATGGGATCTATTATAAATGGAGCTAACGATGAAGCTGTAGACTTATTTTTAAAGGGTAAGATTGCTTTTGTGGATATTGAAAAATATATTATGCAAACTGTTAAGGCTTCAACTTTTAAGAAAAACTTAGATGTTGAAGAATTAATTAGTTATAATCATTGGGCTAGGGACTTTGTAAAGGAGTTATATAAGAGTAAACAATGAGTGTTATAGTTAATATATTATTATTTATTATTTTATTAATTTCGATAATTTCCATTCATGAATTTGGACATTATATTGCGGCTAAAGCTTTTAATGTTTATGTTCCTGAGTATTCTATCGGCATGGGTAAGGCCTTATATAAACACAAGGGTAAGGAAACAACTTTTTCTATAAGAATGCTTCCAATTGGCGGTTATTGTGCTATTGCTCAAGATGCTGGTATGATTGATGAAACTACGGATGTTGAAATAAAAGAAGTAGAAAAAGAAAGAACTTTAGCCGGCATTAGTAAATTGAAGAAAATCATCATTTTATTAGCTGGAGTCTTTATGAACTTTGTATTGGCTCTTGCGGTGATGTCTATGGTTTATTTAAGTATTGGCAAAGTATCTGTTTCACCAAAACCAATTATTAATGAAGTTGTTGAAAATTCACCTGCTGAAAAGGCTGGGTTATTAAAAGATGATGAAATTACTAAAATTATTTTAGATAATGGCTATTCAATTTCACCTAAAACTTTTGGTGAGTTATCAGATTTCTTTTCTATGTATGAAAGTGGTGATGTAACACTAATTGTTAATCGAAATGGTGAAAGCTTAACTATTAAACTTACTCCAGATGCAAGCGATGGAAAAGCCACTATTGGCATTAAACCTTATGATTATTCAACCGATACCGTTAATATTTTTAATTGTTGGAAGTATGGTAGTCAATATCTAATTGAAATGACTAAACTACTTTGGACAACTTTGATTGGCTTATTTAGAGGTGTTGGTTTAAATAATTTAAGTGGTCCAGTAGGCATATATAGCGCCACAAGTAATGCAGTATCTTTAGGCTCTATATATTACTTTGTGCTTATTGCGGTATTCTCTTTAAATGTTGGTGTCTTTAATCTAATTCCTATTCCAGCCCTTGATGGAGGAAGAGTTATTCTTACAATTATTGAGGTTATTATTAGAAAGCCTATAAATAAAAAAGTAGAAGAATATATAATGACAGCTTCTGTTGTTTTATTCATGTTATTGTTCATCTTCGCAACTTTCCAAGATGTAATTAAACTATTTAACTAGGAGGATTTATGTTAAAGAAATATTTGATTGTCTTTTTTGTGTCGATGGTGCCGCTTATTGAACTTAGAGGCGCTATCCCGTATGCTGTGGCATATAATCTACCATTACTTCAAAGCTATATTATTGCGATTTTAGGCAATATGCTTCCTGTTCCGGTTATTTTCTTTTTCGCAAGAAAAGTTCTTGAATGGGGTAAAGATGTTTCTTTTAAGCCTTTCGCAAAATTTTGCCGTTTTTGTATTGAAAAAGGTGAAAAAGGTAAAGAAAAGCTTCTTTCAACATCTAAAAATGGTATCTATATCGCCTTACTACTATTTGTTGGTATTCCACTTCCTGGTACTGGTGCATGGACAGGAACTTTAGCTGCTTCTTTTTTAGATTTAGATTTTAAAAAATCAGTTATTGCGGTTATGCTTGGGGTTATCTTGGCTGGTGTTATAATGGGACTTGTATCAAGCGGTGTATTTGGTGCAATTAATTTATTTAAATAGGGGGATTTTATAATGAAAATTCTAGTTACTGGTGGAACTGGTTATATTGGTTCTCATACTTGCGTTGAACTTATTAATAGTGGTCATGAATGTGTTATTGTTGATAACTTATACAATTCAAGCATTGGTGTTCTTGATCGTATTAAGGAAATTACTGGTGTAAAGCCTACCTTCTATAATGTAGATATTAATGACTTTGATAAGTTTGAAGAAGTTTTTAAGGAAAATAAATTGGATGCGGTTATCCATTTTGCCGGCTTAAAGGCTGTTGGTGAATCGGTAAGAATCCCTTTAGCTTATTACCAAACTAATATTGCTGGTTCCATTAATCTATATAAATTAATGGAAAAGTATGGTGTTAATAATTTGGTATTTTCTTCTAGCGCTACAGTATACGGTGATAGCTTTGAGGTTCCTTTTAAAGAAGAATATGGAAGAGGAAATACGACTAATCCTTATGGTACTACAAAATTAATGAATGAAATTATTATTGAAGATTTCGCTAAAGCTTATGATAAATTAAGTGCTGTAATCTTAAGATATTTCAACCCAGTTGGTGCTCATAAGTCTGGTTTGATTGGCGAAAAGCCAAATGGTATTCCTAATAATTTAATGCCATATATTGCGGAAGTCGCAACTGGTAAAAGAGAACACTTAAATGTCTTTGGTGATGATTACGATACCAAAGATGGAACTGGCGTAAGAGATTATATCCATGTTGTTGACTTAGCAAAAGCTCATGTTTTAGCTATTGAATATGCCACTAAACAAAAGGGCAGTGATGTTATTAATATCGGAACAGGTATTGGTTATTCGGTTCTTGATATTGTACATGCATATGAAAAAGCCAACGGCATTAAGATTCCTTATGTTGTTACACCAAGAAGACCTGGCGATATTGCAACATGTTATGCGGATACCCAAAAGGCTTATAAATTACTTGGCTTTAAGGCTCAATACAATTTGGAAGACATGTGTCGTGATTCTTATAACTTTATAGTAAAAAATCCTAACGGTATTGAATAAGAATATAAGAAACAAGAGGTATAGATAAAATCTATATTTTTTGTTTTATGATAAAATTATTTTGGAGATTTTTATGGCTAAGAAAAGAAAGATTAGATATGACCGTTTATTAATTGTTATCTTAGGTGGAATATTATTGTGTGCTGCATTAATTTTTGCGGTAAAGGGTTTGGTTTCTTTATTCAGTAAAGACACTACAACTAATGATACCAACACTAATGTTCCAACTAATGTTGATAATAAGAAAACTTCTTTAGAATTAGTAAACTATGAAATATATGAGGATACTAATAGTGATTTAGGTTTTAACTTTGTTATTGCGGAAATCAAATTTTCTAATAAAGATGGTATCAATTATGATTTAGCTAGTCTTAGTACTAATGAGGGAATTGTTCTTTCTAATGTTTATGATTATCAAAAGAACTTTAATGGCAAATATAATTTTTCTTTATTAGGCACAACGAATACGGTTGCAAGTAGTGAAAAAGAATATACCTGTAAATTATTTATTCCTTATACTAGTACAACCACAGTTTTAACTCTAACTGATTCTAACACCAATACTACGTTGAACATTGATTTATCTAAAGATAAGGCTGATATCAATTCTATCAAGGTTGATGATAACTCAACTGTTATTGTTACAAATGATTATGATATTAGCGTTTCTAATTCTTATATTTCAGAAAAGATGACCCATAATGGTGAGAGTTATTCTACAGCTATGCTTTCAACTTATACTTTTGAATTAAAAGTCAATGCAATTAGTTCGGGTATTAAGGTTACTAATGCAAGCTTTAGCCAAACTAGCACTGGCACAAGTGAAAGTTGTTTAGATGAATCATATGCTTCTTTAAAGATAGGCAACATTTTAAATAAAGAATTAAATGTTGGTGATAGCTACGCATTATTCTTTGAGATGCCGGATAATCCGGATGAGGAACACGATTATAAAGGAACTATTACATTGAACTTCTCTGATGGTTCTACTGCTACTATAGATACAACATTAAAATGATAAAAAGACTATTTATAACATTACTTTCAATATTTCTAATGGTACCACTAGTTGGTACTTTTGAGCATTCTATTGTGCAAGCTCAAGATTTAAGTAGCTGCGTTTATGAAGTGACTTATATTAATGATGATGGTTCTTTTACAACCGAGAGTTGCCATAGCAGTTTTTCTAGCGCAAAAAGTAGAATGAGAGAACTTGGAGGTGATTATGTTGTTAGACATAATGCTTCATATTCGCCTACAAAGATTATTGCGATGAATTCTGGTATTGCCTATGCTTACCCTAGAGATGGTTCAACAATTAATATCTATGAAGATGTAGAAGACCGTTCTATCTATACTAAACAAACTTATGTAGCAAGACACGATGAACTTGTTTATATGGATACTGAAAGATATTTCGATAATGGTTCATTATCGGGAAAAGGCATGATTGAGGTATATATCAATGGTTTCCATGGCTATACTGATTTAGAATATGTTGATTTAGTTCCTAGTAAATTTTTAAGAAATGGCATAAAAATTACTTTAGGTGGCAATAATAACTATACTCATGAAGGCACTTTTACAGTTGTCCCTATTCAAAATTACTACATTGCTAAGACTACAAATGGCTATAAAGAAATGATTTATTATCGCCATGATGGTTGGTCGGCTAATGGCAGCGATCCAGTTAGCGAATCGATAGTTTGTGGTCCTGCACCAAGTGAGATGCAAGAGGGTGTTAAATACTATTCATATGATGGCACAACTTTCTATACTAATAGTAACTATACCCAAACGGCATTTACATATTATAACTATTACCAATATTTGCCTTTAAGATCTAAGACAAACATTTCAGCTGATGTCTTTAATAGTTATGTATCTAATGTAAGTAATTCAGTTTTAAAGGGAACTGGTCAAAACTTTATTGATGCCCAAAACAAATACGGCATTAATGCGTTATTACTATTTGCGATGGCATGTCATGAATCAGGTAATGGTACTAGTGGTTATGCTACAAAACGATATAACTTATTTGGCTGGAATGCGGTTGATGCTGACCCTAACCAAGCCAGTTATTTTAATAGCGTCGCAGATTGTATTAATGAACAAGCTGGTATTAATTTAAGAGGCTATGTTGATATAACTGATGGAAGATTCTTCTCTTCTTCATTAGGTAATAAGGGGTCTGGCTTAAACGTTAAATATGCAAGTGACCCATGGTGGGGAATGGAAATTGCTGGTATAGCTTATCAAATTGATAAATTATCAAAGAATAGAGATGGCAGTTTAACTGATTACAATTATTATTCATTATCAATAATTACTGAATTTGATGCAGAAATTAAGGCTAATGCAAGCGCTAATTCTAGTACCTTATATACAACAGCTTATGGTCCTTCATATCAAAAAGACTTTGTTGTGATTACTTTAGCAATTGAAGGTGACTATACAAAGATTCAATCTACTAATCCAATTGATAGTAACGGAAATATCAAGACACATAGAACACCTATTACTACTGGTAACTTAAATCCTATTAGTTATGGTGAATACGATTTTGATAGAAGTGTTGGTTATATTAAGACTTCTTCGTTATCGGTACTAAATAAAAATACCGATAACAAGATTGATGTGGTAGATGATGATTTGAGTTTGTTGTTTAATGTTGAAAGTTTAAATGTTAGCGATGATAATTTAACAATAAGTGGAAATGCATTTATTAAAGGAATGAACGCAATTTACGCAAGTAAGATAACAGATACTATTACCGTCATTAATCAACTTGATGGAAGTTCTAAATCTTATACAGCCAATGTAACTGAATATAAGGGGATATCATTTAATGATAACCATACTTATACTTATGCAGGATTTAATGTAAGTATTCCACTTAAAGACTTTGAAGAAGGTGATTATTACTTTACAATTACTGTTGAAAATAATGGTTATAACTTTAGTAAAACTATCTATTCTTATGCGGACTTTGCAAAGAACTTTGTTTATGCTGATTCTGATTATACTTATCATATTAGAATAAATAGTACTTATAGTAATCGTTTAGACTTTAGTGTTGAAAGTCTTCCTAGTGAAGTTGATTATACAAAGATTAATAAACCAAATAATAACTTTAGAAATTCTTTGATGAGTTTAGATAAGCTTACTTTGGATGATTCTTTAAATCTTTATTTAGATGGTCAAGCTATGTTATATTACGTAAATTATGACGATGTTTCTAAAGTTAAGACGACACTTTATCTTGTAGAT
>CAVCDR010000032.1:0-6173 GCA_963601025.1 Agathobacter sp. | reverse complement strand
AAGAACATACAAATACTAACAGTAGTCATCATATTAGGAACAATTACCTTAAATAAGATTTTCCACTTACCAGCGCCATCAATTCTAGCGGCCTCAAGTATATCTTCAGAAACAGATTGGAAACCAGCTATATAAATAATCATCATATAACCAATTTGTTGCCAAGCCATCAAGATTACTAAGCCCCAGAAACCAAATGTTGCATTAGCTGTTAAATAAGTATTGTATCTAATTAAAATACCATTGAATATTAATTGCCAAATATAACTAAGTACGATACCACCAATTAAGTTAGGCATAAAGAATGTGGCTCTAAAAATGTTACTTCCTTTAATCTTTAAAGTTAATAGATAGCCTAAGAAGAAGGCAAACACATTAATAACCACAACACTTACCACCGCATATTCAGCAGTATAAATAAATGCTTGCTTAAACGATGGATCAGATAACGCTCTAGCATAATTAGATAAGCCTACCCAAACATCCTTTACCTTATCCAAAGGAATAAATAATGCTTCTCTGATTAATCTAAATTCGCAAAATGATAAATAAACACCACTAGCAAATGGCCATACAAACCCAATTACAAAACAAATAAAAGTCGGTATTAAAAACAACCAAGCTTTTCTCTTAATTGGTTTGATGATTAGTTCACTACTTAGTGCGTTGCTATCATGAGCAGTGTACTTCTTTTTCTTTTTCATAAAACTCCCCTTTTATTCTCTTTTAAATAATCATCAATTACTTAAAACAAAACAGAAGAAGAAGGGGGCTAATAGCCCCCTATTAATAATCCTAATTATTCAGATTCTTGAGCTAATAAGTTATTCCAACCTTCAACAAATGCCATCTTGACACCTTCCCAGTTGCCATCAATCGCATATTGTTTTAATGCAGAAACTAGACCAGCTCTGAAGTCATCTACAGATGGTGTGTAGTTGAATGCCCAACTAACATTGTATTTGCCTTCAGCAAGTAATTCATTAGCTTGTGCAAAGAATACATTTTCAGGTTCCTTAGCATCCTTGAAAGGAATAGGACCAAATTGTTCAGCCATCATTGTAGTACCTTCATCAGAAGTAACAACCCAATTCATGAAATCTAAAGTAGCCTTTTGATCTTCTTCACTAGCTAGGTTACTTACAGCCCAATGTGATTCAGTACCAGAACATAATGCAGCATTTTCTTCACCTTCATGACCAACATAAATTGGAATCATTTGAAGATCATCAGCATTCATGCCATATGTACCAGTTAAAGCACTATATTCCCAAGAACCATTTTGATAGAATACAGCCTTGCCTTCACCAAATTCAGCTTCAGCACCATCACCTGCTTCGTTATTAGCAACAGGATCAGTAGCAGAATTATTTAGATATAAATCCCAAATATTCTTGTATTCATCTAAGTAAGTACCCTTAATTTCAGTCTTAGAAGTAATGCCTTCATAGTATAGAGGAACAGTAATTAAGTGACCAGAGAATCTCCAAGAAGAAGAATCAGCTAGACCAGCATTAGTGAATGCATCAAAACCAAGTTCACTTGCTCTTGCATGAATGTCTTCAGCAACAGCCTTTAAAGTTTCAAAGTTTGTGATATCGCTAATATCGTAACCAGCTTCTTTTAATAAAGCCTTGTTAACGATAATACCGAAACATTCGTAACAGTAACCAATACCAATTGTTGCACCACTTAATGTTAAATCAAAATCATGAGTAGTCATTTGATTATAAACATCAGTTCCAGCAAGATCGATACAGTAATCACCATAAGTAGCTACAGCACCATCATTAGTTAATTGGAACATTGTAAGTTCTGGAGTTGCCTTGCCTAATTCATTTTGTAAGCTAGTATCGTAGTTACCACTAGCAGCAGTAACAACCTTTACTTCAACACCAGTTTCTTCAGTATATTTCTTAGCTAATTCTTGCCAAGCTTCATCAGCTTCTGGCTTGAAGTTAAGATAATATACCTTTCCAGTACTGGTAGTACTACCACTATCAGTAGAACCACCATCAGAGCTACTACATGCACCCAATGTTAGAATCATTGCAACTGCAAGTAGCACAGTTAAAAGTTTTTTCATCATCTAATCTCCTTTTTCTATTGATGATAGATTTTCATCTAAAATAATTCTAGCACCAATATTTGCCAAAAACTTAACGATTTTAAGCGCTTACATTTTTTTCAATAATATAAATAAAAGAAATAGGCCTTAACCAAGGCTTATTCTTCCTATTTGCACAAAGTGTAAAATTTATCCTATTCACAGTCTCAGCTTACTATGCATCAAAGTTTTTAAGATAAACACTATTATTATCTTTTAATATTTCATAGATACCGGTTTTTCCATCAACATTAAAATATTTTTTTAATAGATATCTTTCGTGACCATCGCTTTGAACAACAACCAAACGATCGTATTGACTTAATAAATTAACTAGATTAGGCTCATATAAAGTACAAACCGCATCGACAGAAGAATCATACAAATAATATCTACTAACATATTGAAAGAAATAATTAGTCATTTGCCCATCAGCATCATTTCCATACATTAGATACTTCTTATTATCTTGTGCGTTATACCAATTATCACCAACAACATTCTTAATCGTATAAGGCAAAGAATCATTATAAGTTGCATCTATTGATTTAATCCCATTATATTCACTTGTTAAAATTAGAAGCATTAAAGACAAACTAACCAAAATAGCCTTTTGATAGTTTTGTTTATCTTTTGGCACACTAAACAACATATGCCCATATTCATCATAAGAAATGTCTTCTTGTAAAACATTAACAACAGTTAGCACTACCGCACCAACAAAAAGAACAATAATACTACTAGCATATCTTTCAAAACCAGCCAATTGCAAGGCTTCATCAAGCGGCATAGAAAACACATATAAAGCTAATATTCCCGCATAGTATAAGACAACCATAATGTCCAAACAAATTATATTTCTAAATAGCTTAATCCATCTTTTATGATAAAAAGATTTAATTAGAATAAGTATAACAATTACACAGATATTAACAAATAAGAATCCAAGAAAAGGTCTCGAACTAATATCTAAAGAAGATTTAATATAATTAGATATAATCGTTTGAACATCTGCAGATGTTTTAATAGCAGCACTATTCCCTAAAGCTGATGAGGATAAAGAAAACTTGTTTTCGACATTTGAAAACATTAACTTAACATGGATTTGCCAAGATAAATAAGTTAAAAAACTTAAAAGTAGCACTATAAATGCTTGGGCCTTTTCTTTTAGTTTCCAAACGCCACTTGAACCACCCGCTTCAATAAGCCAAGCAACCAAAATAATTAACAGATACAAAACACCAGTAGATTTAACTATTAACAACAAAGACTGCAAAGGCAACAATAGAATAAGCATTTTTCTAGGATTTTCTTTAAAACGCATAATAATCGTAAAACAAGCTAGCGTTATTAAAGGAAGAATAAAGTCAACCAGCAAGTTGTTGATTCTAATAGTTAAATTAAAGAAAGATAAAGTTGATAAACCTACAGCCAATAACGAAACCAATAGGAAACACTGTGGTTTCTTAATCAAACCGAACAAACTGTAAAACAGGGAAAAAATCAAAAAACCTTGGGTTAAAATAAAAATATTTTCATTATGACCTAAAAATAAAGCCGCATAATATAAAAGAGATGAAGTTCCAAGTGGATAATTGCTAAAACCAACCAAGGTATCATTTGCGGTTGGAAAAGCATTATTTGATAACATTACTTTTACAACTGTAGCCCAATGTGAAAAATTATCATAATGCAATAAATGTTCCTTAAGAAGCAGTATTAAAAAGGGAAGACTGCCTATTAGAAAGCAATAGTCTAATAAATGTAATTTTCCTAATATCACAAAGTTCTTTTCTTTCTTTATTTTAAGTACAAAATAGATAAAGATTACATAACCAAAAAAATAAACTAAACAAGATACTTGATATAAAACGTTAAATATTCCACCAAAATAAACAATCACGCTAATGCTCGATATGACAAAAGCAGGTATGAAACAAAAATCTACTTTTAATAATTTTTTTGCTAAAAGTAAGTATCCAAAAAACGAAACAATAAAACCTAACATCAATAACACACTAAGCGATTTTTGCATTTGATTTATCCTTCTTCTTTATATCGTTGATTAAATTGTTAGTGCGTTTCTTAAAAATTCTTAATAAGTCATCAAAAGTTGTGTTCCAACCGTCAATTTCCTTTGTGATACCAGTATCTCTATCATAGATTAACTGAATATACTCTTTTTTATCATTGCCACTTATTGGTTCAACGATAAAAGAACTGTAATAAACGGTTTTATCGTCTTCCTTCTTCTTGTTACTATATACAAAATCAGCCTTTAAATTAGCCTTATATAATTCGTTTTCAATTATTAGTTTTACATCCTTTATATCTTTTGGAAGTTCCCTATCGCTTTTTATAAGCACACCATTATCAGAAAGATTAACAGTTTCGCATCTTATTTCATCATCATTTAAAACAAGCGTTGCTTCATTTATCGCCTCAATTCTTTCTGATTTTCTAGGCATTTCTCTACCCAACATAAAGCCTACAGCATATAATAAGGCGATTAAGTTATAACATAACCAATATATGATTACTGCACTATATACCAATGCCATGCCATATTTACCTTTTACGAAACGAATAATCGCAAGCACGGATAACACTATCAAAACAAGATGAGGAAGCATATATAAAAGAGCTCTACTATTTTCCTTCTGCTTCTTTTTGTTTGTAACCTTAAATTTAGTTTCTCTTATGTGCAAAGTCTCAAGAAATACCGGAATAATTAAAGAAGGAGCTAATGTTGTATCTATTATTTGACTCCACTTTTGACTTCTAACATTATTAGATAATTGTTTCATGGATAAACTATAGAAAAAATAACTAGGCAACCAAAATATTAATAATTGAATTAAATTGCAATCAACTACTTGGAAATCAAATAATGCGAACATAATAGGGGCTAGAATAAAAATTATTCTATTAAAAAATGACCACCAATATAAGAAGGCATTAAGATAAGTAACTCTAGCACTAAAAGATAGTTTACTCGAAAATACCGCATGTGTATTTTGAATACTTTGAATAACACCTCTTGCCCAACGCACACGTTGTTTCATCATAGACCTTACATCAGTAGTAGATAAACCATGAGCCTCAATCTTATCTGTGGCATACGTTAGATAACCCTCCATTTGAAGACGACAACTAGTTTCAAAATCTTCTGTAATTGTATGATAAGGAAAACCACCTATATCATTCATCGCCTTACGGAGTATAACTGTATTGCTTCCAGTGTATGCACAAGCATTTGATGAGTTACGCATTTGATTTACTTCAATAGAGAAGAAGTCTTGTTCGTTTGGTATCTTATCTTCCGCAAAAAGATTAAATTGAAATAGATCCAAATTATAAAAACTTTGCGGAGTTTGAATTAACCCAACTCTTAAGTTCTCGTCTATTTCATCTTCATTTCTTAAACGCCATACGCCATTATCATTAATATAGTAAGGCAAAGCGAAATAAGGAACGGTATCCATTAAGAAAGAACGTCTTGGTATCATATCCGCATCAAATGTCGCAATTAAAGGTGAACTAGTTTTAGCTAATGCGTTATTCAGATTACCTGACTTAGCATATTTATTATCTTCAATACTTAGATAACCTATTTTTAGTTCATTTGCTAAATCAAATACTTCTTGTCTACAAGTATCATCACATAGGTAAATATGCACCTTACTTTTATCTGGATAATCCATATATGTACAAGCACTGGCTGTTTTATATAAAACATCACACGGTTCGTTATGCGTCGCAATAAAGACGTCAATATCTGGATATTCATATTCTGGAATAACCGGCATATCAAGATGTCCATCATCAGCTTTTGATTTTCGATAATACAATTCAAAAGTCGTCATAACCGTAACCGTTTCAGCAATCCACAACAATATTGCAAATATCATTTGAGGCAAGCTTTGTTTTAGTGGCAATGTAAATAGCAAACGCCACAACAAATAAATAGTCATTAAGATTGCTGTAATAATAAATAATGACTTTTGTTTAGGCTCTTCTAATATAGTTATGGGTAAAATCTTGCATTAAATTGCAGGATTTTCTT
>CAVCDR010000031.1:0-63440 GCA_963601025.1 Agathobacter sp. | reverse complement strand
AAAAAAATTTTGGGGGTAAAACCAAAAATGAAAGTAAAGAAAAGTGCGATGAATAATTAACTCAAATAGTTTTCGACTTGACTCTCGATTTCGGGGGGGCGCTTGCGCTTATTGCAGGGCTAGGTGGTCCTAGACAAATACTAATTACCTACTTGCCGTTATTTTTGGCTTCTTTATTTACTTGTTTATTTAATAAGGATAAAGATTATTCTTTCTTTAAATATGTTTTGATTATCTTGGTTTGTAGTGGAATTGGTTATGTGATTAATTCTAAAATATTGCATAATTATTTTATTTTCTTTAATTATGAGGATGTTGAATTTACAACATTTGATATTAATAGGTTAGTTACATTAATCAACGGCTTTATTTTAAACTATGGTTATCAAGTTGGCGGTGTTATGTCTGCTACAACAATAGTTAATGCTATTGCAGCAGTAAATGTCTTGTTTAGTATTTATGCTGTATATTATCCGTTAAAGCATAAAGATGAGATTACTAGTACTTATTATCGTTTTAGCTTATTTGTACTATTTGCCTATATAGTATTTGTTTTATTATATGCTTTTACAGATATGTCTTATACAGATCGCTATTATTTGCCTTTAACTGTTTTGTATATACCCTTAATTACTTTGTTTTTTAATGAAGTAGAAATGAATATTTTTAAAATAAAGAAGGAACATATTTATATTTTATTTATTTTGCTGATAATTGCCCAAGGCACAGCTTATATGTATTCTTATGATAAATTTGATAACAACGTTGAAAAAAGAGAAATTTTAAAGTTACTAGAAGACAATGATTATAAGAATGGTTACGCAACATTTTGGAATGGTAATGTTTATACTGAACTTTCTAATGGAGATGTTGAATTTTGGGTTCTTAAATATTTCGATTCAAATAGTGTAAATGATTTTGATGACTTGTATGAGTGGTTACAATTAAAAGATCATATGTCTAATAAGCCTACTGGCAAAGTATTTGTCTTATTGAGTAGTAGCGAATATAAGAGTACGTTGCTTAAAAAATATCTAAGTGAGGATAAGGTGATATATAATAGCGGTAACTATATTGTTTTTGGTTATGATAGCTATGAAGAACTTGTTGCATAAAAAGAATGTACTAATAATTTCTATTTTCTTATTGTGTTTTTCTATAGCTGTTTTTTTCAAAACTTTATTTAATGGTGAAATATTTGCTTGGTATAATGACCAATTATTTCAGCATAATGTATTCTATAAAGAGTGGTATCGAATAATTAAGGAATCATTACATAATCATAATTTATCAGTTTATTCTTGGAATACCTTTTTGGGAACAGATTATTTAGCGAGTAAACTAATGTATTGTGTAGGTGATTTTTTAATTACACCTTTCTTTATTGTTTATAGTGGTGAAGTAAATTATGATTTATTATTTTGTATTACAACTATTATTTCCATTGTTTTATCTGGTGTTAACGCTTATCTTTTCTTGGATAAGTATGGTATAAAGAAAAACAATATTTTAATTATGTGCTCAATCATGTATGCTTTGGGTGGCTTTGTGATGACTTATACTGGTTCATACATGTTTCATCGCTTTTATTGTTTATTACCGTTATTGTTTTATTTTGTCGAGAAATATATTCAAGATAATAAACTTATGGGCTTCGCACTTATTGTGGCCATATTGTTCCTTCAAAGCTATGAATTACTATTCTCTACATGTTTCTTCCTAGTTTTGTATTTTATTATTTCTTATAAGCTTAATACTGATTTAAGTATTTCTAATATCTTAAAGAAAGCTATTCCCTTAATCATTTCTTTCTTTGTTGGGATAATGCTGATTGGTTTTGTCTTATTACCGTTACTTTTATATTTAAAGGGTAGTAGTAGAGTAGCTTCATTTGATTTTGGAAGTTTTATTTGGAATTTTAAGCAAATACTTGGTTTTATTAGCAATATGTTTATTCCATCTTATAATTATCGTTCTGGTATTCCTTCTTATATGTTTTATAGTAGTGAACATTTCGGTAGCGAATATGGTCTTTATATTACAACCCTATTTATTTTGGCTTATATTATGTTATTTAAGGAAGCTAGTAAAAAAGAGTTTAAGACTTTCGTTATTGGTGAAATAATCATTGTTTTATGCGCTTTAATTAGGCCATTAAATAGTATTATTCATGGTTTTAGTGAGCCTACTTTTAGATGGACTTTTATATTAGAATTCTATCATTTATTAGTAATGGCTTATACTTTTGATAAATATGAGATAAAGCATAATTATTTAAAGTATTTAAATATTATCTATGCTTGTTATGCATTGTTATATGCGGTTTTTCTACTGGTTTATAAACTTGATATTAAAGAATACGGATTAAGTGTTTTTATAAACGTATTTAGTTACTTGTTAATATATCTTTATTATTTCCTTTATCAAAATAAAAAGAAGTCTTTATTTTCTATTTTAGTTATTATTAATATTTGTGTTTTCTATGTTTTATCGATTTATGCAACATATGGCATATATGGTAAGGGTGAAAGTTCGTACAATAGCGAATATCTTGATTATTTGATTGAAGAAGATGGTGATATGTTATTTAGGATATATTTTTATTCTGAACAACTATGGCCTTATAGTTGGCTTAATTTAAATGATTCGATAAATAATAATTATTTAAGCACAACTACTTATGATTCTACGTATAATCCAACATTAAATGAATTTTTGAATAACAATGGTTATGATTCTTGGATGATTGATATTAATGATATTGAATTGCTTAGAAAGTTAGGAACTAAGTATATTGTTTCTAGTGAAGAGATATATAGTGATGAATTAGAATACTATACCAATATTGATAATTATTTTGTTTATCGAATTAAGAACTATCGTCATCTTGGTTATACAGATTCTAGCGAACTTGAAATTGTAGAGTACAATCGGCAATATTTTAAGGGAACTATTGATGTGGGGTACCAGTGTACTTTATTTGTTGGCATACCTTATAGTGGTGGTTTTAATGTATATGATCAGGATGGTAATAAACTAGAGACTTTTAATTTAGATGGTGGTTTTCTTGGTGTAAACATTGATGAAAATGTTAAAGAAATAAGTTTCTACTATGGCACCCCCGGTTTAAAAGTCGGTATTTTAGTAAGTGGATTTGGCTTTATTGGGCTTGTATATTTATTTATAAAAGATAGAAAATCAGTCGATGTAGTTTAAAAGAATATTAGTGAATGCTACTCTTCCTTTATAGGACAAATGAATGTTATCAAAATAGTATTCAGGATTATCGTTTAAAAAGGAATAAGAATTATTAGTTTTGTTTGAATTAACAATGTATTTAACATCAAATTCATCTAATATATTTTTATATTTTTCCATTGCTTCTTGATAAGTTCCATTGTTTTTTACCGTAATGTACTTAGGCGTTTCGATAAAGATTATATTTATATTATTTTCTTTGGCGAGCTTAATTAATTTAATTAGGTATTTTTCTTGAATGGAATTCATATCACCATACAGGCCATAGACATATGTGCTGTCTAATGTTTCACTTGTTTCCCCACTTGGCATAAGTAAAGATCCGCCTTTATAGAATATGCTGTTTACTATTTGATTGTTGATTGGATAGCTGATGATGAATTCATTATTGCTTGTAACATAAGTTTCATATAAAAGAGAAAAACTATTTCCGATTTCTAATAGAATTTCTTTCTTTTGTTTGATGTTAAATTCTAATAGTAATTTTTCATCACTTATCTTTGGTTCTTGATACATAATATAAGCATACATATCGATGTACAAGTTATTTATTTTGACATTATTATCTATTAGATTTAATAATTCATAGTATTCAAGATAAGGACTATTGCCGTTGTAAGAAAGGATATAGTTATCATCTTTATTATTTTCTAGTGTTTTAATATCAATTCCTTGCCTAAACATTGATGAGCCAATGAATAGATTGTTTATTTCACCTTTATTAATAAGATTTCTGCTTCCATAAGTAGCGTTATTAAGTAATATAAAAGAATAGTTATTTTTAATAAATAACAGTGTGATTAATATAAGAAGTGTTAAGAATATTGTTTTAATTAATTTTTTCATACTAAAAGTTAGCATATAGGAAAGCACTTGTGCCAAATTTTCCAAATAATATTATAGCCAAGATATAGATAGCTACTCTAATAGATATATTTTTTTTATTTTTTTGATCGTTCAGTTCAAATATTAATAAGATGACAATAAAGATATATAGGCACAAAAAGAAGGCTAGACAACTATAGTCATTAGTAAATGGAAAGATTGAAGAAACGATGTTGTCATAAGATAGTGAAAAGCCTTTGAACATTTTGGCGATGTATGAAATAATGCTTCTTAAGTCTTTGATAGAGAAGACAATCCAGCCAAAACTTACTATGATAAAAGTTGTTAATGTTTTTAAGAAATTATCTAGCTTATTTTTAGGCTTTTTAAAGGATAAAATATTTACTATCCCATGATATATTCCCCAAATAAGATAGTTAATAGTATTGCCATGCCATATTCCGCTGATAATAAAAGTAATTAAGATATTAATGTTTTTTCTTAATTTCGAACATTTGTTTCCACCTAATGGTATATAAATGTAATCTTTTAGCCAACTTGAAAGAGATATATGCCATCTATTCCAAAATTGTTTAATATTATAGGAAAAATATGGCGTTTTAAAATTATCGGCAATATTAAAACCAAGTATGTTTGATACACCAATGGCAATCTTACTATAGCCATCAAAATCGCAATATAGCTGAATGGAAAACAAGAACATACAAAGCCATAAGGCAATAGATGGATAGCTATTATAATTTCCAAACACAAGACTTGTGTAGTTAGCTATTCTATTGGCTATAACATATTTTTTAAAAAGACCGGCTAATATTAATTCTATTCCTTGAACTATTTTATCTTTAGCAATTATGTTTTCAGCATTTAGTTGTTCAATTATTTCGTTTGGCCTGGAAATTGGACCCGATAGAATTTGAGGGAAGAAGCTAATATAGATGAAGTAATCGATAAATGCCGCTTTATACTTGATTGTATTTTTATAAGTGTCAATGAGGTAGCTAATTATTTTAAAACTATAATATGATATGCCTATTGGCATTAGGATATTTAGGCTCAAATTAGTCTTTCTTATTATAAAGTTAGAATATTTAAAGAAAGCTAATATAAAAACAACTATAGTTACGCCACAAACTAGATAAGTTTTATTTTTGTTACTTTCTAATATTTTCGCAATTAAATATGAAATGATTATTTCTAAAAACAATAATAAAAAGTATTTAGTATCTAAATATAGGTAAAAAATAATATTGGCTATTAATAGGAATATCTTTTTATTCATGTCTTTTGTTTCCTACTTTATTTAATAAGAGGTCTATTGTAATAGCACTATATGGTATCATGGCCACAAAATATGGAAGTATATATCTAGCTTTAGCTTCCCACATTATTGAAAATAAGAAGCCACCTATTATAAATACTAAAAAGATATAGTCTTCAAGTAGTAATTGTTTTCTATTTTTAAATGAGTATATGACAAAGATAAAACAAGTTGTAATAATGAATAGATGATAGTAATTAGAAACTATATTTAATATATTATTTATACTTCCTTCATAGATTAGGCTTGCTAGATGGCCTGGGTTACCATTAAATTCATGATTCATAATTAGACATTGAAACATTGGCACATTCCATTGAGAATTAATCTTTTGATAGAAGAAGTTTAAAGCTTTTTCTTTATCTTTTGAAAAAGTAGCTAAAGATTCATTGATGCTATCTTTGGCCCATTTGTTAGCTTCTATAGAGTCGTAGTCTAAATATTTATATGTTTCATAGTTATATGAGTTATACCAGCCAGCTTCTCCTTGTAGGCCCATAGCTATATGTAGGGTTGCAGGCATAGACTTACTATCATGTGGTATATACTTTCCATATTGAATACTTGGTATTACAAAAGATAATAGTCCAGCTAATATAATAGTAACAAGCGAAGATATAACGTATCGATTATGTTCTATTATTGCTTTTATTATTAATATAAGAGCACAAGCTATTATAAAGATAATAGTGTTTCTTCTTACTAGGCAAGATATAGTGCCTGATAATAAGCATATTAATAGGTTATACCATTTATGTTTACTTAAGTATGCTAGTAACATCCACATTGTAAGAAACATAAAGGCTATAGTTAGTATTTCACCATATACAAAGTCTGTATAAATATATAAGGGTATACATAGTAACATTAATAATAAATAATAGACTTCGGTTTTCTTTTTATTAATATTAAAGTGCATATTTCTTATAAGCATATCACCACTTATAACAAGTAATCCTAAAGCTAGAGCGTTTATTATTTGAAAAGCACGATAGTTATAATCACCAAATAGAGAGAAGATGATTCTAAGTAGTGAGATTAGGCCAAGCTGTTGAGTATATATGGCAACATATTCACCTTTATTTAGACCAAAATAATTGCCCTCATTAAAATAGTGGGCAAAGTAGGCACAAGTGTACTGATCTGCTGTAGGGGCAGTATTTGAAGATTTAATCCAAATTATAGATATTAATACTATTAAGATTGTAACTATTATCAATAGGGCATTAGTGTTTATCTTGTTGATAAATTTATTAATTAGCTTATTTATTAGATAGAAGATTACTAGTGTTAGTAAGATAACTAAAATATTTATGAAGATATTGTCCTTTACTAGTGTAGGGTATTCATCGGTATAATCAATATTAATTAACGTTGAAGTATAGGCCATATAGCCGATGATAGCGAATATAATAAGGCCAATAATATTTATGAAGCTTAAGATAAAGTTTTTGAATTTATTCATGGTACCTCTTGTTTTATATATTTTTTATTTAAAGTATAATTATCTACATGGACAATAAAATATTTAAAAATTATATATACAACATATTATATCAATTGGTAAAACTATTCTTACCATTATTTCTAGTTTCTTATACTTATAGTCATATAGGACCAAGCACTTTAGGTATCAATGATTATGCAAGCAATATTGCAGCCTGGTTTATCTTGTTTGGCGTACTAGGTATCAATACTTATGGTAATCGTGAAATTGCCAAAGTTAGGGATGATCGTGAGAAATTAAGTAAGAATTTCTATGAAATATTATGCATGCAGTTTATCAATATGATGATTGTTTTGGTGCTGTATGTCTTATATACTATCTTTTTTGTAAAGAGTAATCAGATTATTTATTTCTTAATTTGTTTATCAGTGCTGTCTAATGCCTTTGATATTTCCTGGTTCTACTATGGTGTTGAAGATTTTGGCATTGTTTCAATCAGAAATATTTTGGTAAAGATTGTTAGCGTCTTATTGATATTCTCTTTTGTAAAAAAGCCTAGTGATTTATGGATGTTTACTTTGATTAATTCTTTAACCGATTTAATTGGTCAAGCTTTAACTTTCTTAGGTTTAAAGAAATATATTGATAAGACTAGTGTTACTGTTAAAGAATCTTATAAGAATCATTTAGCTGGAACTTTTGCCTTATTTATTCCTACCATTGCGATTAATATTTATACTTTATTAGATCAAACTTTACTTGGTACTTTAGTAGAAGATAAGGGCCAATTAAGCTTATATAAGACTTCGCTAAGTTTTGTTAAGATGTTCCTGTATTTTGTTACTTCTATTGGGGCGGTTGTTATGCCAAGAATTGCCAATGCGTATGCTAAAAACAACGATCATAGTGAAGTAAATAAATATATTAATACAACATTTAAATTGGCAGTCATTTTATCTATTCCTATTTTTGTAGCCTTGGAGGTTGTTTCTGAAAGCTTCTTCCCTTGGTATACAGCGGATGAAGCTAATGAGATGATTTTCTTAGTTAGACTTGTTAGTCCGATCATTGTTTTAATTTCTTTCTCTAATGTCTTTGGTACCCAATATTTAGTGCCCACAGGCAAGACTAGCCAATATACTAAGTCAATTATTGCGGGGGCTGTTGTAAACTTAATTGTAAACCTATTTACAATTCCTAAGTGGCTTGGTGCTGGAGCTTGTATTGGCAGTATTTGCGCAGAATTTACGGTTACTTTTACTCAATGGCTATTTATTAGAAAAGATGTTAAGCTTCATGCCTTGGATACCGCTATTAAGTCAGTTGTGGCAGCTCTTGTAATGGGTGTTTGCATCTATTTTATTGGTAATGTGATGGGTGCTAGAATTTTAACTAATATGGTTCAAGCACTAGTGGGTATCATTATATATTGTGTTGTTTTACTTTTATTAAAAGAGAAGACAGTTTCTAATTTGTTTAGTAAATTAGTTTTAAAAGCGAAATAAGATGTTTAAAAAATTATTTAATAAAAAGACTTTATTTACGATTGCGTTTGCACTTATTGCTTTACATCCTTTTTATGAATTAGATTACTTATGGGCTGATTATTTACCATTTCGTTTCACTACTTTAGTTAATTTTGTAATCTATCCATTGATTGTATTAGGTGTCTTTTTACTTTGCGAAAAGAATAAAAAGAGAGTGATAATTTTTGTTTCAATTTATGTAGTATTACTTATTGCCTATTTTATCCCTCATTGTCTTACAGGCTTTTATCTTCAAGATAATATTCATTTAACTAATTTGTATTACTTTAGTGTTTATGATGAAGTGTTTTATATTCTAACTTTACTAATTCCGATTGCCTATGTTTATATCTTTCGTTTTTGTGATTTAAAAGAAGATATTTTAAAGGGTGTTAGTGCTTGTATATCTTTCTTTGTGTCTTTGCCAATTGTGATATCTAACTTTTTTATGGTTGGTCAAACTACTTATGAAACGGATTTAGCTGGCAATTTCTTTTCTTGGTTTGGCAAGCCTTTTGATGCGACTGATCATCACCCTCGTAATTATGCGACGAAGTTTTATTTTAAAGAGGGTAATACAATAGGCATTTTATTAGTTATTGTTTTACCTTTTATGTACTATTTCTTTTTAAGGGAAAAGGATATTAAAAAGAAGATTGGCTTAGCTTTACTTATTGTGAGTGATAGTTTGGCCATGATGATGCTTGGAACACGTGTGGCAGCCTATTGCGCTTTGCTAATACCGCCGACAGTTTTAATTATTCATATTTTTACAAGCGTTATTAAACTTGAGTCTTTTAAAAAGAGTTTTACTATTTTTTGTATAGTTTTAACAATTATTAATGCGGGTATTATTCCGGTTTGTCCAGCTTATCAAAACCAACAATTTGATGCGGCTGATTTTTCAACTTTGAAGATGGATGATTCAATTAGAGAAAGCTATCGTAAGGGTATTGAAGAGGGCGCTGAAGGCTTTGAACCATTTTCGGCTGCTTGGGTAGACTATTATGTTTATATGTTTGAACAATATAAGTTTTTAATGGGTGTTACGCAATCTGTTTATTATGAATATTGGTATGACTATCATGTTGATCCAAAGTTTTGGGTGGATCTAATTTTTGATTATGAATTAGAAGATAGAGCTAACGCAAGACAAGTTGAGAAGATATTCTATAATTATAAGTGGCAATATCTCACGACGGGTCAAAAGCTTACAGGTTTTACTTATAGCTTGTTTATGTGGGGTGGTATTAATATTGAACAGGACTTTATTTTACAAGCTTATTCTTTTGGCTATTTAGGTTTTCCTTTGATTATGGGGCCTTGGATTTGTTTGATACTATATTGTGTTTATAAGTTCTTAAGGGGTGTCAAACATAAGAAGTGGAATATGTTTAATATTGTTTGTTTGATGTCTTTGTCTTTGGGTGTAGTTACTTCTTATTTATCAGGACATGGCATTGATCAATTTAGTACTAATATGTTTATTTGTTTAGTTGTAGCTTATTTGTTACAAAACTTAGGAGTTAGTCATGAACAAGCTTAGTATTATTGTGCCTGTTTATAATGGGGAGAGGACAATTAAAAGGGCCATTGATTCTTTATTTAGTCAAAGTGAGAAAGTTGATATTATCGTCATTAATGATGGGTCAAAGGATAATACAGAGAAGGTTGTTTTAGATTTGGCTAAGAATAACGATAATATTTTTTATTACTATAAAGAAAATAGTGGTATTTCAGATGCACGCAATATGGGTGTTGAAAAAGTAAATACAGAGTTCTTTGGTTTCTTAGATAGTGATGACTATGTAAAAGAAGATATGGCTGAAAAGATGTTAGAGGCTATTGGTGATAATGATATTTGTATGTCTAACTTTACTTGGGTTTATGAAGATGGTTCAAGGAAAGAAGCTAGGGATATTGGCTATAAGAATAAACATGAAATAATTGAAAAGATGTTTTCTACATTATGGAATAAGATATATCGTACTTCTTGGTTTAGAAACACAGGAATTAGTTTTCCAAGTGGCTTAAGATATGAGGATACTTCGGTTTTAATTAGACTTGCCTATTATATGGATAAGGTAAGTTATGTTGATGAGAGTTTTGTAGATTATTATCAATTAAATGGTTCTATTACGCATACTTATAATATTAATATCAATGATATGATTGCGGTTTTTAAGGGCCTTAAGAAGTTTTATGAGGAACATGATGCCTTTAAAGAATATAAAGAAGAATTAGAGTATTTAACAATTCGCTTCTTTTTAGGCAGTTCCTATTTAAGAGCTTGCAAGATCGAGGATAAGAGTGTTAAAAAGGATACTTTGGATAAGGGATGGAGGTACTTAAATAGTACTTATCCTAATTTTAAGGACAATCTTTATTTAAAAAGAGGCGGTGGTAAGAACTTATATTTTAAGCTCATGAATAAGAACCGCTATTATTTTAATGCCCGTATTTTTAAAAGATTGTTTGAACTTGGTGTAATGAAATGATAAGAAAGTTAGATAAAAATAAGCTTGTTGAAGTGTTTATTTGTTTACTTATTACTTTAGTAGGCTTTTATAGTTACTTTAATAGTTCAATTGGTGTCTTTAAGGATCAAGATTTAACTTTCCATCTTAATCGTTTTGTAGGCTTGGCTAAGGCTTTCGAAGAGGGACAAATACTTCCTAAAATTTATCCTTATACTAATAATGGCTTTGGTTATGCAAGTCCACTATTTTATTGTGATTTATTTTTATATCCCTTTGGAATTTTAAATCATTTTGGTGTTCCGATTGTATATTGTTATAAGCTATGCGTGCTATTTTATTCTTTTTTAGGTAATTTATTTGTTTACTTTATTTTAAAAAAAGAGACAAAGAGAATTGATCTTTCCTTGTTAGGCGTAGTTCTTTATTTTGGCAATAGTTACCATTTATATAATCTTTTTATTAGAAATGCCTTGGGTGAAATCTTGGCGATTACTTTTATCCCTTTAGTGATTTATGCCATTTATAGAGTATTAATTAAAAAGGAAGATTGTTTTATCTTTTTGGGCGTTAGTTTCTCGTTACTAGTAATGGCTCATTTAATTACTAGTTTACTTTATGGCATCTTTTTCTTTTGTATGATTATTGTCTTTGTTGTTTGTAAATACAAGGATAAGAAATTGTTAATTAAGACTTTTAAGACAATATTAAAGGGTACAATCTTGGCTTTATTATTGACTTGTTGGTACCTTGTACCAATGCTTGAACAACTAAGTAGTCAAACTTTTTATTTAAATATTAATGCCAAATACAACAATATAGCTGCAGGTACTTTTGGTTTAGGACAAGTATTCGGTTTTCTTTTTAATTCTAGTTATCCAAGCTTAGGCGGTTTGTTTGTAATGCTTGGATTAAGTGGCTTATTTATTAAGAATAAGTATATTAAGATTATCAGTGCTTATTGTGCTTTATTGTTGTTGATAGTATTGGGAATATTGCCAGGGAATTATTTAAATATCATTCAATTTTATTTCCGTTTATATGTTGTGGTATTCCCTTTGTTTAGTGTTGTTTTGGTTTATTTACTAGATAGTTTAACTAATAAAAGGGGATATTATTTCTTTTTTGTCTGTTTGATTATTTATTGTTTAGTGAATGTTGTATTAGGCAATAGTGCTGCTATAAAAGATGCTGAAGCTTATTTGAACAATAAGGCAAGTGATAGTGATATAAACAATGTCTATAGTGATAATCTTGATTATAATCATGATGAACTTGGTGGTGCAGAGTATTTACCATATAGTGAGTATGTTGATTATGATAATGATAGTTTGGCAATTAAGTATTTAGATGATAATGAAGGCTTAGTTGATTATATTTATGATTATGATCGTAACTTTAGTGAGATTGTTTTTTATTGTGAAAATGATAGCGATTTAAAATTACTACTACCTTTATCTTGGTATAAGGGCTATAGCGGATATGAACTAGTTGATGGGGAATATAAGAAAATTGATTTATCTTATAGTGAAAAGTATAAAGAAGTTTTAATTAATAGTAGTAATGGTAAACATACTTATAAGGTTAAGTATACGGGTACTTTCTTACAATATTTTTCACTGGGTGTTTCTTTTATTTCTTTGACTTGTGTACTTGTGCATAAAAGAAGAAAAAGTTAATGTTATATAATAGTTTTGAAAAAAGGAGTTAGTATGACTAATAGAGAACCTAAGATTGCGGTATTAATACCTTGTTATAATGAGGAGCTTACAGTAGAAAAGACAGTTGGTGATTTTAAGAGAGCTTTACCTAAGGCTGATGTTTATGTCTACAATAATAATTCTAAGGATAAGACTAAGGAACTAGCTATAAAGGCTGGTGCTATTGTGCGTGATGAATTTAAACAGGGCAAGGGTGCTGTAGTTAGATCAATGTTTAGAGATATTGATGCGGATGTTTATATCATGGTTGATGGGGATGATACTTATCCCGCTGAGGAAGTTAATAATCTAATTAAGCCAGTACTTGATGGTAAGGCGGATATGGTTATTGGTGATAGACTATCTAGTACATACTATACTGAGAATAAAAGACCTTTTCATAACTTTGGCAATAGCTTAGTTAAGAATTTAATTAACTTCTTATTTAAGTCAAATCTAAATGATATTATGACAGGCTATAGAGCCTTTTCTAAGAAGTTTGTTAAGTGTATGCCGGTTATGTCTGATGGTTTTCAAATAGAGACAGAGATGACTATTTTTGCCTTAACTAATAATATGTTGGTAGTAAATGTACCTATTACCTATAGAGATAGACCAAAAGGTAGCGAGTCTAAGCTTAATACTTATTCTGATGGTTTTAAGGTTTTACTTACTTTATTTAATTTGTTCAAGGATAATAGACCATTCTTATTCTTTGGTAGTCTTTCTTTGATTATCTTTATAATTGGCTTGCTTGTAGGTATACCGGTAATTAATGAATTTGTTAAGACAGCTTATATTACTAAAGTACCTAGCGCAATACTTGCAGCCGCTTTAATGCTTAATGCGTTCTTATTATTTAGCGTGGGCATTATTATGGATGCGATAAAGAATACTAAGCGATACTTATTTGAGTGTCATATGAATGATGTGATTAATAGTTTTAAGGATGAATAATGTTTTATTTTGTTTCATTATTTTGGATTTTATCAATTAGCGGTTTACTAGTTATTTTGTTTAAAAGAAAGTTTGAGATGGTTTGTACTATCTCAATTCTTTTTGGTGGATTAATATTATATTTCTTTGGTTTTATTAATCATATTAGTTATGGTTATTATTTTTCTTATGTTTTTGTCTTATTGTTCTATTTAATTTTAATAAAATGGTTCATTAAGAAAGAATATAATAAGCTAATTGAATTTAGAGATAATTATTTTGGTTCAGGCTTATTTTGGTTTATTGCATTTTGTGTTTATTCCTTCTTTTTATATAAATATACGGGTTTTAGTAATTGTGATGAATTTACCCATTGGGGGCCAATGTTAAAGGAGACAATAAGACTTGATGGCTTCTATGCCCAGGATGCTTCTAAGCTTATTATGCATAAGGACTATCCGCCTTTATTTACTTTAATTGAAGTATTATATATGGGCTTTAATGGCTTTAATTTTCATGAACCTTACGCCTATGTAGCTTTAGTTACTTTTATGTTTTCGATGTTTCTTCCTGTCTTTAGTAATTACAAAGTTAAAGATAAGAAAGATTGGCTGAAGTCATTAATTTGTTTTGTAGCTGTAATTTTAGTGGGTTTGACCTTAGACAAAACAGATACAGCTAGTGATTATGCCTTTGTATATAATTCGATTTATGTGGATTGGTGCCTGGCTTTATTTTGTGCCTATGGCCTATATATGACTTATAAAGAAAAGGAATGGAGTATGTTTAGATTTGTTTCTTTAGGATTGATCTTAGTTTCTTTTGTACTAATGAAACAAATGGGCTTAGTGTTTTATATTGTTGTTTTACTTTATGCCTTTGTTAAGGTGTTGTTTATTGATAAAAAACTTGATAAAAGGATGCTTATAAAGGGTGTTGTATTCTTGATAGCTGTGCCTATCTTGTTTTATTTGAGTTGGAAATATGTCGTTAAGTTATATAGCATTTCTGGTCAATTTCAAATTGGTCAGTTGAGTATTAAAGAGTTTTTTACAATCATTAGTGGCAATAGTGAAATAACTTGGAAGTATGAGGCTTTTAGGAATTATTGTAGTAATTTGATTCATCGTCCAATTATTCTTCATCCTTTTAAGATGGCTTACTTTACTTATGTTTTAGTGATTATTCTATTAATCAATTTAATCTTTTGGTTTAAGAAAGACGGCTTTTATTTAAGTGGTGTATATTTAATTGGCTCTATTGGTTATGCGATAGCGATGTTACTGCTTTATACATTGGCCTTTGATGTCGATGAGGCACCATATTTGGCTTCTTTTGATCGCTACATGGTTTCTTATTTATATTGTGGTAGTACCCTTGTGGTGTTGTTGGCATTTGAAAGGCTTTATGATTCTTTATTAAAGGATGTATTAGCTTTGGGCATCTTATGTCTTTTTGTAGAGCCTAATAGTTTAGATTATTTAAAGATTAAAATGAGTGTAAGTGATGATTATCGCATGACTATTGCGGTCATTGAACAATGGGGCGACAATAACTTTGAAAGAGAAGATTTAAACGGTTTTAGACTTAAGTTTGATCATTTGGGATATATGGAAGAGAGTGATGAAAACTATAATAAGCTTATAACCGCTTTGGAAAATGATGATGGTTTATTTGTGGTTGGATATGATGATACGATTTATCATTTTTGGGAGAAGCTTGGCGTTGATGATTATTTGTTTAATGAACAGTACTATAAGCTAGATAAAACAGATGAAGATATTAAGTTGAGTTGGGATGCGTTTTCATTTGTTCACTATGTTATTATTTACTATTTGATGGGTGTATAATCGTTTAGAAAGAGGTGTTTTATGATTAAGTTTAATGTTCCACCTTATTTACCAGAGTCTGATGAATATGTTCTAGAGGTCATGAGATCTGGTGAGATTGCGGGTGATAATAAATATACTAAATTAGATGAAAAGATTTTAATGGAGAAGTTTAATTCGCCTAAGATCCATTTAACTACTAGTGGTACTAGTGCGCTTGAAATGGCATGCATGTTGCTTGATATTGGACCGGGTGATGAAGTAATTCTTCCTAGTTATACTTTCTCAAGTAGCGCCAATGCGGTAGTTATTTTTGGTGGTACACCAGTGTTTGTGGATATCAATCCTAAGACTATGAATATTGATGAGACTAAGATTGAAGAAGCTATTACCGATAAGACTAAGGCTATCATGGTTGTCCATTATGCTGGAATTGGCTGTAACATGGAGATGATTTGTGATATCGCTAAAAGACATAACTTATATTTAATTGAAGATGCAGCTCAAGTAGTTAATAGCACTTACCATGGTAAGTATCTTGGCACTTTTGGTGATGTTGGTTGTTACTCATTCCATGAAACAAAGAATTATTCAATGGGCGAAGGCGGTGCTGTTTCAATTAATAATAAGGACTTAATTGATAGATGTGACATTATTAGAGAAAAGGGTACCAATAGAACACAATACTTCAATGGCCAAGTAGATAAGTATACTTGGGTTGATAAGGGTTCTAGTTATTTACCTAGTGATATCTTGGCTGCTTACTTATATCCACAATTGTTAATTATGGATGAAATGCGTCAAGATCGTATTGATAGTTTTAATTATTACTATGAATTACTTACTCCTCTAAAAGAAGAAGGCAAAATTGATTTGCCTTATGTGCCTGAAGGTATTGTGCATAATGGCCATATGTTTTATATCAAAACCAAAGATTTAAATGAAAGAAGTGCTTTACAATCTTTCTTAAAACAAAAGGGTATTGGTACAGCTTTCCATTATGTTCCTTTGCATAGCGCTCCTGAAGGCTTGAAGGCTGGTCGTTTTGTAGGCGAAGATGTTTATACAACAAAGGAATTTGAGCGTTTATTAAGACTTCCTATGTACTATAAGCTTAATAAAGAAGATATTGAATACGTTTGTAATTCAATTAAGGAATTTTATAAAGAAAATTAAAAAACTGGGTGACCAGTTTTTAATTTCCATCAAAGACTTTATCTAGAATATACATTTCGCTTATTTCTTTTAAGACTTCCTTTTTTGTTTTATTAAGAATGTTAAGCTGTTTTAAGTTGATATCCTCATCTTTAATTTCTTTGATAAATTCTTGGACATCATTATAGATGGTTTTTGAAATAGGGATTCTTATTTCTACATCGAGCAATTCGCTTAATCTAAATATGTCATTTTTGTGTTTCTTTATATTTTTCTCATCTACTTGTTCGCCATCCCTTTTACGTTTTCTTAAATCTAAATAGGCTTTGACTTTAAATGGTATTAGATGATTTACATCTAAAACATTTATGCCTTCAACTACTTTGCGGCCTTGTTTTAAAAAATTGTAATATTCATCATCTAAAAGGATTGCTGATAAACTTGATATTTCATCTTCTATTGGTAAGGGAGTTAATCTTGCGTCGCTAGGCAATGCAATAGTATCTAGTCTACGTGTAAACAATTCAATCATGAATGGATAGTAAATTGATGATGGATGGCTGAAACGATAGAACTGAGGATTATTGGCACTCTTATTACAATGTTTGTAATTAGCTTTTTTGACATAGTCCCAAAATTTTATGCCAAAGTCGGCATCGATTGCTTCAATGATTAAAACTAAATCTATATCTTTGGTGATGTGAAAGGCTAGACCATTTTCTTCCATTAAAAGATCACAGGCCGTTCCACCTATTATTACGTACTTGTCTTCTTCTCCTTTAAAATGTTTTTTAAAGCTATCTAATCCGTTTATCATCTAATTCCCTCCATAAGTCATTTAGCATTGTTTCAAGAGCTTCTTCTACTCTTTCGTCTGTATCTTCTTTTAAAGATAAAGCTAGTGATAAATAATCTACTGTATCGCTAGTTGATAATTTATATGGGTCATATTTCCATAGTTGTACTTCGACTTGTGTTTTAGAGTCATATAGTCGATTTGTACCTATTTTGTCATAATAAGATACTTTGTTTGTTGCGTAACATTCAATATATGAATTTGCTAACATTGAGTAATTTGATAGTGCTGTATATCCACTTTTTAAAAGCTTTTCTTTTATTCTATCTTTAGGAACATAGACTGTTCTTTTTATTGGGTTTGTTAATATGCTGGTTGCTTGTTCAAATAGTTCTCTTGATGATTTATCGCAATATAATATCTTTTCCACACCCATTTTTCTACACTTAAGAATATTAAGTTGTTCAAGTTGTTTTGAGGCTCTGGACAATGAAGTTGGTGTTAAAGCTAGTTGTCTTGCTGCTTGTGCGGTTGATAGATTTTTGTTTCTGTTGTAGATAAAATACAATAATAGCATTTGACTAGAAGGCAAAATTTCTTCTTCTATATATAAATTATCGCAGCGTTCTTGTAGATAGATGGCCATAAATGGTAAGTATATTTGTTTTCTTTCAACAATAAAAGGAATCTTGGCATTCAATAAATATGTTCTTTGTCGATAATCGATTTTGTTTAATATTAATACTAGAGGGCAATTTACTGCTTCATGTATAATGCTTAATTGTTTTTTTAAAGAACTTATTTGTTCTAATTCTCTTTTTGGATAAACAAAAATTGTTTTTATATTGTCTAAATAGGCTTCTTTAAAACTATATCTAGAATTAATGTAGTTTGGTAGGTGTTTTATAGCTACCGCCTTATATGTAACTTTTATGCCTAAAATATCTTCAATATATTCCATTTTAATCCTTCTTAACTTATTTACTGTATTATAACTTAATTTAAGTTATAATACAAAAATTATGTTAAGATATGTTGATTATCCCCTTATTCTCCTTTCTTTCCCTTAAAAATGGGGTCAAATTAAGGGAAAAGGCAATACACCAAGGGAATAATCCCTTAAATTCATACGGTTTTTAAGGGAAAAGTAATTATTGAACTAATTGGTAATAATTGCTGGCAAGAATTATTTGACTATATTTATAGTGGTTTTTAGCTTTAATTAGAATGTTATAGGTGTCTTTTCCAACTATTGTTTGCGATGAAGCATCGTAATAAAAGTTATTAGCTAATACACTATAGTCCGGGAATAACACATAGCGATTATCGTCATCTTCATAAAATAAGTCTTCGCCTACGGTATAAGCTTTAGAATCATCAAGATTAAACAATGAAGTAATTGTTGGGAAGATATCAAAAGTAGAGGCTAGGGTACCGTTTTCTTGGCCAGTACTTGTTGAATCATAAATTATGAATGGTGTTTTATATATATCGTAGGTATTTTCTAAGTCACCATAAAAGAAATCTAATGTATCTTCGTGGTCAATGCCATAAGGATAATGATCACCAAATAACATTATTATCGTATTATCTAGTACGCCTTTTTCATCTAGCTTTTCAATTAGGACTTTGATTCCTTCATCTAATTTCATTTGTGCTGCATAATAATAGGCAGCTTGATTAGGTATATCAGGATATAACTCTTTTACTTTTTGATAGTTTTCTAATATTTCACTTCTTCCTGAATAATATGGCATATGGCCACTTGTTGTGATTACAAAATCATAGAATGGTTTTGTAGTATCGGTGTTTTCGATTACTTTTTCAAAAAGGTTGGAATCATCAATCCAATTGTTAAATTCTTTGCCATCTAAAACTAAATCGAGGTCTTCTTTATCATATAAATATTCAAAACCAAAAGATTTATGTAGTGTTTCACGATTGTAGAATTCTTTGACATGTGAATGGTAGGAATTTACACTATAGCCTTCTTTTTTAAAAAGATTAGCTAAGGCATAAGGATAATAGTTGCTTCCAAAGTCTTTGGAAGTTGTACCATAGTCAATGGAAGGCATCATGCCAGTTTGTGACATGAACTCTGAGTCGTTAGTATTAGATGGATAAAGAGGTGCATAGTAATTTGTAAAGTATGTACCTTCTTTACTTAATTTATATAAAGTAGGGGTTAAATCTTCTTTAATGGCTTGCGGGCCAAGGGATTCACATAATATCAATACTAGGTTTTTCCCTTGGTAGGTGCCACTTAAATCACTTCTTTGTCCTTTGGTTTCCGTAATAAAATCATTTATTTCAACAATATCTTTTACTGTATAATCGCTGTCTTTTACCTTTAATCTTTGGGCATCTTTAATAATATATTCAAAGCTGCCGAATTCATCATAGAAGCGTAGATTAGAGTTGATGTTGTTGTATAAGTAGGTATCGGATGTGATATCACTTGAACTATCGTTACTAGAATATTCGTCAAGAATACTATCTTTTATTAATACTAATAGAAAGATACAAACTAAAGATATTATTATTTTGCCTATAGTTGGATAAGAATAGTCTTTTTTTGGCGCTTTCTTAAGGTAGATAAACAATAATATTAATGGTAATAAGAATAATAAGTACTCTACTTTGAATTTGGTTACTACTTCGTTTGAAACATCTTTTAGTTCACTTATGATGCTTAATTTTCTAAGCGAAAAGAAGCTTTTAAAGAAAGCGTAGTGCATTGTTTGGGCAAAGGAATAGATAGTATAAATAATTAAGATAATATAGGATATGATGTTTCTTGTTTTAGGTTTAAATAAAGATAAGACAAATGATATGCATAAACAAGCTATTATTTCTAATATTAATGATTTATTAAAGATATTTAAGTTACAAAAGATTCGTACTAGTAGTTCATCCAATAATATTAATAGAGTGATTATGGAGATTGATAATAGTTCTTTTAGATAATTGTTTAATTTTGCCACGTTATTATTTTATTACTTTTAGATACTTTATAATAGTTATTTAAAATAACATTTATATTTTAATATTGTAAAAAAGTGTTGTTTAAAATATCATTGATATGAGGTGAAATAGATGAAAAAAATTTCAATTGATTTATTATCAAAGATTGTTAAAGAGAAAAGAAATAGTTTAAATATGACGCAGGCTGAATTGAGCGATAAGGCTAATATGAATAGAGCTATGTTGTCTAAACTTGAGAATAAGGAATATATGCCTTCTATTGAACAATTAGAGAAACTTGGTGAGATACTTGATTTTGATTATGTGGATTTATATAAGGAAGAGGAAGTTAAAAAAGAGGAAGTAAATATAAAACCTTGTAAGATTGCGGTAGCTGGTACAGGGTATGTTGGTTTATCTTTGGCGGTGTTATTGTCGCTTCATAATGAAGTGAGAGCTATCGATATTGTTAAGGAGAAGGTGGATTTAATTAACAATAAGAAGTCACCTATTAAGGATGATTATATAGAAGATTATTTAGCTAATAAGGATTTAAATCTAAAGGCTACAATAGATCCTAAGGAAGCTTATAAAGATGCGGAGTTTGTGATTGTAGCAGCTCCTACAAATTATGATCCTAAGCAAAATTATTTCGATACTAGTGCGGTGGAGAGTGTTATTGATGCGGTTAGAAAATATAATAAGAAGGCTTATATTATCATTAAGTCTACTATTCCGGTTGGTTATACTACAAAACTTAGAGAAACAAGAAAAGATGATAAAATCTTATTCTCACCTGAATTTTTAAGAGAGTCTAAGGCTTTGTATGATAATTTATATCCTTCTAGAATTATTGTTGGTTGCGATGAAAAATGTAGGGATATGGCGGATAAATTTTCTTTGTTGCTTAAGCAAGCTTCTTTAAAAGAAGATGTGCCAGTACTTTTAATGGGCTTTACAGAAGCGGAGGCTGTTAAGCTGTTTTCTAATACTTATTTAGCGCTTAGAGTTTCTTATTTTAATGAGCTTGATACTTATGCAGAAACAAAGGGCTTGGATACTAAAGAGATAATTGATGGAGTATGTTTAGATCCACGCATTGGTACGCATTATAATAATCCTTCGTTTGGTTATGGTGGATATTGTTTGCCTAAGGATACAAAACAATTATTGGCTAACTTTAAGGACGTGCCTGAGAATTTAATTGAGGCAATTGTGGAATCTAATCGCACAAGAAAAGACTTTATTGCGGATAGAGTGCTTGATAAGGCTGGTGCTTATGGAAATAGTGATATCTATAATCCTAGTAAGGAGCATAAAGTTGTGGTAGGTGTATATAGGCTTACAATGAAGTCTAATAGCGACAACTTTAGACAATCTTCTATACAGGGTGTTATGAAAAGAATAAAGGCTAAAGGAGCTGAGGTTATAATATATGAACCTACACTTAAGGATGGTGATACATTCTTTGGTTCAAAAGTAATTAATAACTTAAGTAAATTTAAGAAAGATGCCAATGCGATTATTGCTAACCGTTATGATAGTAGTCTTGATGATGTAAAAGAGAAGGTTTATACAAGGGATTTATATAAGAGGGATTAATGAGCAAAAAAGAAAGAATTTTAGAGTTTGGTTTTATTTTATTATTAACCATACTATTTTGTATTCCTTTATATCAAGGTTCTATATATACCGGTGCAGATATAGGATTTCATATAAGCAGAATCAAAAGTATAAGTGATGGATTAAGATCTCATATATTTCCTGTTTATGTTTACCCGTACATAAATAATGGTTTCGGTTATGGATCACCTATGTTTTATTGTGACTTGTTTTTGATTCCTTCAGCATTGTTATATATGCTAGGTGTGCCAATTATAATAGTATGGAAGATAACTTTATTTATTTATGCATTTATAGCTTGTGCAATGATTTATCATTTATCAAAAGTGGTATTCAAGACAAAGTCAATACAGATATTTTGCACGATAATCTATATGTTTTCTAATGTAAGAATTAATTATTATTACTATGGTGGAGGTTTAGGAAATATTATTGCCTTGTCCTTTTTACCATTATTTTTTCTAGCCTTATATAAAATGTTTGTATTAAAAGAAGATTGTTTCGAATTGCTTGGAACATCTTTTGCTTTATTACTATTGAGCCACTTATTAACATTTACGATAAGCGTTATCTTTTTTGTGTTATTACTTATCGTTGATATCAAGAATATCAGTAAGGAAAGAATTTTTTGTATGATTAAGGCTGCCTTATTGGCGATAGCTTTATCTGCTTGGTTTTTATTTCCGTGTATTGAACAATTATTGTCGCAAGAATTTTGGTCATCGTTTTTAAATGATGCGACTAATTTGGGCTATTTTAAAGAGTCTCAAAGGCCTATATCGCAAGTATTTTCTGATTATATTTTAAATGCTTCGCCAAACCAACAATATCTAGGAATTATTTATTCTGTCGGTGGAATATTATGTTATTTAATGTATAAAATCAAAAATAAATTTAAGAAAAATAGGCTTGTGGATGTAAAGGCTCTTGTTTTGGTGGGGGGGTATTTCTTGAAACCGATATACTTCCACTATATAAAATATCAATTCTAAGACACTTTCAATTCATTTGGAGAATTAATATATTTTTGGCTCCAATTGCAGTGTTTATTATAGGCAAAACATTAGGCGAGTTAAGGATTAAAAACATCATTATTGGTCTCATTTCAATTTATCTAATTAGTAATGTTACGTATATGTATAAGATATTTATTACTTGCGAAGATAATTGGCTAAATGAAATGACATATGAAGAAATAAGGGACAAGGGTCTTTCGATATTGGATGATACTCATGGTTTTAATTTGGTTGAACTTGGTCAAGGCGAGTATTTGCCTTTAACCAATTCTTATAATTATTACAAAGCTAATACTAATATCGAGTTCGCCAATGAAGAAAGTGCAGTGTGGGATTTTGATAGAGTTGGTACTACTATTACTTTTACAACAAACTATAGCTGGTCAGATTACATTTATATGCCTTTGTCTTATTATAAGGGGTACTATTATCAAGAACTTGACGATAATGGGAATGTACTATATGAAAAGGAATGTATTTCTAACATATATTCAAAAAGAGTTGGCATGTTTATGGATGAAGGTATTCATAATTATAGAGTTTATTATAAAGGAACCGTGGTTCAACATGTTACATTCTTTGTTTCTCTACTTTCATTTATAGCTTTTATATTTTATAAATCTAAGTTATTATTTAGAAGACAAATTAAGGGAGATTAATTTTGAAGAAGATTAAAAAACAATATATATATATAGCATTTCTAGTAATAATGCTGATAGTGCATAGCTTTATTGAACTATCATGTGATGATTTAGGCTTTAGAACTAATTTTGACCGTTACAGTTTATTTGAATTTTTATGGATTAGATATAATGGCCACACAAGCAGATTGATTATTGAAACAATATTATCGTTAGTTTCTAGAAACGTGCATGTTTGGCGTATATTAGATTGCTTTGTTTGTTTATTATTTACCTATTCTTTGAATAGATTGTTGTTTAAAGAGAGTAATACCAAGAATGTTTTATTATGTTGCGCTACTTTTCTATTATTTCCAATGAATGATATGACATCAGCTGGCTTTGCGGCTACCACCACTAATTATTTATGGTGCGTTAGTTTTATGCTTTATTCTTTTATTCCTTTTAGAAATATTTACTATGGAGAGAAGATTAATGCAAGGCAGATGCCTTTATATATTTTAAGTATGTTATATGCCTGCAACCAAGAGCAGTCAGTTTGCATATATGTTGGTATATCTTTGTTTTTCTTACTTTATTGTTTAAAGAAAAAACTTGATTATAAGTATGTAGCAGTAGCTTTGATTGTTGGCGTAATTGGCTTTATCTTTATGATGACAACACCTGGCAATACTAATCGAAGCATTGGTTCAACTGAACTATTCTTTCCTGATTATGCCAATTCTAATGTCTTTGACAAGATTTATTTGGGTACTGTTTCCATGTTTTCTACGATACTTAATAATGTATTAATATATTGGTTTTTGTCTTTCTTGATAATGTTGTTTATTGTAAGCAAGAAAGAACATATAGCGAATAAGATTATTAGTATCGTTCAATTCTTGTTTGCGAGTTTTATGTTTGTGCTTCGTTTTTATGATTCAGCTTTTAATAAGAATTACTTTATTTTTAATTACGTCACGGAAGATGGCCATGCGTTTAATTTTGGCATATTTATGTTATGTATATTAATTATCGTCTTATATGCTTATTTATTTTATATATTATTTAAGGGTAAGTCTTTACCAGTAATTCTCATATTTTTAATAGGCCTTGCAAGTAGAGTTATTATGGGCTTTTCTCCTACAGTATTTTTTTCAGGCTTTAGAACGACATGTTTTACTTATTTTTCTTTGTTAGTAATTATTGCGATTATGGTAAAAGAGAATATAAAGTATTTATCAAATGTTTCTTATAAAATGTTTATTACCGTCTTTAGCATCTTAATATTAATGAATTATGCTCGATTATCTTGGCTTAGTGCGGGTATACTAAAATTATTTTCTTCTTTATAATAATTTATTGTAATGAACAAATTTTTTAATATAAGTGTAAGGATATTAACGGGTATTATTCTTGGAATAATATTTTTGGGAATGTTTTTTTCAAGTTTTATAGACTACTATGGTAAAAATGATTTATTAGTATCTAATTTAGTATTGTTTATATTTGTAATAATTGTTAGTATTATCTTTTTTCTTGTTTCTAAAAAGATAAAGTTAAATTTTAATATCGATAGAGCTGTTTTGATAATTGATATCTTATTGTTGATTTATCAAATATTTATGGGATTAAATACTTACTTTGTGACTGGTTGGGATGCCGGTGGCTTAATTGATATGGCTATTAATAGAGGCTTTTATATTAATTACATGTCAACTTATCCAAATAATTTATTACTTTTATATATTGAAATTTTTATCGCAAGAATAAATGGTTTATTAGGTATTTTTAAGGGTGATGTGGCTAGTAAATATATTATCTTTCTTTTGCTTAATATAGTTATCAATAATATCACTTGTCTTTTAACTTATAAGTGTGCATGTTTGTATTTAAATAAGAAATACGCTTTGCTTTGTTATATATTGGGTGTCTTACTATTTGGTATATCACCTTGGACAATTGTTTTTTATTCAGATTCAGTTGGCATCTTGTTTCCAATTTTGATTTTTTGTTTGTACAGTATCCCTAAATTTAAGGAAGTAAAAAAACCTAATGTGTATACATTATTATTGGTTCTTATTGGCATATTTGCTTACTTTATCAAGCCTCAATGTGTAATTATCTTGATTGCGATTGTATTTTACGAAATGTTTTCTAATTTTAAGAATAAGAAGAAATTATTGAAGATAGGTCTTTGTATGTTATTGAGTATCTTGTGTATTAGCCCGATTCAAAAAGGTTTAATCTATATTGCAAGATATGCTAATGCACCATTAGATAGCGAGAAGGCTTTTGGGCCAGCGCATTATTTAATGATGGGCTTAAATGTTGATAGTGGAGCCGGTTATAGTCAAGATGATGTGAATTTCTCACAATCTTTTTCAACTAAGAGTGAGAGAAACAAGGCTAATTTAAATGAGTGCGTTAATAGAATACAAAATATGGGTTTTAGTGGTTTGATGGAGCATCTTTTTAAGAAGGCTTTAAAGATTTTTAATGATGGCACTTTTGCCTGGGGTAATGAAGGTAATTTTTATAACATCACTGTTGAAAATAATAGTGCTAGTGCCAAACTTCTTAGAAGTATCTATTATACCGATGGTGATAATTATAAGTATTTTAATGTTTTTGAACAGTTTATGTGGTTGTTAGTGTTTACTTTTGTAATGGCGTCAATAATAAAAAAGCCAAGCGATAGTAAATCAATACTTCTTTTGGCTATTCTTGGTTTAACTTTATTTGAATTATTGTTTGAAGCTAGAGCTCGCTATCTTTATACTTATTTACCAATATTTTGTTTAGTGGCAGGTTTTGGCATTAAAGATATTAGGACTTCTTTAATAAAATAGCTTTAATTTTAGTGTACTTCTTTTCGGGAATTGGGATTCTTTTATCATCACTCATAATTAGATAAAATCTTCCAATAGATTTTACATGGATTGGATTTACCATATAGCTTGCATGGCATTTTATTAATTCATCTTTTATTCTATTACTTATTGAAGAAAGCCTTTCATTACATTCGAATACTTGGCCATTTAGATGAACCAAAGTGTGATTATGGTTACTTTCTAAATAGAGTATTTGTTCAGGACTAGTGTATAAAATAGAGTGTTTTGCACCCTTGAAATATAATTTAGTAGCAGAATCACTATATAGTGTCATTTGTCTATGATTTTCCAAGTAGTGAATAGGATAGATAGTATCGCGCGTATCATAATCAATTGAATTTGATATATGACATATTCTGATTAATGGAGTATCTTTCTTTATTTCCCAAGTAAAAGTAATACGTTGATATACTCTATTTGTTCCACCATCTGGCCAAAAAGTATCTACTATAAAAGTTAATAGCACCTCTATACAATTGCTTGAAATATAAAAGGGTGTTGAAATTAAATCATATACTTTAAAAGATAAAGAATTATTTTCTTGATTGAATGCTTCTACTAGATTATTTTTGCCTCTTATCATTTGACCTTTGGCCGGCCCTAACCATAGTACATCTTCATGACAATAATTAAAGAATGGTTCAATATTATTATTGTAATATTGTGTTAATAGATCGGCAGTTAATTGCGCTAATTCACTAGTATTCATATAGGCTCCTTTGCAAGTTATTTTTGTATATAAACAAGTTCTTTTTATTGTGTTACCTAAGGATTATTATATTTCAATATTGGAATTTAAAGAAATTAATAAAGATGTGATTGTTGAGAAACATTGTTTTATTTAAAGCGAAGATAACAACAATGTTAATATGGGTAAAATAATTTGTCGTTTACTGGGTAAATTATTGTGTCGTTCTACAGGTATTGCTGTTACATTTAGTTTAAGCGTTGGCGAAGTGTTTAAACCTGGTACTAGGGTGTATGTTGAACACTATCATGGTGATGAAATTGAGTATAGTATTCATGATGTTACAAATGAAGGATTAATTTGGGTTACTACTAGCAAGGGTTTCTCAACATTTATTGTAGGTGCCTTTGAAAGTTCTAACGTTACTCCAACTCCTACCCCAACACCAACTCCAACTACTGCTCCAGTAGAAGAGAAGAAAGAGGAAACAAGTACATCTACAACTTCTACTTCAACTGTAGTAACTTGTGAACAAGCAATGGGTTCTAAGGATTGGACTTGGTCTGAGGCTAAGAAAGCTTGTGTTTATAAGGTTACAAACACTAGTGCTGAATAGTTAATTGATTATTTGGTTAGTAATAAGCACTGCTTAGGCAGTGCTTTTGTCTATTTATGGAAAATAAATTTAATAAAGTAATAAGTTATTTGTTTGCCTTTATATTAGTGCTTTTGTTTTGTTTGTTTGTTAGCTATATTAATAAATATGCAAATGATGTTTCAATTAATAAGCTTCCTACTTATGTTGAATCTAATCCAGCTTTGCATGTTCATGAGGGTGATTGGTTTGATTCTAAATATTCATACTTTACAAGTAAGCAAATTCAGGATTTAAAGGAAATTTATATTAGTAATCATAATTTTAATAATGATGTTATTGCGATGATTTCTTTTTCTAGTGGTTTGTTATCAAAACCAGTTTTAAAAGGGGACTATAGCCATTTAGATTGGATTACAGGTGAAAAGACAGATTATGGTTCTGTGCACACTTATAATGAGCTAGGTGATAGTGATATTGTGATATATGGAAGCTATTTAAGTGAGAATATATCTGATGATAGAACTTTATATTTTACGCAATTAATTGATCTTAAGTATGTTGAACAATATGAGAACAATAAATATCTAATGTTGATGGGGGAGAGCGAGATTATTTATTATGAAGTAGTTGATGTTAATGATGGGACATGGTCATATTATTCAACAAATGAAACAATTAATGAAGATGATAATGTTTTAACTTTGATAGTAAGCGGTTTTGAAAGTGGTGAACAAGAATTTATTGTATGTAAGGAAGTAGGTAGAGAGGCTTCATATAATGAACAATAATAAATTACATAGTGTTGGTAAATATTTGCTTAATATTTATGTTGGTATATTATTCTTTGTTATGCCTCCTTTTATTAAAAGCTATAATTATTTAGCTAGTGAAAAATGGTTATTTTATTCTTATTTTTCGTTTGGTTTTAGCTTTAATAAAATATTTATACCGGGTTTCTTATTACTTATTGGCTTATGTTTAATAATTGAGATTATTTTCTTTAAATACAGGCTTGAATTTGATGTATATGATTTATTCATTTTATTGTTTGGACTAGTTATTTATATATCTGGTAAAGTTAGTGAAAGTAGCTATTTTATATCTTCAAATACACAGATTATGATTGGCTATCCCAGTTGGTATATGGGTGAGGCTGCACAACTTAGTTTTATTCTAATTTATTTTTTTGTAAAGCAGTATTTTGAATGTAATAAAAGATTTTTTGATTATGTTTTGGCTGTTTCTAGTATTATCTTTTTCTTGGCTATTTTAAATCGTTTTAATATTGATATCTTTGGTTTTTGGGATAGCGTTATGTATGATATTAAACAACAAACGGTTTCTACTTTAGGTAATATCGATTGGTATACTTGTTATCTTGTCTTACATCTACCAATTAGCGCTTATTGTTTCTTATATGCAAAAAGTAAAAGAGAATATATTTTTTATGGTGCTGCATTTAGTTTGGGAATCTTAACTTTAGTTAGTAATGGCGCCGATAGTGGCTTCTTTGTGCTAATTTTTATGATGTATCTCTTGTTTAAAAAAGAAGATAAAAAAGTAATATATTTAGTTTTAATTGGATCGTTGTCATGTTGTACGCTTGGAATATTTCAAAGGGTATTTGCTGATGTAGCATATATCCCATCTACATTATGTAAGATTAGCACATTATCAATTCTTCCTTGGATTATTGTTGTTTTTTCTGTTTTTTTGTTAAAGAATGATAAACTATATGAAACTTTTAAGAAAATCGTTGTAATTGGTTTTCCTATTTTGGTAGTGATTGTCGTTGTTTATATTGTCTTAAATAGTTTTAATCTTTTGCCTGATTTTTTAAGTATTAAACAAAGTTATTTATATTTTAATGATAGTTGGGGCAATAATCGAGGCGTTATTTGGCGCATGGGTATATCGGCTTTTATAAATTATGTTAAGAAGTATTTCTATATATTGTTTATTGGTTGTGGCCCAGACCAATACTACAATATGGTTTACAAATATCAATATCATGAACTTGTCGAATTAAGGCAAGGTGTATTCGCTAGTTGTGCACACAATGAATTTATTAACACTTTATGCAACTATGGAATACTAGGCTTTATTTTCTTTTATGGTTTTTGGGCTGTGTTGCTTAAGAAAAAAAGAAATAATGGTAAGTATGATAGAATGCTAAAACTAATGATTATTTCTTATTTGATTAATAGTATTGTTTCTATTCAAACAATTATTGCGGCTCCTTTGCTTTTTGCGTGCGCTGGTATGCTAGACTGTAAAGAAAATGATAATAAGTTTTGGTTATCATAGTAATTATTGACTCGTTACTTTATAATTTAAGGGATGAAGAAATTATTTTCGAAAAAGAATTTTTATTTATATTGCGCTTTTTTTATTTTGACGTTGTTTGCCTATATTACTTATAAGACACCTTTAGCTGGTGATGATTGGGGCTATGCGTTAAATGGTAGTTTAGGCACGCCAATTAAGAGTGCTTTGGAGTTTTATCAAACTTGGTCAGGAAGATTTTTTAGTGAATTATGGGGTATGCTTATACCTTGTAGGAAATATTTGTGGAATATTATTAATCCATTGTTGTTTTTTGGTATATTCATTTGTTTATATAAGCTATCTTATGTTAAGAATAAGAATATCTTAAGTTGTTTGCTTATTTTGGCAATGATGCTTAGCGTTGATGATAATTTGAGAATGGAAACTTATTCTTGGATTATGGGAACCACTTATGTTATCCCTTTATTTTTCTCATTACTTTATTTTGTTTTAGTTGATATGATGATGAGAACAAGTCTTTATGATATTAAATTTAAAGTATGTTTGTATTTAGTTAATATTCTTTTATTTATTATTGGGCTAATGATGGAAAACATTGCGGCCACAATGATTGTGGGTGAGGTTGTTTTAATCATCTATGCTTACTTTAATAAGAAGCAAGCCCTTAAGTATTTAATTATCAATTTACTATTTAGTGTTGCTTCTTTTGTAATATTAAGATGTTCACCAGGCAGCAATGCAAGATTATTAAGTGAACATGCCTCTTGGAACAATATGTCTTTATTTGAGAAGGTTTCTAGTGCTTATCCTAATTTCTTGAGTATTAGTTTTATTAATAATAATTATGCGATTAGCTTATTTTCTTTATGTTTGATTTTATTGATTGTGTTCACTCATAAGGAAGTTAAGATGGTTTATAAAGTGATTAATATTCTTGTTTTAACTTTGGGCATTGTTACAGTCTTTTCTTTTGTATTGGGTGATTCTTTCTTAAATAGTAGTACTTCTTTATATTCATATATCTTTTGGCCAATATACATTATTAATGCCTTTGTGGTTTTATTTGTTTATACAGTTGGAGAGTATCGCACTAATAAAGTTGTTTACTTATTGATGATTGCTGGATGTAATGCCTTGGTTATGCTTTATTCACCAATTTATGGATCAAGAAGCGCTATTTATACCGTTTATTATTTAATTGTGGTAAGTGTAATTATTTTTGATTCGATCAATATTAATAAGCATTTAGTTAATATTGCCTTGTTTATTATTTTTGTTTTGATTGTGGGAGATAGAACACACGAGTATGTTTATAAGTATCGCCTTGTTGGCTTAAAACAACAGGAGCGTCTTGAGATTATCAAATACTATCAAGGTCATCCAGAGGTAAAGGAAGCTTGGATTCCAAGATTTCCGGTTTATTCAATTCATGGTGGTGATATAGAAGAGGGAGACACTTATCATTTTGAGACTTTTAAGGAGTATTTTAAGCTTCCACAAAATGCCGATAAGATAATTTTCTATTATGAAGACAGTGATACCAATTAGTTTACTTAGTAAATATCGAAGAGCTTTGATGGCTATTGCGATGTTTTGGATAGCTTTCCATCATGCGTGCTTTCCAATTACTAATAAGGCTATTAGTTTTATTTTAGTAACTTGTGGCTATGTTGGTGTATCACTCTTTTTCTTTTTGTCAGCTTTTAGTATGTATTATTCTTTTAAGAAAGATAGTAATTATTTATCTTTTATAAAGAAAAGACTAATTAGAATTCTACCTTATTATGCTTTATATAGTTTGTTCATGATTTTTATTGTAAAGGATAACTATATTTCTTATATTGGGATTGATTTCTTTTTGAAGAATCAATTAGAAAACTGGTTTACTTATGTAATTTTAGTTTTATATTTATTGACACCATTATATTTAAGACTATTCAATCTTAAACCACTTATTTGTACTATTGTTGGGATTATGGTTGTGTTTGTTGTATGTGTAATAGTAGGTGAATTCTCCTTTATCTATGCTTGGTTTAATGTAGCGATATATTTATTAGGTTTTTATTTTGCCTACTTAAATGATAAAAAAGTTAGTATTAATATCTTTTTTGTCTTAATTGCCTTTATCTTTGGTTTTGCCCTAATGTATTATATGTATCATAATTTAGGTAATGATGTTTTACATGTTTATCCATGTATCTTTATTGCCCCTAGTATGTTACTGTTACTTGCGTATTTATTTGATAAGATTACCATTTTTAATAAATTTTTAGAGTATTGTGGTGAATTTACCTATCAATTTTATTTAGTTAATATTCCTTTAGTAAAATGTTTATATGATAACTATGATAAGTTATTTATTTCGGGAATTGGTTTTGATTGGTGGATTAATATAGTGGGCATTGTTTTATCTTTTGTGCTTAGTGTGGTGTTTAAGAAAATAGTCGATTGTATAATTAATAAAAAAGGAGTTTGACATGAAGGGTATTATTTTAGCTGGTGGTAGTGGTAGTAGACTTTATCCTCTTACAAAGGTGACGAGTAAACAATTGTTGCCTATTTATGATAAGCCAATGATTTTTTATCCTCTTAGTACTTTAATGTTGGCTGGTATTAGAGATATTTTGATTATTTCTACACCTGTTGATACACCTCGTTTTATGGAGCTTTTGGGTGATGGCGAGGAATTTGGGATTAATCTAAGCTATGCGGTTCAAGATAGTCCTGATGGTTTGGCTCAAGCTTTTTTAATCGGTGAAGAATTTATTGGGCAAGATAGTTGCGCAATGATTCTTGGCGATAATATCTTTTACGGTAATGGCTTTTCAAATCTTTTGGTTAAGGCACGTAATAATGCGGAAAAGGATGATAAGGCAACGGTTTTTGGTTATTATGTAAAAGATCCAGAAAGATTTGGAGTGGTTGATTTTGATCATTCTGGCAAAGTTTTATCTTTGGAGGAGAAACCTTTAAATCCTAAGAGTAATTATGCAGTTACGGGCTTATATTTTTATCCTAAGGGTGTCAGTGATTTAGCCAAGAAAGTTAAGCCTAGTGAGAGGGGAGAACTTGAGATTACTACTTTAAATCAATTGTATCTAGATAGCGATAAATTAAATGTTGAAATCTTTGGCAGAGGTTATACTTGGCTTGATACAGGTACTATGGATTCTTTAGCTGAGGCTTGTAACTTTGTTAGGACAATTGAAAACTTACAGGGTGTAGGTATTAGCGTTCCTGAGGAGATTGCTTATAAGAATAATTGGATAAGTAAGGATCAATTATTAGATAGTGCAGATAAATATGGCAAGTCTGATTATGGTAAGCATTTAAGAAGGGTTTTAGAAGATAAGATATATTCTGATCGTGAGATTTAATGAGTTTTTTAAGGAAGCATAAATATTTAATATTATTAATTTTGGTACTTAGTTTGGGTGCTGTTTTGATGTTTCTGCCAAGTATTTTACAGGGTAAGTATTTTATTGGTGGTGGTGATGTTAAGACCCAATGGTATCCTTTTTATACCTTAAATAGAAGGACGACAATTAATGCTTTAAGAGATCATACTTTGCCTTTTTATTCTTTTGTTTTATTCTTAGGCAATAATATTTGGGCATCTAAAAGTAGTTATGGTTTATTTGATGTCTATAACGTATTAACTTATGTTTTAAATAAAGATTATTTCTTTATTTATGACTTACAATGTTTTATTAAAATACTAGTTTCAGGTATTAATGCTTATCTATTAATTGATTATTTATATAAAAATAAACGCGTTTCTTTTATTGGAGGAATGTGTTTTGGCTTATCTAGCTTTGCGATATATTTTACATCACAACCTGGTTTCTTATCTTTTTATAGTTTGGTTCCTTTGTATCTATTAGGCATGGAGAAGTATTTAAAGGGTAATAAGAAGTATTTATTTATAATCATGGTATTTGTTTTACTTCTTAGCAATTATTATTTCTTTTATGCCTTATCTTTATTTAGCCCTATTTATTTTATTTACCGTTACTATAACATTCATGGTGAGTGTAAAGGCGTATTTAAGAGTGCTTTAAAGTTAATTGGATTTTATTTTATTGGCGTATTAATTAGTTGTGTAGTGATTGTACCAGCTTTCTTATATGTAATAGAGAATGAAAGAGTTGGAGGCTTAAGCACCGCTTTAACTTATAGCGATTTAAGTGTTTATTTACATTTATTTATATCGGGTCTTGTGCCAAGCCATACTTATATTTATGGAAATAATGTCTTTGATAACAATGCCCATACTTTAAAGGAGATTTGTCTATATGCAGGCACTTTGATTAGCTTGCTTATAAGTCAAGTAGTTGTGGATAAGGACATAAAGTATAAGAAGTCTACTTTAATTGTTTATGCAATAATGTTTTGTGCGTTATTTGTTCCTTTTATTAGCGGTATGATTAATGGTTTTAGTGAGCCTTGTTTTAGATGGTTATTCTTATTTATCTTATTTAATATTTTGACTATTTGTCGTTACTTAGATGATTTGAATTTAATTGATAAGAAGGCTCTTTTATATACCTTAATCATTGAAATATTATTGATTATTGTAATGTTTATACTAGGTGTTTTATATAAGAGGTATTCAATTAGTGATTACAAGATACAATTATTGATTTTTGTTGGCACGATAGTATTTATGCTTATTAATTACTTTTGTATTAAATATAATAAAAAGTTTTATGTTTTGGTTACTATTATTGAATTGTGCTTATTCTCTTACATGTATGGTAATAAATCACTTGTTACAAGCATTAGTGAAGATGATTTAGATAGTGTTACTAGTGTTTTGGCGGATAATGATAATTATCATAATTTAAGGGATTATTTAAATACTTTAGATAGTGATAATGAGAATTCTTATTTTCGAGTTTATGTGCCATACGATAGTTTATATTGGTCGTTTTCGCATGATTTAGGTATTATTTATAACTTGAATGGACTTATGACTTATGATTCAACATATAGTCAAAGTTTTAATGATATGCGTAGTTTAAATTATGATGGTACTGTTGAACTTATTGATTGGGAATTTAATATTAAAGATGAAAATATCATTAACTTTTTAAGTACGAAGTATTCTATTACTTCTAACAAGGATGAGATTCCTTTTAGTGCGTATGAAATAGTTGATGATAGTTATAGAGGCTCTTTAATTATTGCAAAGAATTTAAATTATCGTGATATTGTTAGTACTTATAGTAAGTCAATTACTTATAGTGAACTTAAGAATAAATATAACAATGACACTTCTTTATTAAGTGATTATGTAATTTCTGATGAAGAGGTGGATGTGGGAAGCGATGTATCTAGTGTAAGTAATGTAGCTTACTATGATAATTATTTTACTTGTAGCTTGTATACAGATGATGATGGTTTTGCGGTTATTGGTTTACCATATGATGAAGGTTGGAAGATTAGCGTTAATGGTGAAAGTGTAGATTACATTAAGTGTAATGGCGGAATGATGGGTTTTAATGTGAAGTCTGGTGATAACCTTATTGAAATGTATTTTGTGCCAAAGGGCTTTAAACTTGGTTTAATATTATCTTTGGTTGGAAGCATAGCATTTATTTGTTTAATTGTATTTGATATAAAAAGAAGACATGAAAATATTTAAGAATATTTATACATACATAATTGGTGTACTGTTTACTTTAATTATTAGTTTTTTAGTTTATATAACTTATAAGGGAACTTGTTATAACGCTATTCAATATACTAGTGAATACACTTTCTTTTTAAAAGATAATGTTTTGCTGAATATTTTATTTAGTGTTCTTTTTATTGTATTCATTCTCTTTTTAAGCAAGAGCAAGCTTGTCAGGAAGATCAATAATGATGATAAGTTATTTAAGAAACTTCAAATAATACTTTTAACATTGATTTTTATTGTTGGAGCTGTGTGGGTATGGGGCGTTGAGATTTTACCGGAAAGTGATCAATATTTTGTGCTTAAGGCCGTAGCTGAATTTAAAAATGGCGATTATAGTTCTTTTGAAAATGGCGCTTATATGGAAATGTGCACTAATCAAATCGGCATTTTCTTTATTTATTATTTATTGTCTTTTATTTTGGGCGATAACTTTTACTTAGGCTTACAAATTGTTAATGTATTGGCGGTAGTGTTAATTTATAAAAGTTTAAGTGATATCGCCGGTATCTTAAAAGGTAGCAATTTTATAAGATTAGCTATTATTTTTAGCGCTTTTGTTTTTCCGGTATTAATCATTTATTGTTGGCTTATCTATGGCAATATGTTGGGTATAGCTTTTATTCTTCTTTCAATTAAGTATGAGCTAATTTATTTTGATAAGTATAAGATTAAGGATTTGTTGTTATCTTCTTTATTTTTAATAGTTGCTTTAATGGCGAAGAGCTTTACACTTGTTTATCTTATAGGCATGTCTATTTATGCCTTTTTTAAGATTCTTGATACCAAAAATGTTAAGGGTATATTAACAATTATTTGTTTTATATTAGGCTTATTATTTGAACTATATGCGCCTAAATTGTATGTAGAAAGTAAGGTTGGGCATAGCCTAAATGGAGCATCTTATTATTCTTATATTGCCATGGGCATGCAAGACGGCGATAGATGTGAGGGTTGGCATAATAAATATAATCAAGATAGTTATCATTTAGCTAATAATGATAGTAATCTTCATAAGGAAATATCTTTAAAGGAAATTAATGAGCGTTTAAGTGTATTTAGTAAAGATAGTGCATATGCCCTAAAGTTTTATAGCCGTAAGATTATTTCACAGTGGAACAATCCTACTTTTGGTATGTACTATGGCATGGATTCTTTAACTAATGATGAATTTATGTATCGTTTTGGAGATGGCTATGACCATAGTAAATATTTTGATCGTTTCTTAAACCTTGGCTTTGAGAGCCATGTTCAAAGCATTTTAAATGTTGAACAATCGTTGATTGTGCTGGGCTCTTTATTCTATATAATCTTCTTCTTTTTTAGAAAAGAAAGAAGCTTAGAAGAATTGGTTTTGCCTTTATGTTTTATAGGCGGATTCTTGTTTTTGATTATATGGGAAGCTAAGGCTCAATATGCCTTGATGTTTTATGTAATACTATTCATTTATGCATTATTTGGCTATAAGGAATTAATTGATGCGTTAAACAAACATATAAATGTCGATAGAAAGAAGATTATTATTACCCTGGCAATAGGATTGGTACTAACTATTACATATAATTTCTTATTCAATAAGGAGTACTTATACAATGACAACACTAGATATAGGGAATATCTAGCTTGTGGTAACACCTATGATTGGTTTAATAAATAGCCATAATTAAAAAGATGCCTAAGCATCTTTATTGTCCAAGCTCATCTAACATGACGCATATTTTCTTATATATATCTTTTATCTCTTGAGGAGCGTCTTCTCTTAAATGACACTTCTCAACATAAGGCTTGATAATATCCATTAATTTTTGTATTTCCTCTGGAAATTTTGTAAAGTACATAGAGCTCCTTTCTTGGCTTTGATTTCGGCCTCAACCTCATCATATTTTTCAAATAAAAACATTTGAAAGGCATATTCGCTTACACCACTTACATTATCTTCATTAAATCCTGCGGAGTCAATAAACTTTTTGGCTCTTTTTCTAGTGTATGTAATATAATCTTCATAATTATTTTGAGCGATAAAATCATATTTGTTTTTATAAATTAACGCTTGTTTAAGATGCCATATTTCATGCCGTTCAACATGCCCTATTTCAAGATTTTCAAATATTAGTTTATTCTTGTCAGATATTATTTCATTTAAATAAACTTCATTTTTGGTGGCATCGTAAGCTCCAAAGCCGCTGATCCCATCTTTAAATGAGACAATGATTATCTTTAAAGAATAATCATTAATTATGTATTCCTTTAAAGCTTCGTTGATATTCTTAATGATAAGTTGAAGTCCTTTTGGTTTTATGTGGCAGTTATTAGAAACATATACATTTGTATAATTCTTAAGCTTATAGGCTTCTATTTTATATTTCTTTAATGTGAACGTTTCTTTTGTGGTGATTTCTAATTTCTTATAATTTTGATTTATCATCTATATCTTTATTGCCAAATGAAGTAAAAATTCCTACATTATTTATTAAATTAGTAGGCGCTTTAGATAAAGTTAGTAAGGGTTTGATATAATGTTTGAGTATGTATAAGTTGTCAGTAATTGTTCCTGTATATAATGTTGAAAAATATTTAGATAAGTGTCTTAATTCTTTAGTTAGGCAAAATATTGATGATTATGAAATCATTGTGGTAAATGATGGAACTAGGGATAATAGTCAAAAGATTATTGATGAATATGTTGGTAAGTATCCTGATTTAGTTAAGTCTTTTATTAAGGAAAATGGTGGTCTTTCTGATGCGCGCAATTATGGAATCAAGAGAGCGACTGGTGAATATATTACTTTTTTAGATAGTGATGATTATATTGAAGAAGATACTTATAAGAATATGTTGGCTATCGCTTGTAAAGATAATCTAGATTTAGTAGTAAGTGATTTAGAATATGTTTGGGAAGATGGAACTAAGGAACCTTTTGTAAAAGAGGGCATTAATAGAGTATCTAGTGATGATTTAAAAAATTTATTTCTTTCTCCTTTATTTTCTTGGAATAAGATATATAAGAAAGAATTGTTTGATAAGCTAGATTGTAAGTATCCGGTAGGGCTATGGTATGAAGATATCCCTGTTACCCTAAAGTTTTTTAGTAGTATTGACAAAGCTGGTTATTATAATTGTGTTTCTTATCATTATCTTCAAAGAAATACTTCTATTTTGGGGTCTTCTTATAATGATAAGATGTATGATATCTTTACAATATTTAAGGGTGTTGTGAGCGATTTTAAAGATAGAGATGTATATGATAAATATCATGATGAATTAGAATATTTGTTTATTGAACATTTCTTGGTTTATGGGGCTTTTAGATTTTTGAGGACCGATCATTATAAGGAATTAATGAGTAAGGCTTTTGAATTTGTTAAGGAATATTTCCCTAATTTTAGGGATAATAAGTATATAGAAACTTTGGGTAAGAAGAATGTTATTTTTTTAAGAACAAATAACAAGCTTACGATGAGTTTTTGGCATTGGTATTTAAATAAATGAGTAAAGTTAGTATTATTGTTCCAATCTACAATGTAGAGAAATATATTAGTAAGTGTCTTGATTCTTTATTAAGACAATCTTTTAGTGATATTGAAGTTATTGCGGTATCTGATGGAAGTCCTGATAATAGTAAGGATATTGTTTTGGAATATTGTAAGAAGGATAGTCGTGTAAAGTTTGTGGAAAAAGAAAATGGTGGCTATGGTTCCGTTTTAGAAAAGGCCATTGAACATATTAATAGCGATTATTTTATGGTTTGTGATCCTGATGACTGGCTAAGTGATAATGCAGTAGAAGTGTTAGTTAATACTTTGGAAAAGAATAATGTTGATTTGGTAGTAGGCTGTAAGTATCTAGTTTATAACGATAATGCGGAAGAAGTTTATACCGATTCGGTTATTCATTCGGTTAGTATTAATACGGAATTTGATAAAGTATATACGGACTTAGACTGTTTCTACTACTTAGATCCTAGTCCCCATGCCAAGTTATATAAAACGAGTTTATGTAAGGGGATTAAACTGCCTCATAAAGTAAGTTTTACCGATTTATTGTTGTACACATACGCTTTAAGTAATGCAGCAAGCGCTATATATATAAAGGATGCCTTGTCATATTATCTAATTGATAGACCAGGTAATAGTATGTCTACTTTTAAGGATAAGACTTTCTACGATCATTATGTGATTATGTCTGAATTATTTAGATACGCTAAGGAAAACAATAATTCAATGCTTTATGCACGTACTTATATACAGTTTAGGTATGCCTTAAGCCAACTTAAGGATAATGGTTTAGACAGTGCTAGAGTTAAATATTTTAATGAATATTGGATTATTTTTAAGACTTTGATTAAACATAGGAAGGATGTTATCGATAATTATCCTAAGGCTGGTAGTTTAACTAAACTTAAGTGTGAATTTTTATTGAGTGGTTTATTTGAAAAGACGATGTTGAAGGATTTAATGGGGCCTAAATAAGATGAAAGTAAGTGTAATAGTTCCTGTTTATAATGTTGAAAAGTATATTGAAAAATGTTTATTGTCGATTAAGGACCAAACTTTAATTGATTTTGAGTGTTTGATTATTAATGATGGTAGTAAGGATAATTCAATTGAAGTCGCTAAAAAAGTGGTTGGTAAGGATATCCGTTTTAAGTTTTTTGATAAGGAAAATGGCGGTCTTTCAGATGCCCGTAATTATGGAATTGAGAAAGCGAGTGGGGAATATCTTTGTTTTATTGATAGTGATGATTATATAGCGCCTGATTTATTAGAGCTTACATATAAAATGGGCAAGGAATATGATAGTGATATTGTTTGTTTTGATATGTACTATGTAAACGAAGATGGTGGTTTAGAATATTCTTGGGGTTCTAATTATAAGGGGACAAGTAATTATAAGGAAAATAGAGAGATTATTTTTTCTAATAATAGCGCCAATAATAAAATCTATAAGTCTTCCTTTATGAAAGATAAGAGATTTTTTAAGGGCATGTGGTATGAGGATATGGCGGTTATTCCTACTTGGATTGCGGCAGCTAACAATATGGCTCATGTCTATAAGCCTTTGTATTATTATGTTCAAAGACAAGGTTCCATTACCCATAAGGCTGATATTAGAATCTTTGATATCTATAAGGCTATTAGTATGGTTAAAAACAAGCTTCAATTAGGTGCTTATGAGGTAAGAGGCTTATTCTTTGAAAATTGTCTAGTTATGACAACCTTAAGAATTAAGGAAATTAGTGATAAGAAGACTAGGATTGAATATTATAGGAAGAATGTAGAGCTTTTAGAGGAACAGTATCCTAATTGGTACTCTGATGTAAAGAAGGATTCAGATTATAACTTTAAACAAAAAGTTATTTTCTTCTTGTTACATAAAAAGTGGATTGGTCTAGTAGAAAGAGCTTATAACAAATGAAAAAGAAAATGCTGTTTGTCAATGATGAGATGACAATGGGTGGTGTTGCCCGTATTCTTAATACTTTTCTTAAGATGATCGATAGAGATAAATATGATGTCGATCTTTTGGTGCTTCATAAAAGAGGCGAATTATTATCCGAAATACCAAGCGATATAAATGTTATTAGTGGCAGTCCTTTTTTTAGTGTAATTGATAGACCTTTAAAGGAATGCGAGGGTAAAGAACTATTTTATAAATTAAGACTTCTTTTTTATATGAAGAGCGGTCTTATTAAAAACAAGATTGTTAAAGAAAGAAAAAAGATTTTGAATAAGCACTATGATATTGAATTTAGTGCTAAAGAGGGTTTTTGTACAATCTTTACAGGCTATGGTGATTCAAGCAGGAAAATCAATTGGGTTCAAGTAGACTATAAGGAATCTAACTATAGTAGCCATCATATGGAGCTTGTTAAGGATGCCCTAAAGCATATTGATATGAATATTGCTTGTTCAAATCAAGTAATGGAATCCTATAAAGAACTATTTGATGTATCAAAGATTTGTGTAATACATAATCTAGTAGATGAAGAGCGTATTCGTAATATGAGTTTAGAGCCTTGTGATTTGGTTTTGGAAGATAATGGAAAGATTAATTTAATTACGGTAGCTAGGTTTCATAAACAAAAGGCGGTTGATCGCTTAATTAGAATACAAGCTAAATTAAAAGATTATTACAATTTAATTATTATTGGTGATGGAGGTCTTAAGGAAGAGCTTTATACCTTGGCTAAGGAACAAGGCTGTTTTGATGATATAAAGTGGTTGGGTTTAAAGTCTAATCCATATCCTTATGTTAGACAATGTGACTTATTTGTGATGTCTAGTTTATATGAAGGATATCCTACAATGACTGTCGAAGCACTATTAAGCGATACACCAGTTTTAACTACACTTGTTGCAGGAGTTGGCGAACAAATTGATGATTCTAATGGCTATATTGTGGAGAATAGCGAAGAAGCTTTATATCAAAAATTAGATGAATTAAAGGATAAAAGGGGTGTTCTTTTAAAACTTAAGAAAGATTTGAATGATTATCATTATGATAATCAAAGTATCTTAAATAAGTATTATGGGGTTTTGGATGAAGATAATTAAAAGATTATTAGCTGTTTTATTATTGTTTTCATTATTTGGTTGTAAAAGTAAAAATGTCTATGAATTAGGCGACTTTAGTATTGATAAAGATAAGATTACAATCGATGATACTTATAATTTAGGTAATAAATTCACTATATCTTTTTGGATAAAGAATGATAGTAATTATGTTGGTAGTGAAATACTGTCTTTAGATAGTGATGGTGAGAAGGTTACTTTATTAAATAATACCGAAGATGAAAATGGGCGATTGACAGGTTTAGTTTTAGTGCATCAAAATGGTCTTTTGTATAGTGATAATGATCATTATTTAAAGCTTAATACTTATAATCATGTGGCTATTGAGTTTGACAAGAAATACTTTAGTTTATATTTGAATGGGGAACTTGTAAACAAGGTAGCTTTTTCCAAAAGCTTTAGGGGTGTTAACCTTGGGTTAACACTTGGTGGTGATAATTTAAAGTGTGACATTGAACAATTAAGATTATATAACTACATTGATACTAAAGAATTAGTAGAGAATGTATATAGTAATAATGATGATTTTAAGATTGATTTGAATTTCAATGAATATTTCTTAGATAATGCCAAGGGCAAGATAAGACTTAGTAGGCTTGAGGATGTAGAGTATAGTGTAAGTGATGGGGCTTATATTGAAGATGGCTTTTTAATCTTTGAGGATAATGATACAAGTGAAGATAAGCTTGTTACTTTAAGTGCGTATTATGATGGGATTAATCATGATTATATATTTAGAGTAAGAGGCGATAATGACGATACAAGATTATTAAATGCTTATAATAAAGCTTTTAATAATTTAGAGTATATTATTTCAGAAAGTGATACTTTTTTAGATAATATTTATGGCTATGATATAAGCTATAACGTTATTAAGGGTAGAGCTAAGTATCTTGATAATCACTTTGTTAAGGATGAGAATGCTTCTGAGAAGGAAAAATGTACCATTGAGGCTAGTGTTGATGGCTTATCTTTTCAAAAAGAAATTGTCTTACTTGATGAGTATGTTGGCTATTTAATGGCTGGCTTTACCGGTTCGGCTTTTTATCCTGATTATGTAACGGGTGATGAAACAATGTTTTTTGCACTAAGCAAAGATCTTTCTAATTGGACTAATGTGGATATAAAAGTTAGTGCAAACGAGGGTTCTAATAGACTTAGAGATAGTTTTATTGATCGCGATAAAGATGGCAATTATGTTTTGATGGCTACCCAAGGCTATATGTATTCAGAGATTTATATCGGTAGTTCTAATGATTTGATTAATTATGATGTAAGATTAACGGATGTCAATTATTATGATAAAGACTTAGACATTGGTGGTAACTATGCTTGGGCCCCTGAATTTATTTATGATAGCTACAATGATTTATATGTTTTGATGTATTCTGATTCAGAGCGTGATGATAGTGCCATTTATGCGGTTACAACAAAGGATTTTAAGAGTTTCTCTTATCCTTATGTTTTCTTTGATACGGGATATAAGATAATTGATGCGGATATTACTTTGATTGATGGCAAGTATTACTTATTCTATAAAGATGAAAGTGATAGAGGCTATGGTAAGCTTTATTATGCGGTTTGTGATAACTTAGCTTATAACTCTACTTGGCGTATTTATGATGAAGAAGATGATGCGATTTGTATTGATAAGAGTTTAGAGGGCCCTTTTGCGTTAAAGGGTATTAATGATGAATATTATTTTTATGGGGATGCCCATGCGTTTAGTGAAATCTATTATGGAAAACTATTAGAAGATAATGAAAAACTAGATATAAGTTTGTCTAAGCTTGAGTCTAAGGAAGTTGATGGAATTCATCACTTTAGTATAATTAAATTAACAAATAAAGAATACGAAAGGATACTTAAGAAATCATGATGGATGTAATTATTGTTGGTGCTGGTTTTGCGGGCGCTACAGTGGCCAATGTATTAGCTTCTAAAGGCCAAAAGGTTTTAGTGATTGATAAAAGAGATCATATTGGTGGCAATGCGTTTGATTATAAGGAAGATGATATTTTAATCCATAAGTATGGTCCCCATATCTTTCATACTAATTCCAAAGAAGTTTTTGATTATTTAAGTAACTTTACTTCTTGGTATAAGTATGAACATCGAGTACTTGGTCATATTAAGGATAAGCTTGTTCCAATTCCTTTTAACTTTAAGTCTATTGATGTATGTTTACCTGATAAGGCGGAAACTTTAAAGGAGCTATTAAAAAGAGATTATGGTGAGGGTAAGAAAGTACCTATCATGGATCTTTTAAAGAATGAGAATAAGGATATTCAACGTTTAGCTGATTATATCTATGAGAATGTGTTTAAGTATTATACGATGAAGCAATGGAATATGAAGGTGGAAGACCTTGATAGTGCAGTAAGTGCTAGAGTTCCTGTTAATACTTCATATGATGATCGCTATTTTAATGATACTTATCAATATATGCCAAAAGAAGGTTATACGGCTTTGATTGGCAAGATGTTAGATAGTGATAATATTGAAATTAAATTAAATACGAAGGCTAATGACATTTTAAGACTAGAAGATGGAATTATTTATTATGATGGTCAAAAGTTTGATGGTAAGGTTTATTATACAGGGGCCATTGATGAATTATTTAAATATAATCTTGGTGAGCTTCCATATCGTTCTTTAGATTTGATATTAGAGAAGTTAAATAGGACTTTCCAAGACGCGGCTACGGAAAACTATCCAGGTCCTAAGGAAAAGTTTACACGTATAACAGAATATAAACATTTTCTTGAAAATGAGCCTAAAGATGTGACTTATATTCATACAGAGTATCCATTCCCATATCGCAGGAACGGCGAAGTGGGTAATGTACCTTACTATCCTATTTTTACAGAGAATAATCAAAAGCTATATGAAAAATATGTGGATGAGGCAAGCAAATATCCTAATTTAGTATTACTTGGTAGACTTGCAGAATATAAGTACTACAATATGGACGTGATTGTATTAAAGGCATTAGAGCTAGTTAAATAGCTCTTTTTTGTGCTTTTAGTGTAGATGAAAGTATCTAATTTGGAAATTAGATTCTATTAATTAATTAAATAGTTTCCAAATAATTGATAATCTAATTTTAATTGTGCATAATATAAGTGCAAAGCTAGGAGGTAATCTTATGTTAAGTGTGAATATGGTAATTGCGAATAATATTCAAATTGAGCTAAAAAAAGAAGGTAAGAAACAAAGCGATTTAGCGAATACCATTGGTGTATCCAATCAAACTATGAGTAAGATTATGAATGGAGCAAGGACTATTAATGCGATAGAGCTACAAAAGATTTCTGAATATCTTCATGTGACAATGGAAACTTTAATGAAAATGCCAGAATATGCATCGGATACAAATGTGATTCGAGCATTTATGGGAAGAGTTAAAAGTGAAGAGGCTAAAAAGGGGATAGAGCTTGCGGATGAAATTTCGGATATGATTTTATTTCATACTAGAGTATATGAAAATGGCAAGAAGATGGAAGAAAAATGGAGGGACAAATAATGGGAGGTGTTTTAAAAGATAGTCTTTTTATTTGTCAAAGCAAGAAATTTGGTGAGCTAAAGTCTATTGTTAGAGAGTTTTCTGCAGTATATGTAGGCAATTCCATAATTAAAGATAATATTTTTGCGATTATTGAAAATTATTCCAGAAAGAAAGAAATTAACTTAGAGATGCTTCGTTTTCCAATTAGGGATGATGAACTTTGGGCATTAACTTTCTTAAAACAAAATACGATTTTTGTATGTGTTAATACGGCTTTGCCACTTTGCAAACAATTTTTTGCGGCTGCGCACGAACTATATCATATTTATTGTTACGTAGAGAATGCGGACTTGAGTTATATAAAAAATGGTTCCATATTAGATTCTTCAATAGTTGACGAATCAAAGATAGCACAAGAAGATTTAGAGGCAAATGCTTTTGCGGGCTTACTTTTAATGCCTGATGCGCTGATATATGAACAAATTGAACTATATGACATTGATAAAAACACAATTAGTGTAGACTCTATATTGATGCTTATGGAAATGTTTGCTTTGCCTTATAAAGCTGTTGTCTTACGCTTATTTGAAAGTGGAATAATATCTTATAATCATGCTGAAAAGTTGTTGGAAGTAGATTCTATCGAGATAACAAGAAGAATATCGCTAACTGGCAGGGCTAAAAGGTGGCAACTTAATGGTAAAGGGATGGAATCTTTTGGTACTCTTCTTGAGAAAGTTGATTATAATAGAGAACACGAATATTTAACTAAATCTAGAGAAGATGAGGATGTAAGATATATCGCTGAACTTAAGAAAGAATTTGATTTAGATTAGGAGCGTTATTTTGGCTAAAAAATATGCACTCCTAGATACTGATTTTATTTCTAAAACTTATTGTATTAACGACGGAACTAATCGTTTAATTGATAAAGTTTTGAATTTACATGAATACGAATTCTTTTGCCATAGGCAAATTGTAACTGAACTTAATCGCTATAATATTGATATATCGTTATGGTTAAAAGATAAAATTCAAACGCAAATAATAAAAAGTTACTCAGATAAAGAAATTATCGAGAAACTTTTACTTGTGTATGGATCGTTATCTTGTATGGTTTATACGCAAATGTTAAAAGCAGCATGTAATGCCTTTTCTAGAAGTTATTTTTCAAAACATTATTGTGAATTAGAGGATATAGATTATGTGAATATATCGAATGATGATTATTTAAAAAAGCTTGAGTTACTTGATGAGAAAGTTAAAGAAAAGAAAAATTTAGGAGAAATCAAATCTTTTGTATTACTTCAGACTTTATCAGTGATTTTTGATAAGAAGATATATGTGTTTTGTTCGGACGATAAGGATGCTCGAAGTGGTGCTGTATATTTCGATGATATTAGATGTATTAGCTTATTGTCGGCTTTTTCTTTCTTAAAAAGTGAAATGGGCTGGACAATTGTGGAGGCGAGACCTTTTATTGAATCACTAATTATCTTTTATCAAAAGTATAATCAAATAACTTTCAAAGTGATGGAGTCTTCAAAAGAAAGGAGGATTATACAAGTTCCTTGTAGGCAAGTGTTAGAGGAAATCTTTGATGATAAATTTATAGAGCTTAAAAATGGAATGCTTCAATATAAAGAATAACTATTTATTGTTTTCTTAACTTATTTTTTATAAAACAATCATATATAACATATATTGGTACTAGCATTGTTGATACTTTAGATATAATCATTGAATATTTTTGGATGCTTGATATTTGATAGTAAACATCATAAGTAATTGGTGTATCTGATTTTAATGCTTCGAATTTTACTAGGCCATCCTTAGACATAGTAGTGTCTAATGTATCAATTATTTCACCATCTTTTATTACATTTACTTTATAGCCATAATAGTAGGTTCTAGGGGCTATTACAGTGGCGTTTTCGTGGTTATTTTTATTTATCACAAAGCTATAATGGTAATACTCTTCTCTATTTATTAGACCATCATCTATTTCCATTTCTTCGCTTGTATCAATAATTGAATGTGAAAGCGAATTATCAACAGTTGTATATTCATAGTGAATATAGTCTAGATACATTTCATGGTTATAGTCGGCGCTGCTTAAAGCTTGGGCGTCATAATAAGTATTATCTTCGTTAGGTTTATATAGTCTTTCATAAGCACTTTCCAAAGTATCGTCATCACTATAGCCATACATGCCACTATAGTTAGTTTTTAGCCATGAAAAAGATACTACCATAAATACTATTAGCAATATCGTTAATGGAAGGTATCTTAAATATTTATTGTTTATCTTATTAGAAAGCTTCATAAAGTAATATGAACCAGAGATTGCTTCAAGTAATATCAGAATAGGTAATATTCTTGAAGTAAATTGCATAAAGTTCATAAAGGAAAATAGTTTCCATGGAAAATAAGTAGTCATCATAAATAGAAAGACAAATGACAAGATAAAACAATGATAGATGAACTTATTATTTTCTTTTTTGTTTTTGATAAATAGGCCGCATAATGGTAAAAATAACAAGAATGGTCCAGGGGAGCTACATTGATATACTTCCCAACCACATGAAAAATTAAATAGTTTATCTAATGTGATGGCTTCAATTGGTGTGGTATTGTTTGGTGAATTTATCCACATTGCATTATTCGATAGGCCTTCTAACATTGGCAGGATAAAAAATAATGATAATAGTACTGTGGCGATTATTGCCTTTAAGATGGATAAGAGTCTTTGTTTATTCTTAAGTAGTTCTTTTATATTTAATAGAATAAAAAAGAAGAATAGGATGCACATTAAGATAAAGGTAATATTATGGCTTAATACTAGTCCTAGAAAGCCTAATGTTAGGACGTACCACTTATTTTGATCATCATATAAAACATAATAGATGCCAAGTAAGGCTAATGGTATAAAGACTAGGCCCATTGTTTCACCTAAGGCGCTTCTTCTAAAGATAGAAGTAACTTGGTGAGGATTTATAAGATAGATAAACATTGTTAGGATTATTGTTGAGACCTTGGCTTTTGAGACTTTCATTTGACAAAGTCCCACAAAGAAGGTTGAGGCAATCATTAGACAAACAATATATATTTTATAGGCTTTAATTAAAGATATGCCTCTAGCTATTAACCATACGGCTGGAAATAATAGTAATTGACAATAATATAGGGGTGTTGGATAGCCAAAATTAAAATTGGCATTCCACCACATATAGGGATACTTAACGCCCTTTAATATGGCATCACGGTAGCTTTGAATTCTAGTAAGATGAAAGCCGGTATCTGCGCCCATATGTAAGATACCGTTAGTAAAGGGATAACTAAAATATAGGCCAATTAAAATGGCTAGAATAGTTATTAAGATATAAGTTTTATATTTGTTTAGTATTCTCATATTAATCTAAAATATAGGCGAAATAATCGGTTTTATCAGGATATACTTTTATCATTTCATCATAAAAGTATTGTTTCATTTCTTTAGTGTATTCACCAGTTCTTTCATAAATGGTAACGGTATATTTATCTTCATCAATCTTTTTTTCATAGATTGGTGTATAAATACTTGATATTAACTCATTGTTTGTGATGGCGTTTGTGATTATATCAAACATATGTTGATACTCTTGATCGGTATAGATAATTGGATCTACAGTAATAATATATTTGATATATTGATAGTCTTTTGGAAAGCCATCTCTTATATCAAAGATAGCTGAGTCAATATTTGGACCATCCAAGTTAGGCAATAGGGCGTTTCTTAATAAGTCATCAGATATTATGCCATAGCTGCCAGCGGCTAGAAAGGCTGTTGTACTATCATCTGGTTCAATTGATTTTAGATATTCACTTATTTCAATTAAGTCGTTTTTGGTATATAAGACTTCGGGGTTTTTACGAATATTAGTAAATATAACAATTGATGGGCATTCACTAAAGATTAGTCCTACCTGTAATAAGAGAACTAATAATGTTGGATAGCTTATCTTTTTAAGATTTAGAATACCTATTACATACAATATTAGGATATTTAACAAGAATATATAGTAATGGTGGTATTCAAACGATTGTAACTTCCATATCATTAAACAAGGTATTACTATTGATAGAACGTTTATTAGTAGTAAGTCTTTATGCTTCTTAAATAGGATATATCCGCCATATATCGATACCAAACAAATAATTGGTGAAATATTATTTATAAAGGCTAATACTTTACCAGGATGATTATAGAAGGCATAGGCTTCTTCAAAGTTATTTGTTAATACACGATTGATAAAAGTATTAAAGAAAATTAGACATACTATTAATAAGATTATTCCAGAACTTAATAGTTTTAGAATATCTTTTGGTTTCTTATCTTTATAGAATAGCCATTTAATTAAAAAGGCTAGATATAGACATACTATAGAATATAGATACCATCTTCTTAAGAATATCGATAGAAAGGCAAATAGATTAATTGATAGTGTATCTAGGTAATCAATATCTTTATAGTGTGGTAGGATTATTAGGCTATATGACAATACGATAAATAATAGGCCTGAACAATCTACTTTGCCATAAAATAGCGTTAGATATAAAGGAAAGAAGGCCAATATTAAGATTATTGGCAGATACTTATTGCCTTTTAGATAATTAAAATAGAGTATTTGTAGAACTATTAAAGTAGGTAATAGATATATTATGTAGGTACTTATTGTAAAGAATGAGTAGCTTTCATTAATTAAAACAAAAGGTAAATTAAATAGGGCTGGCAAGTAACTGTAATCAGTGTTATTCATTGAATTATAGACTAGACTTAAAATGTCCTTTGGGCTTTCATAGAAGTATTTTTTTAAAGTTAAGGCTCTAATATAGTGACCAGCATAGTCATAGGCATAGATGGTATCTTCAAAATGAAAGAAGACTTTTAGGCCTAATATTATTACTATTGATATGATTAATGTGTTTAATAATATAGCTTTATAATCTTTTTTTATTGTTTCATTATATTTACGATAAATTAAATAAAAAGAGAATATTAGGATTAGGGGGTATATTAAACATAGGGCTAATCTAAGTAGATTTCTCATAAATCAATTATATATCCATGGGTTATAATAATTTTATGAAAAAAAGAAATGCGATCAATACAATGCTTGAGGTGTTGTATTTTGTTTTGTTGTTTGGATACTTGTTGATTGTTAAAAATATATATTCAGTTAATGTAGATTATGACTTTAAGGTTTTTTTAGCTTTTGCGTCTTTAATTATTGGCGTAGGGCTACTTGTAGGAAGCGGTGTCAATAAGTATCTTGGCTTGGTATTTGGGAGTATTTATACTTTATATTTGGTAGCTCAAAAAACTTATCATAATGCCTTTAGTTCTTATTTTAGGTTTTCAACAGTAAAGGAGCTTGCTAGCGAGGTGGCTGGACAAACGGCTACAATTGGTACTTTATTTGATTATAAAGATCTTATTCCTTTTATATTTTTACTTATTATTACAATATTGTTTCTTGTCTTAAGATATGGTTTTAAATGTAAAGTTAACTATAGATGGTATATAAGGTGTAGTAGTGTTGTTTGTTTTGTTTTGACCTTTTTTCTTATTTCAAATATGGTTAAGAAAATTAACGCAACATATACAGGTGCTGAAGATAATTTCATGATATATCAAACGGATTATTATTTGTATGATACTATTTCTAATCCGGAATCTTTTGTAAAACGTTTTGGCCTTTTAACTTACGGTTATCGTGATAGCGTTTCTTTATTTGAGGATAAGAAGAATTCTAATAAGTATGAGGAAACTTTGAATGAATATTATAATAGGGATAATGTGAGTGAAGCCAATTCATATACGGGTTATTTTAAGGGAAAATCTTTGCTTATAATTCAAGCTGAATCTTTAAATAATTATGCGATTAGTGAGGAGCTTACACCTACTTTATATCGTTTAAAGAATAGCGGTTTTGATTTTACTAATTTTGATACACCACTTTTAATTGGTTCAACTAGTGATAGTGAGTTTATGGCTAACACTTCTTTTATACCTGAAGCTGAAGGTTATTCGGTATGTTACCAATATGTTGGTAATACTTATCCATTAACACTTGGCAATCTTTTTAAGAGTAATGGTTATAAGACTAATGCGTTTCATAATAACTATAAGGATTACTATAATCGTGAGACTACTTTTAATAATTATGGTTATGATTTCTTTGATTGTATTGCGCTTGGTAAAGATAGCGAGCGTAGTGATACTGAAATAAGTGATCAAATCGGCTATATTGATTGTGAATTAGATAAGTTTATGTCTTTTTGGATTTCTTATTCAGGACATTCTCCTTATAGTAAGGATGGCGTTGGTGTTAATTTAGATAACTTAGCTAAGGTCAAAGAACTTTATCCTGATTTAGATGAAGATTATGCTTGTTATATTGCAAAAAATATGGATTTAGATGCGGCAGTTGAACAATTTTTAAATGTCATGGATTGGTCAGGTAGACTTGATGATGTAGTGATTCTTATTTATGGTGATCATATTTCAAAGAGTTTAGATTATTCTAGTGGTTCTAATTTTGAAAAGGTATTTGGAAGTGATGAATCTTTACTTTATACGCCAATGTTTATCTATGGCAATGATATGGAACATATTGTGGTTGATAAGTATTGTACGGCTTTGGATATTTTGCCTACGGTAATGAATTTATGGGATATTAGCTATGATAGTAAGTATGCGTTTGGAAGTGACATCTTAAGTGATTCTTATAATGGCTTTAGTTTTGATTCTAATGGGAATTGTTGGAATAATAATTTCTATTATGATTCTTTAAATAATAGTATTACAACGTATAATGGATATAGTAAGGATGCTGCTTATAGCGTTGTTAATGAATTTAATAAGAAGCGCGAAATTTGTAAAGAGACGTTGAAGATAGATTATTTTAAGAAAGTGGGAGATTAGATGTTAAGTATTATTGTTCCATGTAAGAATGAAGAAGAGGCTATTCCTTTGTTTTATCCCGTTTTAAAGGAAAATTTGGATAAGATTGATGATGATTATGAATTATTAATAGTTGATGATGGTTCTACCGATAAGACAGTAGAGGTTTCTTTAAAACTAAAGGAAAAGGATCCAAATATCAAAGTAATTAGTTTTTCTCGTAATTTTGGTAAGGAAGCGGGTATGCTTGCGGGGATGAAGGAAGCTAAAGGTGATTATGTAGTTATCATGGATGCTGATTTACAAGATCCACCAGCTTTATTAAGCCAAATGTATGATTATGTAAAAAGTGGCGAATATGATAGCGCTGCTACCTATCGTGTTACACGAAAAGGCGAGCCACCTATCAGATCTTTCTTTGCGCGTAAGTTTTATAAACTAATTAATAAGATGATTGACGTGGAGATTGTGGATGGAGCTAGAGATTATCGTTTAATGTCACGTAAGATGGTTGATGCGATTATTTCGATGCCTGAATATAATCGTTTCTCTAAAGGTATCTTTGCGTGGGTTGGTTTTAAGACTAAGTATATTGAATTTGAGAATGTAGAAAGAGTTGCGGGCGAGACTAAGTGGTCTTTCTTTAAGCTATTTTCTTATGCGATTGATGGCATTGTTGGTTTTACAGTAGCACCGCTTCGTATTGCGACTTATTCAGGCATTTTTGTATCTCTATTTGGTTTTATCTATATGTTATATATTGTGATTAAGGCTATTGCGGTTGGTGATCCAGTACCCGGTTATCCTAGTATGATTGCGATTATTTGTTTACTTGGTGGTATTCAGCTTTTAGTTATTGGTATCATGGGCGAATATCTTGGTAAGACTTATATGGAGAGTAAGAGAAGGCCTTCTTATATCATTAAGGAGATTAAATAGTGCTACAATTTGGTGATTTCTTTTATGAAGTGCCAAAGAGCTTAATGGCGCTAAATGCTACTAGCGTATATTTTGTAATATTTTGTTTTATTGTCTTTCTTTTAAGTAGGCCTTTTGATTCGATTCTTAGGCCTTATATTTTATTTATTGCCAATATTATTTTTGTTTATTCTTTTGGCTTAGGCAATTTAATTTGGCTACTTGGCATATCACTGTTGGCTTATGTTTTAGGCATTATCAATGATAAGTATCATAACAAGTATATTGTCTTATGTAGTAGCCTTATTTTTGGAGTTGGTTTATTTGGCTTTAAGCTATTAAATTTAAACGATAGTAATATCGTTATTCCTTTAGGCTTGTCTTTTTACACTTTTAAGATTATTTCTTATTTATGTGATATTTATTATGAAAAGTGTAAGTGTGAGTATAATCCTCTTTATTTCTTGGATTATGTAATGTTTTTTCCTTGTATTACCGCAGGCCCTATTAATCGTGCGGACTATTTTTTAAGGGAACTAAAATGTAAACATGATTTTGATTATCGAGATATTGCCTCGGGCTTCTTTTTGGTGGCCTGTGGCTTATTTGAAAAGCTTGTGTTTTGCGATTTTGTAGGTAGTGTTGTAAGTAAGTGCTTAGATAATAGTGAATTATTTGGCTTAAATGTTTTGCTTGGTGTAGTACTTTATTCTTTTCAAATATATTTAGATTTTGATTCTTATTCAAATATTGCGATTGGCGTAAGTAGAATGCTTGGCTTTAAGCTTGATAAGAATTTTAAGGTGCCTTATCTTTCTACTTCAATTAAGGATTTCTGGAGTAGATGGCATATTTCTTTATCCAGTTGGCTTAAGGATTATATTTATATTCCCTTGGGTGGTAGTAAAAAAGGTGCTTTAAGAAAGTATTTAAATATCTTAATTGTCTTTTTAGTATCAGGCTTATGGCATGGTGTGGCCCTTAATTATTTGATTTGGGGTATAGGGCATGGTGTACTTCGCATTATTGAGGATTTAATTAGTCTTCCTTTTAAGAATTTAAAACTTAATAAATTTGGCAAGTTTATGATAAGTATTCCTTTAATTTGTCTTAATTTTATAATTGTAACTACTTTATGGATTTTCTTTAAGTATGATTTTAATAGTGCGATGGTAATTATTAATCGTATATTTGTAAGTTCTAGTTTAGATTTTGAGCTTATTGGTTTAACTCATAATGAAGCATTGTGGTTAGGATGCGTGATTGGCGTAACCGTAATATGTGATATCTTTAGATATTTCTTTGATATGGCAGAGTTTATGGGCAAGCGCATTTTTATCTTAAGGTATGCGGTTTATGTAGTGTTAATTGTTACTTTCTTAGTATTTGGCATGTATGGTGGCAGTTTTGATTCTAATGATTTTATCTATAGGTGGTTTTAATGAAGATATTTAAACGTATATTATTATTTATTTGGCATCTTATTAAAATAGCGGCTTGTGTGGTATTGATAGTGGGGACTTTTTATTATGGCTACAATTACTTAAATAAGCTATTTAGGACGCCTGACGCCAACTATGGTGATTCTTTCCATAATATGCCTGAAGATAGTGTTGATGTCTTGGTTTTAGGCAGCAGCCATTGTCAATATTCTTTTTCGCCTACTTTCTTTTATGAGGATACAGGCTTATATTCTTATGTTTTGGGCAGTGCTTTTCAACCTATGAAGGTTTCTTATCAAATGTTAAGGGAAGCGCTTAAAACACAAAGTCCTAAGGTAGTTTTGCTTGAGGCTTATACGGCTACTTTGGATGAAGAGGAAGTAAGTGATAGCCGTTATGTTTTGGCGGAGTATCAAATGACGGGTGAGGAAAAGTATAATACGATTGATTTTTTGCCTGAGGATAAGAGGGATACTTATAAGAATGAGTTTATTAATAATCATAATAACTGGCGTACTTTAGATAGCCTTGATGATTTATTTTATGTAGATAAAAGTATTGATGCGGCCTTTGGTTATGTAGAAAACTATGTTTATTTGCCGGTGGAGAATTATTGGTACTCTAATAAATATAGTGAAGATTTAGATGTTTCGTTAAGGGACGATGATTTAAAGGCTTTAAATGATATCTATGATCTTTGTAAGGAAGAGAATATTACACTTCTTTTATATATGGTGCCTATGGACAATGTAAGTCAAATGGCTCAAAGTTTAAGGAATAAGGTATGGCAATGGGCTGATGAACATGAAGTTGTTTATTTAGATTTATTGGCTAATGATGAAAAATTAGATATTCGTAGTGCCATTCATCACGATGGCTATCATGCGTTTATTAACGGGGCTAGTTATATTAGCGATTATTTGGCTGATTATATTAGCAATAACTACAGTTTTGATAATCATAAGGATAATGTGTATTTAGATGAACTTTATATTAAAAATGGAGGCTATTTGGGGCTTGAGGCTTTAAGGGCTGAATATAATCCTTATAAGTATATGCAAAGAATTATTTCTTATCCTTATACAGTAGTAGTTAAATATTCTGGCACTTATGAAAATGAGAATATTAGAGAATATTTAAATAAGATGGGTTTAAATATTAATGAGGGTGAAAAGACTTTTGCGGTTATTAGTAATGGTGAGGTAGTTTCTTATAATAATGGTTATTTAGAGTATGAACTGGATGGCCATAATATAAGGGTTGATGATTATAATATTAGCTTTGATGATAATAATTTTGAGTGTAATGAATTGCTTAGTTTTGTGATAATTGATAAGAATTTTGATGGGTCTACTAAAAAGGTGATTGATTATCTAGATGGTAAGCCTTGGGAATATGGTCATGATTTTTATTATAACTAGTGTATAATAATACAGTTAATACAGAGTGGAAAAAGAAAGGTAACAGTGATAGAATTGTCTTTATGAAAAATATATTTAAAAATCCTAAGACTAGAGTTAGAAATCTGTTGATAGTTATTGCACCTTTTTTGGTGGTAATAATTGTATGTGGAGTTATAGCTTATAAGTCAGTTAATGCGGTTGTGGATAACACTTCTGGTAATTCGACAGTAGCTTATAAGAAATCTATTGATTCAATGGATTATCATTTAAGAAATAACGCTACTGAACTACAAGAGAGTTTGTTCCATGATTTACAAGATGCGATCAATAGTGGCGATAAGTATGCGATTGCAGAACAAGTTGCGAAGAATTTTGTGGCTGACTTTTATACTTGGACAAACAAGGAAGCTAGTTATGATGTAGGCGGCATGTATTATGTTTATTCACCTTTAAAGACTACAATGTATAAGCAATTTAGAGATAACTACTATAAGTATTTAACTTATTATATTAATACTTATGGTTCTGATAAGTTACTTGAGGTTGATAGTATCGAGGCTACTAGAGGTGATAACGTTACTACTTATGAGATAGATGGTAATACTTATGATGCTTACTTTATTACAGTTACTTGGACTTATAAGAATGAGGATACTTTTTCGGATATAACAATCAAGGAATATAATGATTCAACTGATCCAGATTATGTTCCTACTTTCTGTAAGAAACAATATTTTACAGTTATTGAAAAAGATGATGGGCGTTTTGAGATTGTTCAAGCGTATGGTGATAACTAATGAAGAATGTAGTTAAGAAAAATAAAAAGAGTTCTGTTAAGAATACCAATTGGGTAGCACTTGTTTCGTGGATTTTGGCAGTGTTGGCACATATTGCGATTGTTTTATTGCTAGTACTTTCATATAAATATTATGGCTTACAAGCTAAGACTTTCATTTGCGTGATGATTGTAGCGTTATGTATGCTTATAATTGCAGATATTTTAGTTTTCTATGAACTTAAGACACAAAGTTTGGCTAGCAAGATTGTTACCTTGGTTATTTCTTTGATTCTTGTAATTGTGGGTTTTGGCGGCAGTTACTATGTAAATAAAGTTAATAAGTCAGTTAATAAGGCAATTGAAAATACTGGTACCGATCAATATGAAACGGTTGCGGGTGTATTTAGCTGTTACAGTAAAAAGAACGCTTGTAGCTATACAAGTATTGAAGATTTAAAGGATACAACTGGACTAAAGATTGGCGTTATCAATGATGGCGGTGCTGGTGTTGGTACGGTTGGTACTAATTTAATTAATGAAAATGGCATTAATGCTCAAATCATTACTTTCGATACTACTGATGATTTGTTTAGCGCTTTAGTTGGTGAAGAGGAAGAAGAAAATGTTGATATTGCGGTATTCCCTGCCAGCTTAAGACAAAGACTTTTATCGGATACAGAAGTTGACTATGCACAATATTTAGATAACATCGTTGATTTCTATTCTTTTGAAGAAAAGATTAAGACTGGTGAAAACGCTAATGCGAATAAGGATTTATATACTGAACCATTTAATATCTTATTAATTGGTTTTGCGCCTGAAGATGAGGCTATGACTGTTGGCTTAGCCGATTCAATCATTCTTGCGACAGTAAATCCACAAACTTTCACCGTTTCTTTAACTAGTATTGCCAGAGACTCTTATGTGGATATCTCTTGTAATGGTTCTAGACAAAAGATTAATGCAGCAAGAGGTATTTCTAGACAATGTCTAATGGATACCGTTTCTGATGTATTAGGTGTTGATATAGATTACTATATGGAAGTTAACTTCCAGGGCGTCGTTGATATTGTCGATGCGGTTGGTGGTATAACTATCAACAACCCAGTTGAATTCGTTGGTCAAAATGCTTCTGGTATAAGAGGCGACTATACAGTTTTAGTTCCAGCAGGCGAAGTTGTTGCGGATGGTCAAATGGCTTTAGCGTTTGCTAGAGAAAGACATGCGATGCCTAATGGCGACTTCGATAGACAACAGCACCAACAAGAAGTTATTGCGGCTATCGTTGAAAGATTATTAACTATTAATGATGTTAATAAGGCTATCAAGGTTATGGAAGCAGCTGGAGATAACTTCTCTACTAACTTATCTTTAAACCAATTAACAGGTATCTTTAATTATTTAGTTAATCATACAAATACTGTTGGTATTCCAACTTACTATATGATTGATATCAAGAACATGCGTGTTACTGGTTATGCATCTTGGTACTATAGTTATTCTATGCATCTACCTCAATGGATCTACAAGCTATACAATGGTTCTATTGCGGAAGCTCAAGCTTGTATTAAGGATGTATGGGGTGATTACTCGACTAGTGATATTAAGCAATATTCTTATCAAAAGTTCTTTGCGGAATATCCATATGAAAGAGGACAATTGTATTCTGACTACTTCAACGAGCAAGAGGTACATGAAGAGATGCCTGCATACTATCCATTATTTACAGGCAAGACTTATCAAGCAGCTATGTCCGCAGCAGCTGAAAAGGGTATTACTTTAAATGTTACATTTATTTCTGAAGGTGATGCTAACTATGATGCAAGCTCAGATGGCTACGTTGTATCTCAATATCCTTCTCAAGGTGCTCTAGTAAGCGATTATCCTACTGGTTCTATTACCGTAATGGGTAACCCTAGTGAGAGTGATCCAGAATTTACAGTAACAGGTTGTGATGATGAAACAAGTTGTAAGCTATTCGCTCAAAATAAGGGTATTGCGGTTACTACACAAACTAAAATAGATACAGATGGTACTCATAATGAAGGCGATTATGCTGGATGTAGCGTTAAGAATGGTGATAAGATTAAGAAGTCTGATACGATGATTATCTATAAGTGGACAAAACAAAAGACAGTGACTGTTCCTTCATTTACGGCTGGAAGCACTACATGGGAAAGTTATAAGTCTCAATTAGATAGTCTAGGATTACTATATAGCGTCTCTTATCAAACAAGTGGCGCAACAAGTTCTAATAATGGAACGATAGCTTCTGTAAATCCTAATGCTGGTTCTAGCGCAGTAGTTGGAAGCACGGTAACGGTATATATTTATAAGTATGAGGAGGTCACACCAACTCCTACTCCTACAACTAATCCAACAGTTGAACCAACGGTCGTACCTACCATTGAGCCAACAACACAACCAACAGTCGAGCCTACTGCAACTCCTGATCAATCAGGTGGAGGAGAAAGTGGTTCCGATGGTAATGCTGCAAATAATGGCTCTGAAGGAAATGGTACAACAGCTGAATAAAGCTAAAAATTAAACTATAATAAACTCGTTGTTTATGCAACGAGTTTTCTAACTATATGAAAAAGATATTATTAATTATATTAAGTGTATTTTTACTTTCTTCTTGCGCTAGTAAAAAAGTAGAGAAAGAAGATAATAGTGGTGCAAATGATACAACAGAGAATGTTACTCCTGATGTTATCTATGTCAATAACTATGATAATTTACCTTATGAGAGTGTTTTAGAATATTCTGAAGAGGTTGATAAGAATGATGCATGGTTATTTGATGGAGATGGCAGTTTTGATAGTGGCAATAAGACTTATGCCTTACATCTAAATGGAGATAGTACTTTTAGTGCTAGCAATCTTCTCTTTAAGGCTGGTAGTTACACTATTAGCTTTAATATTGGCGGAGATGTTCCTTGTAAGATTGATGTTTATAATGAGAATGGTTCATACTTAAGTAATGATGTAAGTGTTGGAGATAATAGTTTTAGGCTTAATTTTAGTAGTAATACTTATAACATTAATATTGTGTTTACTTTATATGGAAGTGGTAATTTAGATATTAATAACTTTGATATAAGTTGTAATAATAGAGTAGTTACGAGTTTAACTAATCAAGTTACTTATTTAAATAATCTTGAGAAGGCTATTGTCTTTAGATGCAATCCTGGTAATCATTTTAGTGTTTATGATAGCGATGGTAATGTTGTATATAGTGGAGATGTTTCTAAGGCTATTGAACAAAAGGATTCAGGAGAGTGGCTTTATAAAGCTTATTTTAAGGATTTAGATAGCGATGGCACTTATTATATAAAGAGTGAATTTGGTGTTTATTCTAATGATTTTAATGTTTCAAGTAAGTATGGTGATTTGATTGATTCGGTTTTAAATGCCTTATATGTTGAAAGATGCGGATATGATACAGAGGGTATTTTAGGTCATAGCGCATGTCATAATAATCAAAGTAAACTTTGGAGTTATGATGAAGAAGTTTATTTGGATACTAGCGGTGGTTGGCATGATGCGGGTGATTATGGTAAGTATCTTGTGGTCGAAGATAAGGTAATTGCGGATTTACTTTTTGCGGCTATCTATGGTAAGAATGAAAGTTCTGAATTATATGATGAAATAAAGTATGGCTTGGAGTTTATCTTAAAATTACAAAAGAGTGATGGTTCTGTCTACAACAAGGTTGTTACCAAAGACTTTTCAAGTTTTGTTTCACCAGAATATGATAATGGCCAAGAATATGTCTTATATAGTTGGACACTTGTTACTTCTAGTTTTGCGGGGGTTACAGGCTTAGCTTATGAGCTTTTTAAGAATAGTGATAGTGATTTAGCTAATCGTTGCTTAAACGCTCATAATAAGGCGATTGATTATTTAGTTAACAATGAGTATGCGAATAATCCTAAAAATCCTGATGGCTTTAATGTAGGTACTTATTATGATGAAGATGAGTCTGATGAAAGACTTTTTGCCTATAGTGTAGCTTATAAGCTTACTAGGGATGAGAAATATTTAAAACTTTGTCAAGATAGGGTAAGTAATGGCGTTGATAGAGATAATAATACGGCTAATTGTCGCGTTTATGCCTATATTTGTCTTTTAGATAGTCTAGAGTACAATAGTGATTTTTATAATCATATTAAGGATTTATTAAAGAGTGAATGTGATGGGCTTAGTGATCACATTAGTAGTAATGTGTATGCTTATCCTATTGATTCTTATATTTGGGGTAGTAATCAAGTAGTGTGTGAGACTATTAATGAGCTTCTTTTGGCTAGTAGGTATTTAAAGGATGAAAGATATGTGGTAAAGGCTAGTGAGGCAATCAACTACTTACTTGGTTTAAATACTTTAAATATGTCTTTTGTCTATGAATTTGGTTATAACTATCCTAAGACTATTCATAGTCGTTTAGCTTATTCGAAAGGCTTAAATAGTATTAAGGGTGCTTTATGTAATGGCGTTGATCAATATTTAAGTGATGGGGAAGTTGGTAAGTATTTTACTAGTGATAGTCCTATCGCTACTCGTTTTGTGGATAATAGAGATAGTTATTCTAATGTTGAACCAGCTATTAATTATAATTCTTCATTATATTTGGCTTTAAGTTTATTAGAGTATGCCAATAATAATAAGCTTCAATAGTATAATATAGTCATGTATAAATTAACGGTAGTAGTGGCTATTTATAATGTGGGTGATTATTTAGATCGTTGTCTGGATAGTTTAAGTAAACAAAACAGTGATGACTATGTAGTGTATTGTGTTAATGATGGTTCTACTGATAATAGTAAAGATATATGCTTAAAATATGTTGATAATAAGAAGTTTTTTCTTTTGGATAAGGAAAATGGTGGTGCCTCTAGTACTAGAAATTATGGCTTAAGTAAATGTACTAGTAAGTATATTTCTTTTGTGGATGGGGACGACTATGTTTCTTGTGATTATGTTAAGACTATAATCGAACATATGGAATCTAATGATGATGATATGTTGGTGTTTGCCTATAATCATCATTATTTGACTGATGATAGTGTTAGTCCTATTGCGTTTGATTTTGATGAGGGTATCTATAATTTAAAGGATAAGAAAGAGTTATTGGCTTATACATTAAATGCACCTTGGAATAAGGGCTATAAGACTAGTTTATTTAAGGATAATAAGATAGAGTACCCTTTGGGTTATAGACATCAAGATTTGGGCACAACGCCTAAATTGTTACTAAAGGCTAATAGAATAGAGTATTTAAATATGAATTTATATACTTATGTAGTAGATAGACCTAATAATGTTACAGGAGTTATTGATAAGAATATCAATCATATCGTTGTAATGTGCGATGAAATAGTTAAGTATTATATTAATGAGAGTGTGTTTAAAGAGTTTGAAGATGAGCTTAATTATTTAGTTAAGCGTAATTTAATATTATTTTTAAGAAAAGCTATGCGAATGAATGATAAAAAATTTGTGTATAATTTTATTGATGAAGTGTTCGCATTTGAAAACAAGTACTTTGATAAAGCTTGTAAGTATCAGATAGCGGAGGAAAAGGGAGATACAGTTTATCTTGATAAGCTCAAGTGTAAACTATATTATTTCCTTAAACATATAGGAAGGGCGTAGTATGGAAAAGATTAGTATTGTAGTTCCGGTTTATAATGTTGAAAAATACATTAGGAAGTGTTTGGATTCTTTAGTTTCACAATCATATGATAATTATGATATTTATGTGGTTAATGATGGTTCACCATATAACGAACAAAGTATTATCGATGAATATGTTGGTAAGTATCCTAATTTAATTAAGAGTTTTGTTAAGGAAAATGGTGGCTATGGCAGTGTATTAGAGCTAGCTTTTAATACTAGTGATAGTGATTATGTTTTAATATGCGATCCTGATGATTATTTGGACGAGAATTGTCTTAAGACTTTAATGGCTTATAAAAAGGATTGTGATTTAGTTATTGGGGCTAAAAATCTTGTTTATAAAGATAATGATGAAGTAAGATATAACCCTTCTTATAATGAGACTTTTGGTATTGTGAAAGATAAGAAGATTTATAAAAGAGGCACTAATGACTTTAATGCCTTGTATTTTGTGGAACCTTCTCCTCATGCCAAGTTATATAAAAGAGATATTGTAAAGGATATTAAGTTTCCTAAGAATGTTAGTTATACTGAT
>CAVCDR010000030.1:0-6956 GCA_963601025.1 Agathobacter sp. | reverse complement strand
TGATGAGTTAATTGTACGTAGAAAATGAAGGTACATATATGGTACATAATTTATAGATTTGTACCCTATAAAAAAGCTCCAAATAAGATATTATAGATTGTTATTTGGAGGAAATATTTATGAAAAACTTAAAAGAAATGTTACAAAACGATCAACAACAATACACCCTATTACAAGAAAGTGAAAAGGAACATGTAACAATTGAAGACGCTACCTTAGCCTATACAATTATTAAAGATATAAGATATAAGGATGTACCAGATTTTTATCTTGGATCAGCATCCCTAAATCTTTTAAATACTTATGTTAAACAAAAAGATTCTTTGATTGATTATCGTTTTAAAAAGTATACAAAAAAACTAATCGAAACATTAGCTAATAGTAATATTGAGGGCATTAAAATGGACTTGCAAATTGATAAGGGTATGCGCCTTTTAATGATACAGTTGCATGATGAAATGCAATTTAGCTTTCATAGACCATCTATCGATAATGAACTATTTGAAAAACTACACAAAAAATCAATAGAAGGAGGCCTAACTTTTGATGGCATTAGAAAACAAAGATGTGCAAACACCGTCTTTCATAATGCCCTACAAGCCTCTTCTATTGATGTAGATAATATTAAAAGTTCTACTTCTTATGTAAATATGAAAAAGGATATTGAAACATTAAAGCTAAAACATTAAGCAAATAGCGCTTTTATGTACGCATCTATTCTTTTGTCACTCATTCTATTTTTCAAGCTTCTATTAGTAATTACTTTATAGATAATGGCTTTTTTAAGTATTTTTTCCAAATTTTTAGGATCATCTTTACCTTTTATTTTCTTAGCCCCTTCAGGTGACTCTTTAATGATATATTCATTAGATTGATTATCATGATTTTTAATTAAAACATCACGCTTTGAATTTAACGCCATATTTACTATAACTACACTTTTTGTAGCTAATTATAATTACACAACTTTTAAACTACTTATACCATCTAATTTTGGACACTGTATCCAATGAATTTTGACTTCCCTAACGATAAAAATAAAAGGTGTCTTAACATAGCCGCCAAAACACCTCCTTATTGTTAAAATGATTTTCTTCTTTTTATTATAAGAAAATTATCATTGAAAGAATAAACATAAATATAACGCCAGCAATCATTGGTATAGCTGTACGTCTTACAATTTGCATTGGATCATTCTTTGTAGTGCCAGCTACAATCATTACTACTGCAGATACTGGTGATACAGCACGAAGTAGATTTCCTGCTAAGCCCATTGGGATAGAGATTGCTAGAACACTAATGCCTGCTGCTTCAGCAAGAGGTACCATCAAAGGAACAAGCGCAAAGAACAATGAAGTTCCACTACCACTAAGAATAACAATTAATGCCGATAACAATACTAATATTAGAGGTAATACAAATCCCATACCACTACCATTTATGCCAAGCATTGCACTCTTTAAGGCATTGATTAAGCCAATAGATTGTAGACCCACTACAAAGATAGTGGCTGATACCATAAGTACTACTGTAGGAACAGCATTACCCATGCCTTTAAAGAAACCTTCAGTATCTTTTAAAGCCTTACGGATATCTTTGTTTCTAATAATTTCACAAATAATTGCAAATACAAATGATAGGATACATGCAGATTCAACACTAACTGTAACAGTTGTTCCAATTGTGCTTTGAAGTATAAACATTATAATCAAAACAATTAATGGGAACAAAGGAAGAATAGAGTATACTGCTTTGAATAAACCACTACCTTCAATTTCTTCTACGTTTTCTACTTCTACCTCAGTCTTAGCAACAACACCTTGTTTCTTATCTTCATATTTTTGCCAGAAGTAATGTACAACTGCCATTAATAATAATACAGGAATAGATACTTTAGCATGATATCTAAATACATAATCACTTACTGTTAAGCCCGCAAATTCAGTAGTATTTGCAAGTTCAGCTGCGATGGCTACATTATCACTGCCTAAAGGTGTAGGCATTACAGTAGCTGTTGTTGCGATTACAGCAGCAGCAGTTAAAGGACTCATACCTGACTTGATTAGTATTGGATATAAAGTAGCTAACAAAATAATAGCTAGATTAGATGCACTAGGTACTACAAGCGATAATAAGTTACCTAACAAAAATACAGCAGGAACTAAGAAATATACTGATTTAATCTTTCTAATTGGCTTAGAAAAAGTTTGTACAGTTACTTCGTTTGCTTTGATTGTTGACATGTAGCATGAATAGCCACCCAAAATCAAAACAATAAATCCCGATGAAGAAAGAGTTGACTTAAATTGAGTTGCAATTGCAGCAAATGGATCTAACAATTTAGAACCAGTTGTTTCAAAGCCGCTTAAAGCAATATCATTCCCCATAAGCATACCGACATACATTAAAATTACACCCATAAACAATAATGTAATCTTAATGTCCATCTTTTTGATAAGCATCATTACTACAAGAACAACAGCTAATAATGCTACCAAATACATTACAACATTACCCATAAAAATACCTCCTTTTTATATACATTTTTCTATGCAAGATAAAAACCACTCTCTAAATTTATTGCCATCGATATCCATACACACTTTAGCATTAGGCTCGTGTTTTAAATACCCTTTTAAATCTACAACACTGCAACCTCTTGTCATTTGTGCTTGTGTTTCAATATCTACATAGGTATCTGTCACTTTATATAAATCTGGCTTTAATAGATATGCCATGGCACAACTATCATACATTTTTAAACCAGTATTAAATGATCCACCACGATACTTTTTAAACAAGCAATATGCCATTTCGCCTGTTTTATTCATCGTACGCATCTTCTCACTATCTTCCGGATATACTAAAGCCTTCCATCCTACATCTAATCCAGCCATTACAATAGGCAAACCAGAATTAAATACAATCTTTGCAGCCTCTGGATCTGTTGCTACATTAAATTCAGACATGACTCCTTTGTTGCCTCTACCTGCTGAACCGCCCATAATTACAATTTCATCAATATTTTCTTTTACTTCTGGATACATACTAAATAAAAGTGCAATGTTAGTCATAGGCGCAATAGGAACTAGCGTAATCTTTTCTTTGCTTTCTAAGATTACCCTACGCATTGCATTAACAGCATGCTCCTTTAACAAAAGATCTTTATTAGGCTCTGGAAAATCATAGCCTTCCATTCCAGTTGCTCCATGTACATTTGAAGCATCAATAAATGGCTCAATCAAAGGACGTGCAGCGCCCTTCGCCACAAGAACTTCCTTATTAAAGAACTTTAACAACTTAAGTGTATTATTGGTGACATTCTCCAATGATACATTTCCCGCTACAGTAGTGATTAAGCGTACATCTAATTCATCTGAAAATAGAGCTATCGCAATAGCTAACGCATCATCAATTCCTGGATCGGTATCAATAATAATAGGTCTTTTCACAAAATAATCTTTTTATTGATTAAAATTAATCAATATTTTCCTTTCTATCAATCTTTTAACCGTGATTGATAACGGTTGTACATTTTTTTACTTATAATTCATCAAAGTATAGCGTCATGCCGCTACCCTCATTTTTATAAGGTCTTACATGAAAACCAAACTTTTCATAAAACTTTTCTTTATCTTTAAGCGCCATAAGTCCAACATAAGCATTGCTAGCACCAACACTTCTGGTATATGCCATTATTTCTTTCATAATCATATAGCCTACGCCTTGTCCTTGCTTACTTGGAACAACAGCTACATCTTTTATAAAGAAAGCCACTCTTCCATCTCCTATTACCCTGCCAATGCCTATTGGCATTTCATCTTCATATACAACAACTGAAAATAAAGTGTTTTGTAATGCTAACTTAACATCATCTTCTTTAAATTCTTTCATTCCTACACTTGCACGGACATTCTTATAAATTTCAGGAGTTAAAGAATTTCTAGTTAGTTTTACCATAAAATGCGCTCATCTCCTCTTCATTTGGTATTGATTCTTGAGCACCCTTTCTCGTTACTGCTATAGCTGAAGCAAGACTAGCATATTTCATCGCCTCTTCTTCATTCATGCCCTTACTTAAAGCCACAACAAAAGCTCCATTGTAACAATCTCCAGCTGCCACTGTATCAATTGCCTTTACTTTATTCGCATTAATATTAATAATGTTGTTTTTATCTTTATATAACATTGAACCTTTAGAGCCCAAAGTCACAATAATATTTTTAACACCCATATTTTTTAATACCCTTGCATTTTCATTCGCATCATTTTTATTAGTATCAGCCATAATCATGCTCTCTTTTTCATTAGGGGTCATATAAGTTATGTATTTATATAAATCTTTGTTTAAATTTGAACTAGCAGGGGCTGGATTTAATATAACTTGTTTATTATATTTAGCTGCAAGTTCAATAGCTTTTTCAACCGCATCAAAAGGAATTTCAAACTGCAACAAGATATATTCAGCATCTTTAAATAATTCTTCCTTGCTTTCAATATATTTTTTGTCACAATCTAAATTTGCACCTTGAACAACTATAATTTGATTGTCGCCATTTTTATCAATATTAATTAACGCTGTACCAGTAGGTCTATCATTAGAAAATTTAATATGACTAATATCAATATTATGTTTGCTTAAATTATCAACAAGCTTATGCCCATTAACATCATCTCCAACACAAGCAAGAAAAATTACATCACCACCAAGTTTTCCACAAGCCATTGCTTGATTTGCACCTTTACCACCATAAGCATATTGCAATGAATTGCCTAAGATAGTTTCGCCAACACTTGGAAAGTGATTAACAGTTGCTGTTATATCGATGTTAGCGCTTCCAATTACTAATATTTTTTTCATATCTTTCCTTTTAGATTTAATCGATTTAATTCAATTTACATTTTTATGGTAGCCCTTACAAAAATCAAAGTCAATACTTTTCGAAAACGTTTTACTAAAATTTTAGTAAACTTTTAATATAAATAAAAATTAGGTATTATTAATGTATGATAACGATTAAAGATATAGCCAAATTAAGTGGTGTATCAATTACCACAGTTTCAAAAATTGTAAATAACAAAGCTGAAGATATCTCACAAGAAACAATCGATAAGGTTTTAGATATTGTAAAAAAATATAATTATCATCCATATAGTATTGCTAGAAAAAAGCCAATTACTAAGTCTTTATCAATTGTCATTTTATTAAGAAATATGGACTATACAAATTCTTTAATCGAAGGCATTTTAAATTATTTTAATAAAAGTGGTTATTCTATGTTTCTATATAATTCAAATGACAATTTAGAAACAGAAGCTCAAAATATTCATAAAATAATAAACAAAGAATTTGATGGCATATTGTGGCAACCGGTTAATGAAAAAAGTTTAGAAAATAAAAATCTTTTAGAAGAAAAATCCGAAAACATCATCTGCATGGATGCCCTTTTAAATATTAATGGTATTAACTACTACATTGACTTTACTAAACTAGCTTATTTTTGTACAGAGCAATTAATTAAAGCCAATCATACAAATATTGCTTGTGTTATTAAAAGTTTAGATAGTGTTAGATCTAAGATGGCAATTGAAGGATTTAAAAATTGTCTTTTTGACAACAATATTCTTTTTAATGAAGAAATGATTATCAATTATGACAATTTTGATTATGATAAATTTAAAATAAATAATTACACGGCTATTTTTTCATCACATTTTTATATTTCAAAAAGATTATATGAAACATTTGAAATAAATAAAGTTCATATTCCATCTGACCTTTCAATTATTTCTTTATATGATGATGAAAGAAATTCTATCGATATAAATAATATATCTTCGATAAAGATACCAAAATATGATTTTGGCTATTTTATTGGTAAAGAAATTGTTACTCTTTGTGAAAACAAAGAATACACAATTAATCATTTCAAATTTGAGCCAATATTAGAATCATATTGTTCAATATCTGCGCCTTACTATTCACGCCTACCAAAAATTATTGTTGTTGGTTCAATAAACATTGATAATATTATTTATTTGGATGACTTTCCAAGTTCCGGAAACACTGAAATTGCTTCAGAATGTATTTCTGTAGTTGGTGGAAAAGCACTTAACCAATCAACTGGTGTCAAAATGCTTAAAAAAGAAGTAGCTATTATTGGCAAAGTTGGAAAAGATAATGAAGCTGCAATTGTTAGAAATCATTTAATTAGTCATGGAGTAGATATATCGCATCTTATCTTTGATGAAAGAGTACAAACAGGCAAGGCATATATAACTATTAATCACGCTGGTGAAAGTACAATTGCGGTTGCAAAAGGCGCCAATAATGAAATAAGTCCCGAAGATATAGAAAACGAAATTGCTGCCTTTGATAATGCGGGTGTTTGTCTTTTACAAAGTGAAATACCTTTAGAAACGATCAAAGAAGCAGCTAAAATTGCCAAAGAAAGAAAAGCAATCACAATCTTTAAACCAGCTATAATCAAAGCAATGAAAGATGATAATTATGAAAATATTGATATTTTTGTGCCAAATAGAAGTGAAGCTCTTTTATTAAGCAACAAAAAAACTATTGAAGAAGCAGCTAATTATTTCTATCTGAAGGGAATTAAAAATGTCATTATTACTTTAGATAAAGATGGCGCTCTTTTAAAAAACAAAGATGGCATAAAATATTATGAAGCTGAAGAAACAAATGTAATAGATGCAACAGGCGGATCAGATGCCTTTATTTCAGCCTTGGCATGTCAACTTATTGATAATAAGGATATTGATTATGCGATTAAAGTTGCCAATATTGCTGCAGCTTATTGTATAAGTAAATTTGGTGTATCTAATTCTATGATTGATTATGAAACCTTGCAAAGAATCATTAGTCAAAAAAATGTTAAGTAAGAATGAATCTCCCCGGGTCAAGACCCGGGGTATCTATTACATGCGATGCAAATATC
>CAVCDR010000029.1:0-18234 GCA_963601025.1 Agathobacter sp. | reverse complement strand
ATAATATTCAAGAATTACTTGATTTAATATCTTCTTTAGAAAACGATATTGCCAAACTTAAGGAAAAGAATATTGAGCTAGAGGGTAAACAAAAAGTATTTGATTTAGCTAATACTACTTCATATAGTTCAGTTGATATTTTAAAGAGAATATCTAAACTAGAAGAAGAAGTTTATAGTAAATAACATTAGACAATCGCTGCATTAGTAGAGGAAAGTCCATGCTCGCACAATCTGAGATGATTGTAGTGTTTATGCTAAGTGAATAAATAAGCTTAGGTAGTATTATTTATACTAACGGCTGGAGATGTTCCTAAAGGAAACTATGGAACTATCCTGTAAAAGTGTCAAAGAGACGATCTTAATGGAAACGTTAAGTGTGGAACGCGATAAACCCCATAAGCGAGAAACCCAAATTTGGTAGGGGAACTTACTAAGGTAAAATGAAACCAAGGTGAGCTAGAGATAGAGATAAATGATTGTTTAGTACAGAACATGGCTTATTTATGTTATTTATTGACAGTTTGTAGAAATACGGACTGTTTTTTATTATATGAGGAATTTTGTTTTTGATTAGTAATAATGTTTTAGGAGGAAAACTAATGAAAACAAAAACTAAAAGACTATACTTATTAATGATTAAAAAAGAGTTGTTAATGTTTCTTGAGTAGTTAACACTAAATAGTAGTAAATTTGTGCTATAAATTCACATAGTATAGTCTTATTGATTATTTATCAATCATACGATTGACATTGTAAACTTAAATGATAATATTTAATCAAAGAGGTGAAATTATGGCAACTGTTCCAACACAAATTCGTATTGATCAAAGTGTTAAAAAAGAGGCTGTGCAGCTTTTTGATGAACTTGGGCTTGATATGTCTAGTGCGGTTAATTTGTTTTTACATCAATGTGTTTTAAGAGGTGGCATACCTTTTATGGTTGAAATGCCTAAATATAACAAAAAAACTCTTGAAGCTATGGAAGAAGGCAAAAGAATCGCAAATGATCCAAGTGTAAAAAGTTATGATAATATCGAAGATTTAAGAAAGGCTTTATTAGAAGATTGAAATATAAAATCAAATTTACTCGAGCCTACAGGAAAAGCTATAAGCTCATGAGTAGAAGAGGATTAGATTTATCCGCTCTTGATGAAATTGTTTTTCGTTTGTCCAATGGAGAACAATTAGATGCTAAATATTCTAATCATGTCTTAAGAGGAAAATATAGTGGATTCTTTGAGTGCCACATCAAACCTGATTGGCTTTTGATATATCTTATTCAAGAAGACGCTTTGATTCTTACTTTGATTGATATAGGTTCACACAGTGACTTGTTTTAGAATTGAGTAAAGATACTTAAATAACTATCTAGTTTAATTTATGAACTTAAAATTGTTGATTTATAATATTCATAAGTTATTAGATAGAAACTTTATCGGCACCAAATGATAAAAAGATAGTAGCTTTATAGCTAAGATTAACCAAATTCGTGCCATATAATAATAAAGCGATATATCCTTTCTGTTTTTCCAATTTAATAAGGTATATCGCTTTTTAATTCCCCAACCATTTTACACAATCCCCCAACACCTTCGATTTGATATATATTATTAATTTTAGTAAAATAAAGCTGGAATAGATGATGTTAATATAAATATCGTTTTTAGCTTTATTGAATAAGCAGATTATCATTCAATAAAATATCTAAACAAAAACAGTTTCTTGAAATAGAAGAAGTGTAGATTGGTATATTCGGTGCATATATTTGAAGATTTCTTATCGAAAATGTCGGCAAAGGAGGTATCTAATGATGGTTTATTTATTTTCCTTATTTGATTGATCGTCTTATAAGGAATTGCTAATGATCAACTTATGAAAAGGAAGAAGCTAAAAAATGAAAAGAAAAATTCTAAAATCAATAGTGCTATGTGTAGTAACAATTACTATAGTTTGTTGTGGAAATTTGAATATATTTGCCGATGAAGAAAGTGCGTGTGCTTTATCAGAATATCCAATTCCAAAAGAAGGTGAAACAATCTTGCTTGCGGATGATAGCTATTATATTGAAAGTGTTGGTACTAGCATAGGGGTTAGTGTAAATAAAACATATTCTGTAAGAATACAGGATACAAGTGGCTCATGTGTTAGTTCTGCAAAAGCCCAAGTTAAGGGGTATTACTCTTACGACAAAACAACCAATAATGTTTTATCCTCTAGTTTAAACGCTTCTTTTACTAGCGTTCCTACATTTTGGGATGCACAAGTAGTTTCACAATGGGATAATATTTCTGGAAGTTATAGTATTTATTACAAGTCTAAAGTTAATGATCCTTATTCTTGCATGGTTGGAGGTGGCTATTGGTTTAGCGGAGAAACCTTCACTATTAGATAAATGTATTCAATTATAATGTTTGTGCTTAGAATTAATACGTTTCTAATTATTAATTGTCGTTTTAAAACTAAAAGCTAATTTTCATAAATTTTGAGACTAAATTCTTACAACATTTTTGAACAATTAACCATAATAAGACATGGAAAGGGGGAATATATGAAAAAGAAAAGTTGGATCATTGTTACTAATAAGTTGACTTATTTGTTATTATTGCTTATTCCTTGCGGCTTGGTTAAGATATTTGTTTATGATTTAAAACAAGTCCAACCATATAGTCAAATATTTGTATCAATATTGATTATGCTTATTGGAATATATTTATTTATTAGATTTAATAGTTATTCACATTGGTATAATCCTAATCATCCAAAACCAGATGAGAAATAATCGATATATAACCGCAAGTGCAAAATGCTTGCGGTTTTGTTTTTTTGATGCTGATGTTGATACAAAATAAATTTTAAAAGAAAGTATAAAATGTCTTTTTTAATGTAAGAAGTGTAGGGCTTCTTTTTTTAATATCTTAATAAATAATAGGCTAGTAAAAAATGTCTTCATTGATGTTATAATGCATTTATGAATTTACCTAATAAATTAACAGTTATAAGAATTATTTTAGTACCTATTATGGTACTAGTTTGGCTATTTCCATATCATCTATTCGGAATTAATCTTAAGGTCTTTTCGGTAGGCAGTGTATCACTTCCTTTAATCAACATTATTGTGTTAGTGATATTTGGAGTAGCTAGTTTTACGGATTTTCTAGATGGCAATATTGCTAGAAAAAGAAATCTAATAACGACCTTTGGCAAGTTTGCTGATCCTATCGCTGATAAATTATTGGTTAATACAACATTAATTATTCTAGTATATAAAGGAGCTATACCTGTTGTACCAGTAATTATTATGCTTGGCAGAGATATTATTGTGGATGGTTGTCGTATGATTGCTAGCCAAAATGGTGTGGTTGTTGCTGCTGGCATACTTGGCAAGCTTAAGACGGTACTTCAAATGTTGGCGATTATTGTTTCACTATTAAACAATCTACCTTTTGAACTATATTCTTTGCCAATTAATGATTTACTAATTTGGTTTAGTGCGCTTGTATCTTTACTTGGTGGATATTCTTATTTTTCACAGGTAAAAGAATATATTTTTAAATCAATGTAGGAATTTTAAAAAAATATTGTAATAATGCTTAGAAAGAAGGTATCTATGGCAAAAGAAAAAGAAACTGTAAATAATAAAAAGGATGAGCTTTTAAACGAAGCTTTAAAACAAATTGAAAAACAATACGGCAAGGGTTCAATTATGAAACTTGGCGATAGAGGAAATGTAGATATTGATGCAATTTCAACAGGTTCTCTAGCAATTGATAATTGTTTAGGCGTTGGTGGTTTTCCAAGAGGTAGAATCATTGAGATATATGGGCCTGAATCAAGCGGTAAGACAACTTTAGCTTTACAAGCTATCGCTGAATGTCAAAAAGGTGGAGGTTGTGCAGCATTTATTGATGCTGAACACGCAATTGACCCTCGTTATGCAAAGAATTTAGGTGTTGATATTGATGAGCTAATCTTATCTCAACCTGATTCTGGTGAACAAGCTTTAGAGATTGCGGAAGTATTAATTAAGTCCGGCGCAATTGATTTGATTGTAATCGACTCTGTTGCTGCACTTGTTCCACAAGCTGAACTTGATGGTGAAATGGGTGATTCTTCAATTGGCTTGCATGCTAGATTGATGTCTAAGGCTATGCGTAAGTTAGCTGGTGCAATGAATGCTAATAACTGTACCACTATCTTTATTAATCAATTAAGAGAAAAAGTAGGCGTTATGTTTGGCAATCCTGAAACTACAACTGGTGGCCGTGCTTTAAAATTCTATGCAACAATTAGAATAGAAGTAAGAAAATCCGAAGCTATTAAAAATGGTAGTGAAGTAATTGGCAATAAAGTTAACGTTAAGGTTTCTAAAAATAAGGTTGCACCACCATTTAAATCATGCCAAGTAGAAATCTATTATGGTGAAGGTATTTCTCATTTATCAGAAGTTATTAGTTTAGGTGTTGAACTTGGTATCATTGAGAAAGCTGGATCTTGGTTCTCTTATAATGGTGATAAGATAGGACAAGGCAGTGAAGCGGTAAGAGCTTTCCTAACACAAAATCCAGAAATTGATAAAGAGATTACGACTAAAATTAAGGAAGCTTTATTTAATAAACAAGATTAAAGGTGCATTTGCACCTTTTCACTTTATTAGCACCATGTTTATAGCTTTATAAAAATTATTTTGATATAATCATAAAGATTTTATGGAGGAAAATATGGCTGAATATAAAAAAATTGAAGACGGCAAGGTCGAATTAACAAGTGTTGTTGATGGTGAAAAGTGGAAGGAAGCTCTTAAGAAAGCTTTCAATAAACTTTCTAAAAACCTTGAAATTAAGGGATTTAGAAAGGGTCAAGTTCCTGAAACTTTAGCTAAAAAATATATTAAGGAAGAAGCTACTTGGTATGAAGCTGCAAATGAATTAAGTAATGATGCATTCAAGGAAGCTCTTGATGAACATCATGTTGACTTAATTGATCAAGCTAGCATGGACATTAAGGAAATCAATGGTGAAAATGTTTCTTTTGTATTCTCTTGCCCAGTTAAACCTGATGTTAAGTTAGGTGACTATAAGAGCTTAAAGTACAATGTAGCTGATGTTGAAGTAACTGATGAAGAAGTAAATGAAAGAATTGATTCGGTTAGAGAAAAGAAAGCTGACTTAGAACTTAAGGAAGATGGAACTGTTGAAGATGGCGATATCGTAATTATTGACTTTAAGGGCTATAAGGATGGCGAAGCATTCGATGGCGGTAAGGCTGATAACTATGAATTAACTATTGGTTCTCATACATTTATTCCGGGTTTTGAGGAACAATTAATTGGTATGAAGTCTGAAGAAGAAAAGGACATTGATGTAACTTTCCCTGAAGACTACCACGCCGATGAATTAAAGGGAGCTAAGGTTGTCTTCCATGTTACTGTTCATGAAATCAAGAAGAAGGTTGTTCCTGCTTTAGATGATGAATACGTAAAAGAAAGAAAGATTGATGGTGTTAATACTGTTGATGAATATAAGGCTTATGTAAAAGATAAGATTCTTGAAAACAAGAAGGCTACTGCCGAAGCTGAAGCTGAAAAGGAACTAGTTCATGCGTTCAATGATCAATGTACAGTAAACATTCCTCAAAGTATGATTGATAGAGAAGTGGAAGATATGATTAATGATCAAGCTCAAAGAATGAGCTATCAAGGAATTAGCTTTGATCAATATATGAATATTCTTGGTACTAATCTAGATAATATCAAGAAGGAATTAGAGCCTGAAGCTACAGTTAAGGTTAAAGCGGTTTTATGTTTAGAAGAACTTGCTAAAGAAGAAAAGGTTGAAGCTTCTAAAGAAGATATAGATAAATACTACGATGACATGGCAAAGGCGTATGGCATGGAGGTAGATGACGTTAAGAAGTATGTATCTCTTGAAACAGTCAAGGATAATGTAATTCTTAAATCTGCCTTAGATTTATTAAAGAATAACAAATAAAAAGACGCTTAGCGTCTTTTCTATTAAGGAGGTATCTTATGGCAAATTTATACGAATTCCCTTTAATTTGTACAAGGGGAGCTATTCTATTTCCTTATCAAGATTTAGCGGTTGAAGTAGGAAGAGAACAAAGTATCAAAGCTGTTAACTACACTTTGAATAATTCTTTAGATATTGTTTTAGTATCACAAAAAGATTTAAATGTTGATAATCCAGAAGAAAATGACTTATTTGAATATGCTACTTTATCTCGTATTAAAACAAGTAGAGTTAGAGACGACCATTTAAAGGTTGTTTTTACTGGTTTACAAAGATGTAAGATTGTAAAACACTACATGAAAGATGATGTTAAATATGTTAGTGTTGAACTTCTTGAGGAAGATTTTAGTAATAAATTAGAGATGGAAGTAGCTTTTAGAAGAGCTATTCTAGAATTTAATGATGTTGCCCAAAAATATGGCAGACCTGGTTTTCCTATTAATAAAAATGATAACTTTGATGAAAAACTAGCTGCTACTTTAGTCGATACATTTGCACAAGTTTATGTATCTAGTTTAGAGGAAAAGTCTAAATTCTTAAGTGAATGTTCAGTTTTAAAAAGACTTGAGAGAATGCTTGAATATATCAATATCGAAAAACAAAAAGATGATATTGAGCGTGAAATCAATGAAAAGGTAAAAGAGAGAATTGATAGTTCACAAAAGGATTACTACTTAAGAGAAAAATTAAAGACCATCAAAGATGAATTGGGTGATTCACCAAGTTCAGGTATTGATGATTTAAAAAAGCAATTAGAAGAAAATCCTTATCCAGAAAATGTTAAACAAAAGGCTAGGGAAGAGTTTAAACATTTTGAAATGCTTACACCAAGTTCTGGTGAAACAGGTGTTGTTAGAAGCTATCTTGAGTGGCTTTTAAATGTACCTTGGTGGCAAAAATCAGAAGATAATAATGATTTGAATAAAGTATCGGACATTTTAAATGAGGATCATTATGGTCTTGAAAAGGTAAAAGAGAGAATTTTAGAATATTTAGCTGTTAAACAAATGACTAATTCTTTAAAATCGCCAATAATTTGTTTAGTTGGTCCTCCAGGTGTTGGTAAGACTTCGTTAGCTAAATCAGTTGCTAGGGCACTAGATCGTAAGTTTGTTAAGATGAGTCTAGGTGGCGTTAGAGATGAGGCAGAAATAAGAGGCCATAGAAGAACTTATTTAGGTTCTATGCCTGGTAGAATCATTCAAGGGATGAAGAAAGCTGGTACAACTAATCCAGTATTCTTAATTGATGAAATTGATAAGATGGGTTCTGACTATAAGGGTGATCCAAGTAGTGCAATGCTAGAAGTATTAGATCCTGAACAAAACAATCAATTCTCTGATCATTATCTAGAAGAACCTTATGATTTAAGTGATGTTTTATTTATCGCAACAGCTAACTATATGGAGAATATTCCGGCTCCATTATTAGACAGACTTGAGATTATTGACTTAAGTTCTTATACAGAAGTCGAAAAACAAATGATTTGTAAGAATCATTTAATTAGTAAAGAACTAAAAGCTAATGGTTTAACTAGTAAACAATTTACTCTTGATGATGAGATGATTTTATATCTAATCAGACATTATACAAGAGAAGCTGGTGTTAGACAGTTAGAAAGAGTTGTGGCTTCATTATGTCGTAAGACAGCTTTAGAAATCTTAAAGAATGATAAACGTTCAGTTAAGATTACTAAAAAGTTAGTAAAAACTTGGTTAGGTAATGAAAAATATGAATATGGCACCAAGGAAAAGAAAGATGAAGTTGGTGTTGTAACAGGTCTTGCCTATACCCAATTTGGTGGTGATATCTTACAAATTGAAGTTAACTACTTTGAGGGTAAGGGCAATTTAGTCATTACTGGTCAATTAGGTGATGTCATGAAGGAATCGGCTTCTATCGCTTTAGACTATGTAAAGGCTAATGCAAAAAAGTATGGCATAGATATTAAATTCTTTACAACGCATGATATCCATATCCATGTTCCAGAAGGCGCAGTTCCAAAAGATGGCCCTTCGGCTGGTGTAACTTTAACAACGGCTTTAGTTAGTGCTTTAACTAATAAACCAGTTGACGCCAATATCGCTATGACAGGTGAAGTAACATTGCGCGGCAATGTTTTACCAATTGGTGGTTTAAAGGAAAAATCTTTAGCAGCTCATCGTTCAGGTATTAATAAAATCTTTATTCCAAAGGGTAATGTTAAAGACTTAGATGAAATTCCAAGTTCGGTTAAGGATTCTATTACATATATTCCTGTGGAAAGAGTTGATTCGGTACTAAAAGAGGCGATTATTAAATAATGATCACATTCTTAAACTCAGCTGTTAAAAAAGAGAGCTATCCTGAGACTTCTGGTGAAGTAGTTTTTGTTGGTAGAAGTAATGTAGGTAAGTCTTCGCTTATAAATAAGTTATATGGAAAAGTAGCTTATGTTGGTAAAAAACCAGGCAAGACGAGACTTTTAAACTTCTTTAATGTTGATAACAAGTATACGGTTTGTGATGTACCAGGCTATGGTTACGCTAATCGTAGTGCTAAGGAAATCATTCAATTTGGAGAAATGATGGATGAGTACTTTGAATCAAGAAAAGAGCTTAAGCTTTGTGTGATGATTCTTGATATTCGTAGGACTCCAAATAATGATGATTTAGATATGCGCGAATATCTAAAAGAGAATAACATTCCTTGTTTATTGGTACTTAACAAGTGTGATAAGCTATCAAATAATAAGCGTATAAATCAACAGAAATTGATCTTAAATACCATTGGTGAAAAGGACACAATTTGCATTAGCTGCCTAAATAGTGATAATATAATGGACGTGGCTTTAAAAATTAAGTCATTTATAGAGGTAATATGAACGAATTTATTGAATTAATCAAGAAAGTTCCCTTATTATTTGAATCATTACTTGTCGTATTAGTGCCTAGTGGCAAACAGGTGTATGCGGATACTCTTTTAAATGATACTGACGTTTCTAAAGAACAAGTTCTTGTGACTGCTAGTGCAGACACTCCTGAGTTAACAAGCAACATTGTTACTGAGGATAAGGACTTAACTAATGGTTCACTTATTAAAGTGGAAAACAACGACGAATACTTACTTGTAGTCAAGGCAAGTGATAGTGCTTGCAGAAACTATGATGTTGCTAAAGAAGGACTTGATAATGCAATCGAAGTCTACAATGAGGAACAAGAACTTCTAAAACAATTAGAAGAAGCTAAAAGCCTTGCTAAGAAAAGAGAGATTGCTAAACAGCTTGAGGAACAATACAACATGGCTGTTGAATTATCTAGTGAAACAAACGGTGATGTTTGGGCTATTGCTAATAGCTTGGTTGGCACTCCAGGTGATTGTTTCTATATTTGCCAATTATTCATTCAAGCTTATACAGGAGAGTGGAGATCATTTGGCGATGTATATCAAACTGATTCACCGAGTCCAGGTGATTTAATCTATTACACTAATGGTGGTATTGGTTATGAACACTGGGCAATCTATTTAGGTGGTGATAGTGCTTTGCAAGGAAACTTCAATGGTACTACTGTTATTGGAAGTGTTTATTTGAATAATGCTTCTTCACCAATTTTCTATAAATTACCTTAATGAAAATATTTTCATAATTATGAAAATATTATGAAAAATTTTATTGACATGTAATTTATACGAATGTATTATTAATTCATGGAAGGGAGAAAACATATGAAATCTGAATATTCAAATCGAAATTGTAATTGTTATCAATCTTCCAAGTGTGAGCTAGTTGCTATTATTAGCGTGATTATTCGACTACTTAGCTTACGTAGTCTTTTAATCGGTTAATAGATAGCTTCAACTTATTGCGTTAATAATTAAGATGAGCTATCGCTCATCTTTTTATTTTATCTAGTTAGATATAGTCTTATGACTTGTCTATAAATTTAAAACGATTATAGGAGGGTATTTCAATGAAAAAATTATTAGTCGTTTTAGTAAGTTTATTCATGGTATTTGGTCTTACAGCTTGTGGATCAAAGAGCGATGATTCATCTAATTCAGGTGACTCTAATTCAAGTGAATCAACTTCTAATACCATCAAGATTGGTGGTTCTGGTCCTACAACTGGCGAATATGCTCAATATGGTCTAGCTGTACAATATGGTGCTCAAGTTGCTGTTAATGAAATTAACGAAACAAGAGGCGATGATGAGTGGAAGCTTGAACTTAACTTCTTAGATGATAAGGGTGATGGTGAAGAAGCTTCTAAGGCTTATGCTCAACTTGTTGACTGGGGTATGCAAGTAAGTATGCTTTGTACAACAACTGGTTCTTCATTAGCTGTTGCTGATAGCTACAATGATGCTGGTATCTTCGCGATGACACCAAGTGGTTCTGCTCAAGATATCATCGATGGTAAGGATTATGTATATAGAATGTGCTTCGCTGATCCTGAACAAGGTACTGCTGCTGCTAACTATATCTATGAACACAATCTTGCTTTAAAGGTTGCTGTATTCTATCAATCTGATAGTGATTACTCTGTTGGTGTATATGATGCTTTCAAGGTCCAAGCTCAAACTTTAGGTTTAGAAACAGTTGCTGAATATGCATTTACTTCAGATAACGCTACTGATTTCACTACTGGCGTTTCTCAAGCTCAATCTGCTGGTGCTGAACTAGTATTCTTACCTTTATATTATGAAAATGATACAAAGATTATCGATGCTTGTAAGAAGGCTGGCTATTCTCCAATCTTCTTTGGTGTAGATGGTTTCGATGGTGCTCTTGAACAAGAAGGCGTTGACGCTTCATTATTCGAAGGCGTTTACTACTTAACACCATTTGCTTACACTGCAACTGATGAAGCTACTGTATCTTTTGTTGAAAAGTTTAATGCTTTAGCTGGTAACAATCCTAACCAATTCGCTGCTGATGCTTACGATGTTGTTTATGCAATCTATAATGCATTAGTTGAAGGTGGTGCTACTGCTGATATGTCTGCTCAAGATATGGGTGAACTATTACTTGCTGAATTCCAAGGCGGTTTCACTTATTCTGGTTTAACTGGTTCTGATATGACATGGGATAGTAATGGTGCTGTTGTTAAGGCTCCTCTTGCCTTCCAAGTTGTAAATGGCAAACTAGTTGCTGCTGATTAATTATTACAGTATGTATTAAAGAAGTTGCCATTTTAGGCAACTTCTTTGCATTTGCTAAAAAAGGAGGGAAATATGATATTTATTTCAAACTTGATTAGCGGTATAAGACTTGGGTCCATTTATGCCATTATTGCCTTAGGCTATACGATGGTATATGGCATTGCTAAAATGCTAAATTTCGCCCATGGTGATATTATCATGATTGGCGCCTATGCTGCTTTTATCGCTTTATATAGAGCAGGATTACCACTTATTGTGGCTCTAATAATTTCAATTGTAATCTGTACTATTCTAGGTGTTATTATCGAAAGACTTGCTTATAAACCACTTAGGGAAGCTAGTAGTTTAGCCGTGTTAATCACCGCCATTGGTGTGAGCTATTTCTTACAAAATGCTGCTTTATTAATTTGGGGTTCTGCTGCAAAGATATTTCCTACCATCCTAGATTTTGGATCTATTTCATTGTTTAACAACCAATTAAATATTTCTTATCAAATGCTTATAACTATTGGCTCATGCATTCTTATCATGATTGCTTTAAACCTATTTGTTAAAAAGACCAAAGTAGGTAAGGCAATGCGTGCATGTTCTGAAGATAAACAAGCTGCTGCCTTAATGGGCATTAATGTAAATAATATTATTTCACTAACTTTCGCTATTGGTTCAGGTCTTGCAGCTGTTGCGGCATTACTGCTTTGTGCTACTTATCCAACTGTTACGCCAACTCTAGGTTCTATGCCTGGTATTAAAGCATTTACAGCTGCGGTAATTGGCGGCATCGGTTCTATTCCTGGTGCTTTACTTGGTGGCCTATTATTAGGTGTTATTGAAATACTAGTTAAAGCTTATGGCTTATCAGAACTTTCTGATGCGATTGCCTTTGGCGTTTTAATTTTAGTATTACTATTTAAGCCAACTGGTTTACTTGGAAAGAAAGTGAAGGAGAAAGTATAATGAAAAACATTTTTAAGAAAAATCGTAAAGCTTTCACTTCTTACTTAATAGTAATTCTTGTTTATATCTTAATTACTGTCTTAAATAGTACGGGAAATTTATCGCAAACAATGAATGCCTTACTTATTCCTACCTGTGCCTATATTGTAGCTGCTTTAGCTTTAAACTTACTAGTTGGTTATTTAGGCGATTTGTGTTTAGGCCAAGCTGGCTTTATGGCAGTAGGCGCTTTTACTGGCGTTGTATGTGCTGGTTGCTTAATTAGAAGTGGCGTTTCAGAAGTTTTAGCTTTGATCATTTCAATTATTGTAGGCGGTTTATTTTCAAGTATATTCGGTCTAATTGTTGGTATCCCGGTATTAAAGCTTGATGGCGACTACCTAGCTATCGTTACACTTGCGTTTTGCCAAATTATTAAAACTATCTTCTTAAACCTATATGTCGGTGTTGATGATGCTGGCTTACATTTATCTTTTGTAAGTGATACAACAAATTTAGCTAGCGATGGTCAGCTTATTATTAAAGGTGCCCTAGGTGCTGCTGTGTCAGATAAGTTATCAGGCTTTTTATCTGGTGTTATTCTAATTTTGTTTACATTATTTATTATTTATAATCTAATAAATTCTAAAACTGGTAGAGCAATAGAAGCATGCCGTGATAATAAGATTGCCGCTACTTCTCTTGGTGTAAATATTACTAAATATAAGCTTATGGCCTTTGTCATTTCAGCGTTCTTAACAGGCATGGCTGGTGCTTATTATGGTCTAGGCTATTCTAGCTTTAAGGCCACTAAGTTTGATTTTAACTTATCAATTTTAATTCTTGTATATGTAGTACTTGGCGGCTTAGGTAATATGACTGGTACAATGATTTCTACAACATTATTAATCGTCTTACCAGAAGCCTTGAGATCATTTAATGATTATCGCATGATTGTCTATGCGATTGTCTTAATTCTTGTAATGATTTTATCTAATAATAAGAAGTTAATGGGCTATGTAGAACTATATAAGAATAATATAGTTAAATTCTTTAAGTCATTATTTAAAAAGAAGGGGGTAGACCATGAGTGAGTATGTATTAGAAGCTAAAAAGCTTGGCATTGATTTTGGTGGTCTTACTGCCGTAAATAATTTTGATATTCAAATAGGTAAACATGATATCTATGGTTTAATTGGTCCTAATGGTGCTGGTAAAACAACAGTATTTAACTTATTAACTAAAGTTTATACACCTACAAGAGGAACCGTTATCTTAAATGGCCAAGATACCAAGGATATGTCTACTATTGATGTGAATAAGGCTGGTATTGCTAGAACGTTCCAAAACATTCGTTTATTCTCTAATATGAGTGTTATTGATAATGTTTTAATTGGTTTACATAATAGTATTACTTATTCAACATTTGAAGGTGTATTTAAGTTTCCTCGTTACTTAAAACAAGAAAAAGAGATGCATGAAAAGGCTATTGAATTATTAAAGATTTTTAATCTAGATGAGTTTGCCGATACTAATGCTTCTTCTTTGCCATATGGTGCTCAAAGAAGATTGGAGATTGCTCGTGCTTTAGCAACCAATCCTTGTCTACTTCTATTGGATGAACCAGCTGCTGGCATGAATCCAACGGAAACAGAAGAACTTATGAACACTATTCGTTTTATTAGGGATAAGTTTGATATAGCTGTTTTACTTATCGAACATGATATGAAACTAGTAATGGGTGTTTGTGAAAAGATTACAGTATTAAACTTTGGTCAAGTATTAACTTCAGGTACACCAGAACAAGTTAAGAGTAATCCTGAAGTAATTAAGGCTTATTTAGGAGATTAGATATGCTTAAGGTAGAAAATTTACATATTAGTTATGGCTTTATTGAAGCTGTAAAAGGTATTGATTTTGAAGTAAATGATGGTGAAATTGTGGCCCTTATTGGCGCAAACGGCGCTGGTAAGACGACAACAATGCATGCCTTATCTGGTCTTCTTAAACCAAAAGAAGGAAAAATCTTTTTAGATGATAAGGAAATCTCCAAGATTCCTGCTGATAAGATTGTTTCTTTAGGGCTTATTCAAGTACCAGAGGGAAGACATGTCTTTGCTTCGCAAACGGTAAAAGAAAATCTAGAACTTGGTGCTTTCCTTAGAAAAGATAAAGAAGGTATTGCTAAGTCTTTGGAACACGTATATGAATTATTCCCTCGTTTAAAAGAAAGAGAAGGGCAACTTGCGGGTACTTTATCTGGTGGTGAACAACAAATGCTGGCTATGGGTAGAGCTTTAATGTCAAACCCTAAAGTTCTTTTACTAGATGAACCTTCAATGGGACTTTCTCCTTTACTTGTAAAGGAAATATTTGAGATAATAAAGGAAATAAATAAAGCTGGTACTACCGTTTTCGTTGTTGAACAAAATGCTAAGATGGCACTAGAGATTGCCAATAGGGCATACGTAATGGAAACTGGTAAAATAGTATTAAGTGGAACGGGTAAAGAACTAATTAGTTCACCTGAAGTTTCTAAAGCTTATTTAGGAGGTTAATAATATGTATGTTAAAGATTGGATGACTAAAAATCCTGTTGTCCTAAGTCCAAACGATTCGATTACTGATGCGTTTGATGTAATGAAGAAAGGCGATTTCCATAGAGTTCCTATTTGTCAAAATGGCAACCTTATTGGCTTAATCACCGGTTCAACATTGGCTGATTTTGCCCCTAGTAAGGCTACAACATTATCGGTATATGAAATTAATTCTTTATTAAATAAAACGAAGTGTAAAGATATTATGATTACTGATGTACATACAATTGCACCTAATGCTTTACTTGAAGAAGCTGCGGAAAAGATGAATATCTATAATGTAACTTGCTTACCGGTAGTTGATGGTGAAAAGATTGTTGGTATCATTACCCAAAAAGTTATCTTTGGTGCTTTCATTGATTTGATGGGCTACTATTCTAGAGGCAGTAGGGTGGTTATTGATGTGCCTCAAGATGAAGTGGGCATCTTGAAGAAACTTGGAACCGTACTTGCTGAAAGTAATATTAATATCACACATTTCATTGTGACAAGATACAATGGTGTACAAATTGTACTGAGAACTAGCGAAACAGATGATTTAAAGGTTACTTCAATCCTTGAATCACATGGTTTTAAGGTGTCGGATCACAGAACTAATAATAATTGATTAAATAATAACTATTGTTTATAATTTATAAGACAAAGAAAAGAAGGAAGTAACTTGTTTGTGACATTAGAGATGTTCTATTTGGTGCAAGGAACACGTAAAACAAGTGAAAAGTAGTCTTGGAGTTTATTATCTGAAATAAGTAAGATAATACGTTACTCGCGTTAAGAGTTTAAGTTAAAAGTAAGGTGGTACCGCGATTATTCGCCCTTGTATCACCTTTTTTATTTTGAAAGGGGTTTTATGTTAGAAACAAAATACGACGCTAAAAAAGTAGAAGATGGTAAGTATGAAAAGTGGCTAGAAAAAGGTTACTTTACAGCTGGCGACTTAAGCAAGAAGCCATATTGTATAGTAATTCCGCCGCCAAACGTAACTGGTAAGTTGCATATTGGCCATACCTTTGATAATGCCTTACAAGATATGATTATTCTTTATAAGAGAATGAGAGGCTATGATTGTTTGTGGCTTCCTGGTATGGACCATGCGGGTATTGCTACTCAAGCTAAGGTTGATGCAAGACTAAAGGAACAAGGCATCTCTAGATATGATATAGGTAGAGAAAAGTTCTTAGAGAAGGCTTGGGAGTGGAAGGAAGAATATGCAACATTTATTAGAAAACAATGGGCTAAAACAGGTTTATCAGTTGATTATTCTAGGGAAAGATTCACTCTTGATGAGGGTTTATCTAAGGCTGTAGTTAAGGTCTTTGTAGATTATTATAAAGAAGGCTTGATTTATCAAGGTAAAAGAGTAATTAACTGGGACCCTGAAGCTAAGACTGCCTTAAGTAATATTGAAGTAATTCATAAAGATGTAAAAGGTAAAATGTATTACTTCAAATATAAGCTTGTAGATAGTGATGAAACATTTGATGTTGCCACAACGCGTCCTGAAACGATGTTTGGTGATGTTTGTGTTGTGGTTAATCCAAAGGATGAAACATTAAATCATTTAATTGGTAAGAAGTGTATCAATCCCGCTAATGGTGATATTCTTCCAATTATTGGTGATGAATATATCGAAATTGGCTTTGGTACTGGTGCTATGAAATGTACACCAGCTCATGATCCTAATGACTATCAAATCGCTTTAAGACATAAGTTAGATATGCCTGTTTGTATGAATGAAGATGCAACAATGAACGCTTTAGCAGGTGAATTTGAAGGACTAGATAGATATGCTTGTCGTGACAAAGTAGTTGAAAGAATTAAGGAACAAGGACAACTTGTTAAGATTGAAGAAATTGAGCATTCTGTTGGTTTCTCTGAAAGAACAGATACGATGGTTGAACCATATTTATCTAAACAATGGTTTGTTAAGATGAAACCTTTAGCTGATGATGTATTAAAGAATCAAGAAAATCCTGATACAAAGATTAATTTCTATCCAAAGCGTTTTGAAAAGACATTCACTTCTTGGCTTGATGGAATTGAAGACTGGTGCATTTCTAGACAACTATGGTGGGGACATAGAATTCCCGTTTATTATCATAAAGATACTGGCGAAATATATTGTGAATATGATCCACCAAAAGACATTGAAAACTATGTACAAGATGAAGATGTTTTAGATACTTGGTTCTCAAGTGCTTTATGGCCTTTCTCAACATTAGGTTGGCCTGAAAAGACTGACTTACTTGAAAGATATTTCCCAACTGATTGCTTAGTTACTGGCTATGATATTATCTTCTTCTGGGTAGCTAGAATGGCTGTTTCTGCAAGATACTTTATGCACAATGTTCCTTTCAAAGATTGTTTAATTCATGGTCTTGTTAGGGATGAACAAGGAAAAAAGATGTCTAAGTCACTAGGCAATGGTATCGATCCAATTGATGTTATTGATAAGTATGGCTATGACTCATTAAGACTATTCTTAACTTGTAACTCTACGCCTGGTTATGATATTAACTTCTCTAATGAAAAGATTGAGGCTGCTTGGAACTTTATCAATAAACTATGGAATGCAACTAGATTTGTGCTTATGAATATGGATGATGAATATAAGTATGAAGAACCAACTCTTGAATTAGATCAAGATCATTGGATTGTTTATAAGCTAAATAACATTATTGATAAGACAGCTATGAATATCGATAGATATGAAATGGGTATCGCCGGTAATGAACTTATGAACTTTATTTGGGATGATTTTTGTGCTTCTTATATCGAGTTCAGCAAGGCCGCATTAAACAGTGAAGATAAAGAACTTAAATATAAGACATTAAATACTTTAATTTATGTTCTTGATGCCATTATTAGATTATTACATCCATTTATTCCATTTGTTACCGAAGAACTTTATCAAGCAATACATGGAAGTGATGTTTCGATTTGTACAGCCTCATGGCCTACAAAGATGGATTGCGATGAAGCTAAGGCTAAAAACATTGAAGTACTTCTTGAAATCATTAAGGCAAGTAGAGAACTTAGAACAGAAAACAATGTTAAGCCTTCTAAGGAACTAGAAATTGTTATTGATGGTTATGTACCAAGTGGGTCTGATAAAGCTATTCTTTCAAGAATGACAAAGCTTACAGTAGTTAATTCTATTAATGAAGAAACAATTGTTAGACCTATTTCTAAGGGCAAGGTTTTATTTAAGATGTCTGAGGTTGTTAATAAACAAGAAGAGCTTGAAAAGATTGAAAAAGAATTGAAGAGACTTGATGGTGAAATTAAGAGATCTAATGCGATATTATCAAATGAGAAGTTCTTAGCTAAGGCACCTGAGACTAAGGTAAATGAAGAAAAAGAAAAGCTTGTTAAGTACCAAGAATCTTATAATACTTTACTAACAAAGAAAGAAGAATTATCTAAATAATGAAAAAGTTTTTAAGCGAATTTAAAGAGTTTGCCATGAAGGGTAATGTCCTAGACATGGCTGTCGGTGTTATTATTGGTGGTGCATTTGGAAACATTGTGAACT
>CAVCDR010000028.1:0-6282 GCA_963601025.1 Agathobacter sp. | reverse complement strand
CTCGTTGAGAGCTGATTTACAGTCAGCCGCGTTTAGCCTCTTCGCTACCCCTCCAGTTCATTAATAGGCTTATTTATATTATCAAAATGGGTAAGAATTGTAAAGCATAAATTTAAATTTTTTGTTATGAAAAACAAAATAAAATGCTTTAAGCACCTATTTAAAGGCTATTTAAGATTATTTTAAAATTTAATAATTTAAGAAAATCTCATCTAATTATCTAATATAATAGAAGTTAGAGGAAATTAATATGCTTAAAATTAATAATGATTGGCAGTTTACAAACTGCTTTAATGAAGATTTTTTAAACGGTAAAGGAACTTATGAAAACGTTCGTATACCGCATAATGTAAAAGAAGTACCACTACACTATATTGATCCAAATGATTATCAAATGTTATGTGGCTATCGAAAGATAATTAATATCGAAAATGTTACTTTAAGAACTTTTATTAAGTTTGAGGCAGCGGCTCATATCGCTACTATTTATGTTAATGGCAAAGAAGTAGGAACTCATTATAATGGTTATACTTCTTTTCGCTATGAGATAACTGATTATGTTAAAAAAGGTGATAATTTAATCGTCTTAAAGCTAGATACAAGCGAAAACCCTTGCATCCCACCATTTGGCTTTGTGGTTGATTATCTAACCTTTGGCGGTATCTATCGTGATGTTTATTTAGAACAAACTCCAACTACTTATATTGAAAATGTTTTTATTAAAACTAACCTAAATGGAATTGATTGCAATATCAAATATGATGGTGATATTAAAGGAAAACACTTAATTGCGTCTATTTATAACCAAGAAGGAAAACTTGTCTTAAATAAAGAATATGAAGCTTTAGAAGATAATATTAAATTAGATATTGATAATCCTATTCTTTGGCAAGTTCATAAAGGCTACTTATATACTTTAAAATTAGAAATTAAAGAAAATAATTATGTTAAAGAAACAGAATTTGGTTTAAGAACTATTTCTTATACTAATAATGAATTTTACATAAATAATAAAAAAGTCTTCTTAAGAGGACTTAATAGACATCAATCTTTTCCTTATGTAGGATATGCAGCAACTAAATCTTTACAAGTAGAAGACGCAAGAATACTAGATGAGGAACTAGGTGTTAATATCGTCAGAACATCTCATTATCCAAATTCTCATTATTTTATTGAAGAATGTGATAAAAGAGGAATCCTAGTATTTACTGAAATACCAGGTTGGCAACATATTTCAAGCGATGAATTTTGGCGAAAGACATGCATAAAAAATGTTGAAGAAATGGTTAAAGAATACTTTAATCATCCTTCAATAATTATGTGGGGTGTAAGAATTAATGAATCACAAGATGATGATAAACTGTATGAACAAACTAATAAAGTAGCTCATACGCTAGATAATACTAGACCAACAACCGGCGTTAGATATTTAGAAAAATCATCATTACTTGAAGATATCTATAGTTATAATGATTTCTCTCATAGTGGTAAAAATCCAGGATGTAAGAAAAAGAAAGATGTTACACCTGATTTAAATAAGCCATTATTAATATCGGAAGCAAACGGTCATATGTTCCCTACTAAATCTTTTGACAATATCGGAAGAAGACAAGAACACGCTTTAAGACACGCTAAAGTATTAAATGATGCCCTAAAAGATAATGAACATATTGGCTGTATACAATGGTGCATGTTTGATTATCCAACTCATAAAGACTTTGGTAGTGGTGATAAGGTTTGTTACCATGGCGTCTTAGATAGCTTTAGAAATCCTAAGTTAGCCGCTAGTGTATACGCCAGCCAAAGCGATAATAATCCTGTTTTGGAAGTTTCTACAAGCATGGACATTGGTGACTACCCTGCTGGCCAAATACCATATTTCTATTGTTTTACTAACGGTGATAGCGTAAAGCTATATAAAAATAATGATTTTGTAAGAGAATTTAAATATAGTCCATATACTTCTTTAAAACACGGCCCAATCTATATTGATGATACAATTGGCGATCTATTACAAACCAAAGAAAAGATGCCTAAACAAAAGGCCGAAGAAATAAGAATATGTTTAAATGCAGCGGCTAAATATGGCATGGCAAATCTACCTTTAAAATATAAATTAAAGTTTGCCAAAGTCATGCTTAAATACCATATGAGCTTTGCGGATGGCTATAATCTTTATAGTAAATATGTTGGAAACTGGGGTGGTGAAGCTACTAAATGGAAGTTTGAAGCTATTAAAGATGGCAAAGTCATAAAAACCGTCATTAAATCACCTGGCAGTAAGCTATCAATTGAAGCGAATATTTCAAGTGACACTTTATATGAAGGTGATACTTATGATATGGCAGCCATAAAAATTAAAGTACTTGATGAAAATGGCAATGTTACACCGTATGCTCAAGTTCCCATCTCTATTAAAACAAGCACTAACCTAGATATCATTGGCCCAAATGTCGTTTGTGCTGAAGGTGGAATGTGTGGAACTTATATTAAGACTAATGGCAATATAGGGGATGGCTTTATTAGCTTAAGTAGTCCTAATCTAGATGAAGTTACCTTAAATATAAAAATAGTGAAGTCTAATTAGGCTTCACTATAAGTGCTTCATAAGGTCTTAATTTATCAGTAATATCCTTATAATTGTGCAAGATTATTTCCCCACTCTTATAAGGGTTTTTAATTTCCTTAGAAGTTAAATTAATAATTACTAGATATTCTTCATCATCCAATTTTCTTTTATAAACCAGTAGATTCTTATTAGCTTCTTGCCTAATAAATTCTCCATATATTAAAGTTCTATTTTCTTTTCTTAGCTTTATAGCTTTTTTGTAATAATGTAAGATTGAATCTTTATCTTCGCTAGCTTGTTTTACATTACATTTAACGTAGTTAGGATTAACTTCAATCCAAGGCTTATTACTAGAAAATCCGCCATAGACGCTACCATCCCATTGCATAGGCGTACGTGCATGGTCTCTAGAACCTGAAGATAATCTTTTTAAAACATAATCTTTTTTATTCTTTAAAACTTCAACATAATGATTATAGGCATTGATTGATTCAACATCTCTAAACTCATCTACGCTACTAAAAGGAAAATTAGTCATGCCTATTTCGTCGCCTTGATAAATATATGGTGTGCCCTTTAAGCTCATCTGCATCGTCACTAACATCTTGGCTAAAACATCACTATATTCGCCGTTTGGATCAATCTTTGATAGCATCCTTGGATTATCATGATTATTAAAGAAGACAGTTGGCCAACAATGATTCGAATAGTTCTCTTGCCACCTTACAAGTTCTCTACTTACTTTTCTAAAATCAAATTTATATAAATCAAAACGCTTTTTACCAGGATTCTCTAAATGATCAAAAGAAAATAGTTGTGTTAATTCATCACAATCTTCACCCGTAATATATCTGGCCACTTTAGTACCAGCGCCAGGGCATTCCCCTACAGTATAAGCATCATGCGGTTTTAAACAATTATTGTAAAATTCATTTAAATACTTATCTAAATTAGGCCCATGGAAGTAATGTTCAATACCCGTAAAACCAATGAGGTCACCTATTGTTTTATTGCCATCAGTTAAAGGTCTTTCTTTAGATATCATTGATACGACATCTAGTCTAAAACCATCAACACCCTTATCAAGCCAATAATTGGCAATATCATACATTTCTTTTCTTACTTTAGGATTATCCCAATTTAAATCAATTTGTTTCTTGGCGAACAAATGTAAAACATATTTATCTCTTTGTTTATAATATTCAAAAGCACTACCCGCAAAAAAACTAGTCCAATTTAAAGGCTTATCATTCCAAATATAGTAATCATCATATGGCTTAATATTTTCGATAGACTTCTTAAACCATTCGTGTTCATCAGAAGTATGGTTCATAACCATATCAATAATGATTTTAATATTATGATTATGAGCTTTTTCAATTAGCTTATCGACATCTTCCATCGTACCAAACTCACTCATAATCTTCTTATAATCTCTTATATCATAACCATTATCAGTATTTGGTGAATCAAAGAACGGACAAATCCACAAGGCATCAACGCCCAAATCTTTTAGATAATCAAGTTTGGAAATAATGCCATTAATGTCACCTATACCATCATTATTACTATCTTTAAAAGAGCGTGGATATATTTGATAGAAAACAGCCTCTTTCCACCATTTAGGTTTAATATCACATTCATCATCATTTTCATCAAAATCAAAGCTGTTTAAGATACTAATAAACGCATCAATAGCCTCGTCATTAAATTTATTAAAAGTTAAATACTTGAGCAATTTAAGTTTAATATTCTTAATAAAAGTCTTTTCAATAATACTCTCATCCATTCCCAAAGAATAGAATAAACGAGCTAATAAATCATGTCCGGATGGAGTCTTGAATACTTCACTTAATTTTGAATCCCTTGTGACTAACATATACAACCCTCTTTTACTTAATTATACTAGTTTTTAATTGCTTGATTTTAATCCTTCTTCAACATTTTGTACATGAATACTATTCTTGTGAATTATAACCATTGATATAAAACACATACCCAACAAGACTGATATATTCTCTAGATTTCTAAGATATAAAAGTAAGTTTGTTAAGGTAAAACAAATATAGGTAACTCTTGTCCTTTTAGTATGGGGATTAATCTTAATTAGTGACCCCGTTATATACAAGCATATAAGCATTACTAAAGGCCAATAATTGATTAAAGATAAGCCAATAAGAACACCAAATGATACCGCAATAGATTTACCACCTTTGAACTTATTAAAGATGGAATATGAATGGCCAAGTATTGGGCATACTAGCATTAAGGCAAAGTATCTACTTTTTGCTAAGCCAGTTTTAATAACGATATAAATTGGTAAAGTACCCTTTAATAAATCTAATGTTAAACAAAGAATGCCAATTTTTATACCAGCATACTTCATCACATTGGCTACGCCAGGATTATGATCAATACTTTCTTTTGTTACATCTATTCCCTTTAACATTTTAGGAAGCCATTTACTAAATAATAAGCTACCTGATATATACGCATATAATATTGCAAGTACCTCTCTAAGCATTTATATTATCTCCTAGTATGAAGTTACATATCACATTAGCTCCATCACTTTTTCCGTATTCTTTTTGTCTTTTAAGCATCAACTTTTGTTTATCTTCATCATATAATAGGTCGATACCTCTACTTACAATCTCGTCATCATTTTTACCTGATAGAGATAAGCCATGTTTGACAAAAAATTCAACATTTTTATTTTCGCAACCTGGAATTGGTAAAGTATGTACAAGAGGTATATTACAAGCTAAAGCCTCACTACTTGTTAGCCCGCCTGGTTTAGTAAATAATACATCGCTAGCTTTCATATATAAATATGTGTCATTTGTATAATCTAAAATAGTTATTCTATTAAAATCTTGATACTTATTTCGAAGTTGTTTTTTTAACTCTTCATTAGTACCGCCCATTATGTATAAATAAGTATCATCATACATCTTATCAACTATCTTTTGACTTAGTTCCAAGATATTACCAAAACCCATCGAACCAGTCATTAATAAAATAATCTTTTTATCTAGAGGTATAGATAATTGCTCTCTAGCTTTTTTCTTACTTATATTTAATTTAAATTTGTCCGATACCGGAATACCACTTACTATTAATTTGTTACTAGGAATACCCCTTTTTATAAATTCCGCCTTTAAATCTTCATGAGGAATAAAATAATAATCCGCTCTAGTTTCTTCAGTAAAAGGGATACATGTATAGTCAGTTGCCACAAAATAAGTTTTTACTTTCACCTTATGTTTTCTAACTAAATAAGTTAAGGCTTCGGCTGGAAATAAATGAGGCATGATAACTGTATCAAAACCATTTTCCACAATATAGGTGCATAATTTTTTACTATATAAAGCGTTCGCATAATAAACAGGCGATCTAAAGTGGCTATTAGACAAAAAACGTCCAGCTTTATACGCGCCCTTAAAAACTTCTTTAGCTTTTACAGTACTCCAAATATAAATCTTACGGCTTCGAGAGCTAGTCTTGTCAGAGGCAAAGCTTAAAACATCGACAAGTTCACAATAGATGTTACGCTTATCGAATTGTTCCTTTATAGCCTTGCTGGCAGAATTGTGTCCTTCCCCTGTCCCTGTTGATAAAATAAGTACTCTCACCATTAAATAATACTATAAATAGGGGCTCTTCTAATATAGTTATGGGTAAAATCTTGCATTAAATTGCAGGATTTTCTT
>CAVCDR010000027.1:0-4627 GCA_963601025.1 Agathobacter sp. | reverse complement strand
GCTTAATATTAGGAGGACGATTTTATGTCAGAAAAGAAAGTAGAAAAGAAAATCGATAAGAAGAAAGTAACCGATTTCTTATTCAATAACGCAATGTATATTATCATTGCACTTGTAATTATCTATGTTGCAATTAAAAGACCTGCATTCTTAGGTACTGCATCAATTGTAAACATTATCTCATTAACTGCATCTAAGCTTCCAATTGCTCTAGGTGTTGCAGGATGTATCGTACTAGCTGGTACCGATATTTCTGCAGGTAGAGTTGTTGGTTTGTCTGCTGTTGTTACTGCATCATTGTTATGTACAGCATCTAAGATTTGGCCTAGCTTAACTGGTCCACTTCCTATTCCAGTTGTATTATTAATAGTTCTTGCAATTAGTGGTTTCATTGGTTTTGTAAATGGTTTCGCAGTTTCTAAATTTAGCTTGCATCCATATATCGTTACATTATCAACACAACTTATTACTTATGGTATTATCCTAGTTTACATGAACTCTGGTACTAATAATGGTCAAACATTATCTGGTATGATTGATTCTTATAAGAACTTAGTAGCTGGTCCATTATTCTATATTGGTAAGACAGCTGTTCCTAAGTACATCCTATATTCAATTATCTTCACAATTATCATGTGGGTAATTTGGAATAAGACGGTATTTGGTAAGAATATGTTTGCCGTTGGTTCAAACAAGACTGCTGCCGAAGTATCTGGTGTTAACGTTAACAAAACAATCATCATGGTATTCGTTCTTGCAGGTATCATGTATGGTTTAGCTGGCTTTATCGATGCTGCTAGAGTTGGTAGTGCTACTGCTAATACTGGTTTAAACTATGAAGCTGATGCAATCTCTGCTTGTGTAATTGGCGGTGTATCATTCGTTGGTGGTACTGGTAAGATTTCTGGATTATTAGTTGGTGTTGTATTACTTCAATTAATCTTCGTTGCCTTAAACTTCTTGGCAGTTAACCAAAATATGTTGTATATTATTAAAGGTTTAATCATCTTAATTGCTTGTGCAATTGATATGCGTAAATATTTAACTAAGAAGTAATGGAAGATAAAGATTTAGAAAAGAAAGAATCTAATGATGAAGGCGAGTCAAGAAACTCGCCTTTACAACTTAGAGGATTATATTCAAAAGTAAAGATATCGGTAAAGACGCTCGATTATATAATTGGAGGCTTAGCTATCGCAATTATTGTTTGCATTGTAATTGGTCTTACTGCAAATAATGGGTTTACTGTAAACTTTAACACTATGGGTGGTTCTTATATTGAAACTGAGAAACATGACTATGGTGATAAAGTTATGGTAGAAGATCCAACTCGTGATGGCTATACATTTGATCATTGGGCGTTAGATGAAGGTTGTAATATCACAGCTAATCTGGAGACAATGATTGTCGATGATGACTTTACTTTATATGCTTGCTGGCTTAAAAACGATTAAAGATTAGTTATATCTAATCTTTTTTTAATTTATAATAATAAAGTAAGTTCATGGCAGAAAATTTAACTTTATCAGGAATAGCACGTTTAGTAGGATGTACATCGTTATATCTTGTTTTAACGTTGTTATTTTCTTTATTAGAGAAAAATGAAAAGTATTTTAAATTTAATGCCTTGGTAAAACAAATAATCATTGGTATTTGCTTTGGCATTGTTTCGATATTTTCTACTGTATATGGTGTTTCGGCTGGGTCGGCAGTAATTAATGTTAGAGATGCTGGACCACTTTGTGCAGGCTTTTTATTTGGCGGCTTTTCTGGTATTGTAGCTGGTGCTATAGGTGGAACTTTTAGATGGCTAGCAAGCTCACTTATTTCAGCTGAATATACAACGCTTGCTTGTTCACTATCTACTTTTTTAGCCGGTATCTTTAGTGCTTTGATGGTTAAAACAATATTTGATGAAAAACATCCAAGTGCTCTTGCAGGGCTAGGCATTGGGGCAACGATGGAAGTATTACATATGCTTCTAATACTGGTTACCAATAATTACAACATTACCTACGCTTTCTTCTTTGTACAAGAATGTACAATCCCAATGGTTTTATGTAATGGAATTGCCTTATTTGGTTCTATTATTACTTATGATATTGTCAAGGGTAATATGCATAAGAAAAAGAAGAAAAAACGTATTAGTGAAGAATTCGGTATTAGTTTGTTAATTGTTGTGGTTGTTGCTTTAATTTTTACAAGTTTCTTTACTCAAAGAATAGTGTATGAAGTTTCTACTGTAGCTACAGCGTATATTAAAGAAGTAATTGCTTATTTAGTAGCGTTTATGGAAGTTTTAATCTATACAGCCTTATTTATTCTAATTTATCAATTGATAAGAAAGAAGATTGTGGTTAATCTTCAACATGTAAATAAGGACTTAAAGAAGATTCAACATGGTGAACTTGATACTTATGTGGATGTTAGAGCCTATGCTGAATTTTCAGAATTATCTGATTATATCAACGATACAGTAAATACTTTAAAAAGATTTATTAGTGATGCTGAAAATAGGGTTAAACAAGAACTTGAATTGGCTACTAAGATTCAATATTCTTCTTTACCTCATACTTTTCCTAAAAGAGATGATATTGAATTGTATGCTTCAATGAAGCCTGCTAAAGAAGTTGGCGGTGACTTCTATGATTTTTATATGATTGATTCATATAATTATGTCTTCCTTATTGCGGATGTATCGGGCAAAGGCTTTCCTGCTGCCTTATTTATGATGACAGCTAAGACCATGCTTAAGGATTTAATGGAAAGAGGATATAGTACTGATGAAGCTTTTATAAAAGCTAATGAAAGACTATATAAGAGTAATGATGCAGAAATGTTTCTAACATCTTGGATGGGAAAACTTGATTTAAGAACTGGTAAAATCACTTATTCTAATGCCGGACATAATCATCCAATTGTTATAAGAAATGATGGAACTGTTGAATATTTGATTACTAAGCCTAATTTTGTTTTAGCAGGCATGGATGGAATTAAATATAATTCTTATGAATTAACTTTAGGAAAAGGCGATATGCTTTATCTATATACTGATGGTGTTACGGAGGCCACAGCTGTTGCCCATGATCGAAAGATTTTATATGGTGATGATCGTTTATTGAATATTGCGAAGAAACTTAAAAATGAGGCTCCAGATAGCTTTTGTAAGACAATTTCACAAGAAGTTATGGACTTTACGGGTAGCGAACCACAAGCTGATGATATTACAATGCTAGCGATTCGTTTTAATGACACAATGGATATTTCTGATTCCAATGATTTAAATGAGGAAAATTAAATATATTAATATGTTAAGAATTATTACTGATAGTTCAAGCGATTTAAGACTTGATGAATATAAAGAAAAGAATATTGAGTTAATTTCTTTAAACGTTACTTTTGATGATAAATGTTATAAGGAAGAAAGTGAATTAGGGAAGGAAAAATTTTATGAATTACTTTTAAATAGTGAGTCTTTTCCCAAAACTAGTCAACCTTCACCTTATGATTTAATGAATATATTAGAGGATGCTAAAAAGAACAATGATGAAGTATTGGGCATTTTTCTTTCTTCTAAAGTAAGTGGGACTTTTAATTCGTGTATGATGATTAAAAATACAGTCGAGTTAGATAACTGTTATTTTATCGATTCTTTAACAGGTTCATGTGGTTTAAGAATATTATTGGATGAAGCTGTTAAATTAAGAGATGAAGGGAAAAATATTAAGGAAATTGTTGATAGAATTGAAGCTCTTAAGCATCATATTAAACTATATGTAGTAGCTGATACACTTGATTATTTAGCTAAGGGAGGAAGAATTAGTTCTTTTTCTAGTAAGATTGGAAATTTATTAAAATTCAAACCTTTACTTGAAGTAAAAGATGGCAAGGTTGAAGTTCTATCCAAGCCACGTGGTTTAAAGTCAGCTATGGAAGAATTGATACTTCAAATAGTAAATGATCAAGTTGATGATAATTATCCTGTTTGTGCTATATATTCAATTGCGAAAGATAATGTCTTAAAACTTGTTGAGAAATTAACTTTAACGGGTATCGAGGTTTCTTTAGATAATATATATTTAATTGGAGCAGTAATTGGCTCACATTTGGGGCCTAATGGATTTGGGTTAGTTTATGTATCTAAAGCATAAAAGTAAAAAAAATAATAATAAATATTCCAAAATTTAATATTTAAATTGTTCACTTGTGAAGCGTTTTTATTGAAGATTGTGCCAAAAAATAATAGAATTATTCCGTAGAAAATATGAGAATTATGACTATTAATTTTCTAAACAGAAAGAGGTAAAAATGAAAAAAGAACAATGGCATGATTTCGTTGGTGGAAAATGGGAAAATGAGATTGATGTAAGAGATTTCATTCAAAAGAACTATACTCCATACAATGGTGATGAAAGCTTCTTAGCTGGTCCAACTGAGGCTACTAACAAGCTATGGGATGAACTACAAAAGCTTCAAAAAGAAGAAAGAGCTAAAGGTGGCGTTCTTGATATGGAAACTGAAGTAGTAAGTGATATTACTGCTTATGGTGCTGGCTACCTTGATAAAGACCTTGAAAAGGTTGTTGGTTTACAAACTGATAAGCCTTTAAAGAGAGCATTTATGCCTT
>CAVCDR010000026.1:0-24450 GCA_963601025.1 Agathobacter sp. | reverse complement strand
ATTCAGCCATCTTTCTATCTAGCTTTTCATTAGAATCCCAATTTGGATTAGAAATCGCATCAAAGCCACAAGCGCCAATGCATCTACCGCAACCCTTACATAATTCATAATTGATATGTGCCTTGTTGTTTTCATAAGTTATAGCATCACTACCACATTCCTTACTACAGAATCTACAACCTCTACATAGACTTTCATCAACAACTGGTTTTCCTTCGTTATGTTGTTCCATCTTGCCAGCTCTAGAACCACATCCCATACCAATGTTTTTAATGGCGCCACCAAAGCCTGTTGATTCATGGCCCTTAAAATGGCTTAAGGAAATAAAAATATCCGCATCCATTATAGCTTTACCAATCTTAGCTTCTTTAATATATTCACCATTTATTGGAACGATGGTTTCATCTGTTCCTCTTAAGCCATCAGCAATAATCACTTGGCAACCTGTAGAAATAGGATTAAAACCATTGATATTAGCGCAATCTAAATGATCTAAAGCATTTTTTCTACTGCCTGGATATAAAGTATTACAATCAGTTAAGAAAGGTTTGCCACCTAATTCCTTAACGATATCAGCAATAGCTTTTGCGTAGTTTGGTCTTAAAAAGGCAAGATTGCCTAATTCACCAAAGTGCATCTTAATCGCAACAAATTTTCCTTCAAAATCAATCTTGTTTATGCCTGCAATCTTACAAAGTCTTTTAATCTTATCGATTTGACTTGTTCCTACAGGGCATCTAAAATCTGTAAAATATACTTTTGAACTCATAACTTTCTCCCATGTTTAATAAGAATATTATAAACCATTGATATTTTCTATTTTTCTTATAATTCATTAATTTATTAATGGTTTATAATAAGGCTATGAACAAATTTTTAAAAGAAGACGATACTAAAAAGGCCATAACAGTCTATACCTTATCAGGTATCTTAATTGCCTTGGCAGTTATTCTATTGCTTAATCTAGGGGATGTAAAAGCTTTCTTCTCAAAGCTATTAACAATTCTTTCGCCATTTATTTGGGGCATATTGTTTGCGATTATTACAAATAATGTTGCACGTTTTATTGAAACGCATTTGCCTGAAAAGTGGGCATTTAAAACAAGAAGATTTATTGGTGCATTAGTTGCTGTATTGTTATTGGTGGTTATCGTAGTACTTGTAGTATATCTATTAATTCCAAAATTAATTGACAGTATTACTTCACTATCTGCCGTTATTAGTAATTTCGCAAGCAATTCTAATAATTGGATAAAAGAAATTCAAAAGAGTGTTCATTTACCCGCGGATATTGCAAATCAACTATATACATATTCAAATCAAGTAGTACAAGCTTTATGGAATGGTGCTAAAACATATGCACCAAATGTAATCTCTTCTACTTGGAGCGCACTTAGTAGTTTAGGAAACTTTGTTATAGGCTTTATTGTTTGCCTATATATCTTAATTGATAAACAAAAAATTGCGATTAATATTAGAAGATTCTCGCTTGCGGTATTTAATACTAAACAATATGAAAAGGGTAGAAAGATAATGTATCTAGCCCTAGAGAAATTCTCTAACTTCTTTAGTGGTAAGATATATGATTCAATTATTATTGGCATTTTGTGCTTTATTGCAATGTTATTTATTAATAGTGAATACGCAACGCTAGTAGCGGTAATTGTCGGCATTACTAACATTATTCCATTCTTTGGGCCAATTATTGGCGCAGTTCCTTGTGCGTTATTGTTACTAATTGTAGAACCAATTGATTGCCTTGTCTTTGTAATTATGATCATCATTCTTCAACAACTTGATGGAAATGTAATAGGGCCGGCTATACTTGGAGATTCAGTAGGACTTAGCTCTTTATGGATAATGTTCGCTATCCTTGTAGGAGGTGCTTACTTTGGCTTCTTTGGAATGCTACTTGGCGTGCCGGTTGTAGCTGTCATCTATTATGTAATAAAAGGAATAGTTGATGAAAAACTAGAAGAAAAAGGAATAAAGTAAATTGAGACTTAAAAGTCTCTTTTTTAATACAAAAACATTTAAAGACTAATCTATAAATTTTATATTCTAAAGAAAAACCACATAAAAAAAGATGAACTTAATCATCTTAATATAAGAAACTATTATTGTTTTCCACTTGTTGAGATTCATCAAGTCTAACATCTTTGATATCGGGCACTTCATCCATAATCAAGGCTGCAACTCCATCTTTAAGTGTCATCTCAAGGGCGCCACAGCCAACGCAAGCACCATGAACTTTTACATAGACAATATCATCTTCAAGTCTAACAAATTCAACATCACCACCATCAGCTTGAAGGTATGGCTGAATCTTTTCAATAGTCTTTATAATCAATTTTTCTTTTTCTTCTTTTTCCATATTTATCACCGTTTGATATTATACAACACTAATAAAATAATATAAAAATGATAATCCCAAAATTGTAGTATACTAATTTTATGGATTTAATTAACCAGTACAAAGTTGGAATGACGGTTTATGGCAAGATTACAGGTATAAAGCCCTATGGTGCTTTTGTTAGTTTTGATGATGGGGTATGTGGACTAATTCATATATCGGAATTATCAAATGGTTTTGTTAGAAATGTCTCACATTTTGTTAAAATTGGTGATTATTGCATGCTTAAGGTAATTGATATAGATAAGAAACATAGACAATTACGTTTATCTTTTAAAGCTCTTGAACAAAATACTCGTAAGTATGCAAAAAAAGTTCATTTTGAAGGAATGCCAGATAATAAAATTGGTTTTGCTTCATTGTCAGAAAAGATGAAGGAATGGGTAAAAGAAAATGATTAAATTAGACTTATCTTATGCAAAGTTAAATGAAAATCTTGATGATTACCAAGCTAAAGTAAGCGAAGCGCATAAATGGCTTCATGAAAAAACTGGTAAGGGGAATGATTATGTTGGTTGGGTAGAATGGCCAAATAATTATGACAAAGAAGAATTTGATAGAATTCTAAAATTAAGCGAAAAACTAAAGGGTAAATTTGACATTCTATTAGTGTGTGGTATTGGCGGATCTTACTTAGGTGCTAGAGCAGCTATGGAGATGGTAAGAGGCCTATATCCAGAAGAAGGACCGGAAGTTATCTTTGTTGGAAATACTTTCTCTAATACATACATTTCACAAGTTTTAAAACATATTGAAGGCAAAGATGTTGTATTAAATGTTATTTCCAAATCCGGTACAACAACCGAAACTTCTATTTCGTTTAGAATCTTTAAACAATATATTGAAAAGAAATATGGAAAAGAAGGTGCTAAAGAAAGAATTATCGCAACTACTGATAAACACAAAGGTACATTAAAAGAATTAGCTGATAAAGAAGGTTATGAAGAATTTGTAGTACCAGATGATATTGGTGGCAGATATTCAGTCTTTACAGCTGTTGGTTTACTTCCATTAGCTTTAGCTGGAGTAGATATCAAAGCTTTAATGGAAGGTGCTAAAGAAGCTTATGAGGCTTATAGTAGTGATTCATTAAAGGAAAATGATGCCTATAAATATGCTGTCGCAAGAAGAATTCTTGATAACCAAGGTTATAAGAGTGAAATGTTTGTTACATACAATCTTCAACTTACAATGGTAGCTGAATGGTGGAAACAACTATTTGGTGAATCTGAAGGAAAAGATGGCAAAGGCTTACTTCCAACTTCTGCATGTTTCTCAACTGATTTACATTCACTTGGACAATTTATCCAAGAAGGTAAGAAAGTTTTATATGAAACTTTATTATTGATTGATAATATGCCAGAAGATATCGTTTTCCCAAATGATGATGAAAATCTTGATAATATGAACTATCTAGCAGGAAAGAAAATCTCTTGGGTAAATGAAAAAGCTATGGAAGGCACTTTAAGCGCCCACACTGAAGAGGGTGGCGTACCAAATATCGTTGTACATCTAGAAGATAATAGCGCAAAAGCCTTTGGTTATATGATTTATTTCTTCTTTAAGGCATGTGGTATGTCTTGTTACTTGCTTGGCATTAATCCATTTAATCAACCAGGAGTAGAAGTATACAAGAAGAAGATGTTCAAACTACTTGGCAAAAACTAAGAATAATAAAACAATTGTTGTTTAGGAGTAACTTATATGGTTACTCTTTTTTATGCAAGTGTAGGAAAAAACATTTTTTCTAGTAATAAAGATAATAGAAAGGAGAAAAGATGCGCAGAAAAAATGAAAAAGCACTTGTATTATTATTTTTCACAATCATTTTTATCTTACTTATGGGGCTAATATGTTTTATCTATTGTAATAATAAGTTAGAGCTTCAAGAAGTGTGTATAGCTAAGTATAGTCTTAATAATCGTGCTTTAATATCGCAAGATGAAATAGAAGTGACAAAAGTTCCAAAAAGCTATTTAAATGAGAATGTTATTTTAAAAAAAGAAGATGTTGTAGGTAAATATGTAAAAATAAATACAATGATACCTAAAGGCTCTTTCTTTTATGAAGATGCGATTGAAGAATACGAAAACATCAAAGATAAGCTAAATAGTGAATTAGAAGATGGCGAAGTAAACTTTGACTTAAATGCCAATAATATTAATGTCAATCAATCTTATTTAGTAAAAGGTATGTATGTAGACTTATATTTAACAATTTATAAAAACAATAAAGTTTTAAGTGATCTTTTAATCAATAATGTAAGAATTATTGGTATGTATGATGTAAATCATCAAGAAATAAAAGATTATGATAACAAAACAATATTACAATCAATTTGTTTAGCTGTACCAAAGGATACTATATCTTACTTATATAAAGCACAGGTTGTGGGCCAATTAAGTGTGGTAGTAGGAAATAATAGCTATAAGAATGTAAGTAGTAAATTAAATAATGATGCTGATATTTTTGAATATCTTAAATAATGGTATTATTGTTTTATGTTTAAAAAAATACTAAAAACATTATTACTTATACTATGGCTAACATTAATATATTACTTTAGTTCTCAAAGCGGTACTATTTCATCTAATACATCAGGAAGATTATTAGTTTTAATTGGCAATTTCCTAAAAGTTAGTGACATTGAATCTTTTGTAAGCTCCTTTAGTTTCTTAATTAGAAAAACAGCTCATTTTACTGAATACTTCATATTGTTTCTTATAAGCATTAACTGTTTTAAAGAATATTCTACAAGTAATAAGATAGCTATTATCGCTTTAATCTTTTGTGTATTATGTGCAAGCTTTGATGAATTTCATCAATTATTTGTTGATGGTAGAAGTGGCCAAGTCAAGGATGTTTTAATTGATTCATGTGGAAGTGCTTTTCCTTTCTTATTGTGGCATCTATTTAAAAAATGGAAGAAAGACAAATGCCAAGAGAAAAAGCTTTAATGTATGGCATTGAAAGCTTAGACAATACCGAACTATTATCACTTATTTTAAAATCAGCTTATAAAGATAAAAATGTCTTCTCTTTAGCTGATGAGCTTATTGAAACAGCCGGTGGCTTTAAAAAGCTATTAACTTTAACTTACGATGAACTAGTTACGATAAAGGGCATAAAAAAGGCTAAGGCTATGGAAATATTAGCTATTTTAGAAGTAGCTAAAAGACTTACAACGATTGAAAGTGTAAATGAACGAGAAAAGAAATTAGAGATCGCAACGCTTTTAGATCATGTAAGACTTAAGATAGGTTTTTGTGAACAGGAACAGTTTTATGCGATGTTTATAAATAGCGCTGGCAAGATTATTAAATCAGAAATCATGTACAAGGGCACTTCCAATAAATCTTTAGTAGGAATCGATGAGGTTTTAAGAAAAGCTTTATTATGCAAAACCAAATATATTGTAGTAGCCCACAATCATCCAAGTGACGATTGTAGCCCGTCTAGTGAAGATATAAGTTTAACTGATTTGATGGAAAAAGGTTGTAAACAAGTAGGCTTAACTTTATTAGATCATATTATTGTTTCAAGGAGTTCTTACTTTAGTTTTAAAAAACATGGAATGTTGTTAAAATAGAGAATATGAAAAAAGCAGCTGTTTTATTATGCCTGTTGTTTATATGTGCAGGATGTGTATCAAATGATAGCACGGTATTAACTAATAATTTAGATAATGTCTTTAATAATATAGACAGTATCACAAAGTACTATACAAATAATAAAATGCGCTACTATAGTTATTATTTACCTAGCGATATGGGCGAAGAAGAAATTGATTCAGAAAGTGTAACTATTAACTACAATGATTCTAAAATTGTCATGAATCTAAATATCGCCGATATTATTAATGAAAAGTATTATCCTGATGAGCTATTAAAAGATGATAGCTTCTTTGATAGCCAATACCAAATATATGAAAATTCTGGATCATATACATTAGATGATGAAGAATATCGATATGAATATAAACTATATAAAAGAAATAATACTTATGCCATTTCTCTTAAGACCGTTAATATGAATTTCTATGGTGTAAGTACTTTATCGGATGTTGTTGAACTGACTAAACATTTATTGATGGTTTCTAAATCAATAGAAGTGGAAAAGGATGCAGTACTAAAAACTTATTACAAGAAAGATGTTATTGACTATTCCAAAAAACAAATTGATCTATTTGATAATAGCCTTCCAAGTAATGGTAAATTAAGTGATATGCTTACCGATGATGCGATTGTAAAAGACAATAGTAATATAGCCGATAATCAAGTAGAAGAAAACACCAATGATCAAGAAAATGATACTAGTGAAGAAGAAAACATAGAACAAGAAAATACTAGCGAAGAAGAGTAACTTATAAGACACTACAAACGTAGTGTTTTTTTATGCTTTTTTGTTATCTTTTATTGACACTAAAACCCTAAATATTACATAATAGTGGTAAGAAGTGGAATAAAGTGGGGAGAAGTGGTAGATGTTTATTGGTGAATATTCACATAATTTAGATGCCAAGGGCAGAATCATAATCCCAAGTAAGTTTCGTGATGAACTCCATTCATCATTTATTCTTACTAGAGGTCTTGATGGTTGTTTAACGATCTATTCACTTGAACAATGGAATAAGATTTTTGAACAAATCAATAAACTACCAACCACTAAAAAAGCTGTTAGACAATACACAAGAGTGCTTACAAGTAACGCTTGTGAATGCCAACTAGACAACCAAGGGCGTATCCTTATTCCCAACAATTTAGCTGCACCTGTGGGAATTAAAAAAGAATGTGTAATCGTTGGAGCTAACGATCACATTGAATTATGGGATAAAGAAACTTGGGAAAACTACTTTAATGAAGCTAATGAAAGCTTTGAAGAAGTAGCTGAAAACATAAGTGATTTACTAGACAATGAGTAAACATGTAAGTGTGCTTCTAGATGAAGCAATCAAGTTATTAGATGTCAAAGAAGATGGCATCTATATTGATGGCACCTTGGGCAGGGGTGGCCACAGTAGAAAGATCTTAGAAAAATTAAATAACGGGAAGCTAATATGTTTCGATTTAGATTTAGATGCGATAAAAGAATCTAAAGAAAATCTAAAAGACTTTAAGCAAGTAACATTTATCCATGATAATTTCAAAAACATGTCTAAATATGTCGATAAAGTTGACGGAATATTATTAGATCTTGGTGTTTCATCACCGCAATTTGATGAAACTGAAAGAGGCTTCTCTTATCGTTTTGATGGTCCTTTGGATATGCGCATGAATAAAGATGATGACCTTACAGCATATAAGGTTGTCAATGAATATTCAAAAGAGGAACTAGAAAGAGTGATTAGAGACTATGGCGAGGAAAAATATTATCGTTCAATCGTTTCTAACATCATTAAACAAAGAGAAGAAAAACCGATTGAAACTACCTTTGAACTTGTTGAAGTGATTAAAAAAGCACTTCCATACAAGGTTTTAAATAAAAAAGGTCATCCAGCCAAGCAAACTTTCCAAGCTATAAGAATTGAAGTAAATCATGAACTTGATTCTTTGAAAGAATTCTTAGATAGCTTTGAAAATATGCTTAAGCCAAATGGTAGAGTAGTAATCATTACTTTCCATTCTTTGGAAGACAGACTGGTGAAAAGAAAATTTAAGGAATTAAGTACAGTTGTAGATGATAAGAGAATCTATAAACTGCCAAGTGAAATTAAGGATGCTGATTATTCGCTATTAAATCACAAGGCGATTATCGCTAGTGATAAAGAATTAGAGGATAATCCACGAAGCAAGAGTGCAAAACTAAGGGGTATTATATATGGCAAAAATTAGAAGAAGAAAAAGAAAAACAAATAAACTAGAAAAATTTGCTTTTTGGTTTTTTACTATCGCCATAATAGCTGCAACGGCAACTAGTCTTTTTGTCGGAACATATAATACTAACTTAACAATGGAAATTCAAAACATGAATAACCAAATCGCTTCACTTAAATCTGACAATGAAAAAATCACAATTGAAATAAGCAGCCTTGAAAATAAAGAGAGGGTATATACAGTAGCCTCTGATGCAGGCCTTGATCAAAATCAAGAAAACATCATTAGTATCAAAGGAGCAAATTAATGAAACGAAGCAATGCAATGCTTCGTCTTTTCTATACTATAGCTTTAATTGCCATGATCGCATGTGTAATTAATGTTTTTGTTGTGTGCATTGGTAAGCTTCATATAAGATCTGGTACTTCACTTTCTTCATATATTCAATCGGTCTCTTTAGTATCCGAGACTTTACATGCTAAAAGAGGGAATATTTATGATGCCAATGGGCAAATTGTAGCACAAGATCAAAAGACTTATGACATAATTTGTTACCTTGATTCAAGTCGTACTAATGGTAGTAAAATTGCTTATGTTGAAGATCCACTATATACTTCGCAAGTTTTAGCCAATATATTGGGCGGCGATCAAGCGGATATTTACTATTATCTAACTTACAATCCTGATTTATATCAAACCGAAATTGGTTTAATTGGGCGTAATATCAGCGAGGAACAAAAGGATGCTATTTTAAATACACCTGAAATATATGGCATTGGTTTTAAAGAATCTAATAAAAGAATATATGCTCAAGGAAGCAATTTCGCCCCATATTTAATTGGCTTTGCCCAAAGTGATGACACTGGTAAGCTAGTTGGCAAAATGGGTCTAGAAAGTTATCTAAATGAGGAATTAAGTGGTACTGATGGTAAACATGTATACCAACAAGATAAAAATGGTTATGTTTTAACTGGTATGTATGAAGAAACAACACCTGCTACCAATGGTTATGATGTATATACAACAATTGATTCAAGTATCCAACAAGCTCTAGAAACTTGCTTTGAAGATGTTACCGAAAAAAATAACGCTTCTAAAGCGTGGGGTGCTGTTGTAGAAATAAGCACTGGTAAAATCAAAGCTTGGGGCCAAACGCCTTCTTTTGATCCAAATACGCTAGATATTGAAGACTACAATAATCTAGGCTCACAACTTCCATATGAACCAGGTTCCGTAATGAAGTCTTTTATCTATGCGGCGGCTATTGATATGGATGTTTATGATGGCGATGCATACTTTGATTCTAGCTCATATTGTTACTACTCAAATGGTAATACTCCATATAGAGTATATGATGGCGCCTCATATGGTTGCATCTCTAATGCCGGTGGTAAGTCTTGGGGGAGTATTCCGCTAGATTATGGTCTAATCTATTCAAGTAACGTTGCTACTAGCACCTTATTGACGGATTATGTAGGTGTTGAAAGCTATAGTGAATACCTAGATAAATTTGGTTTTTTCCAAGCTGTTGATACAGATGGTATACCAGAAAACGTTGGTGTTAAAAACTATAAGTATCCAAGTGAAAAGCTAGCTTTAACTTATGGCCAAGGTAGTTCGGTTACTATGCTTCAACTTTTACAAGGCTATACAGCTATCTTTGGAAATGGCGAAATGTTAAAACCATACTATATCGATAAGATTGTTGATACAGATAATGATGAAATTGTTTATCAAGGGCAAAAAACAGTTGTTTCTACACCTATTAAGGAATCAACTGCTAAACAACTTCAATCAATACTAGAAAGAGTAGTAAGTGACCCAGGGGGTACTGCTCAATTCTATGACGTTGATGAAGTTCAAGTAATGGCTAAAACAGGTACTTCAGAAATTGCCCTAAATGGTGAATATGGTTCTAACGATTCTATTTCATCAGTAATGCTAGCTTTCCCGGCTGATAACCCTAAATATATGATTTACTTTGCCTATATTTCACCATATGACTACAACAACCATGCTAATTCAAGTGCCATTCAAGACTTAATTAGAAAAGTTGCGGTATTAACAGAAGTTGGCTATAGTGCAAAGGAAAGTGAAGATACAAATCCAATTGTTAAGGAAACAATGCCTAATGTATTAAATAAAAACTATAATGATGTATACGAAACATTAACTAGTGATTATGATTTAAATGTTATTAAAATAGGAAATGGTGACCATATATTATCCCAATATCCAAGTAGTGGTGAAACTGTTTATTCTAAATCAAAAGTATTCTTATTAACCGATAAGACAAATATTACATTGCCTGACTTTACTGGTTGGACAAGGAAAGAAGTGAGTCAATATTGGAATATATCAGGTATCCCAATAACCTTAAATGGCTATGGGGTATGTACATCTCAAAGTGTATCGGCTGGTAGTACTGTTGATCAATATTCAAATATCGTTGTAAATTTTGAACAAATAAGTAGTAATGTTGATTTAAGCAATAAATCAAGCGATGATGAAGATGAAGACTACGATTATGATTATGATGATGTAGAAGAAGATGTTGAAGAATAATTAGAAATGAGTAAAATATAAAAGTATGGATTTTTATTTGATTGCGTTAATAGGCTTTGCCCTATCATTTGGACTAGTCTTTATTGTTATGCCAAAGTATATTAGAATGCTTAAGCTACACAATATAAATCAAGAAGTTAGTGAATACGCTCTTGATGAGTATAAAACTAAAGCCAAAACCCCAATAATGGGTGGCTTACTTTTTGTCATTATTCCTATTGTTGTCTATTTAATTATTAATTTTAAGAGTATTAAAGATGCCAACTCATTGATGGTATTACTATCATTCTTCTTATTTTGTTTAATAGGCTTTATGGATGATTTATTAATCATCTTAAGAAAGGATAATGAAGGGTTATCACCAAAAGTTAAATTAATATTAGAATTCTTATTTGCTATTATAATCTTTATTATTTTTAGAAAAAGTTTATCTTTTGATATCTATGTACCATTTATAAAAAACAATATTCATGTGATTTGGTATATCTATTTGCCGTTAATTATTCTAATGTATCTAGGTGAAGCTAATGCGGTTAACTTTACTGATGGTATGGATGGGTTATGCGCTGGTGTTTCAACTATTAGCTTACTAGGCTTTTTAGTTATCCTATTTTTGAAACAACAATACAACACCTTTATTCTTATATCTTGCATTATTGGCGGCCTATTAGCTTATCTACACTACAACAAATTCCCGGCCAAGATATTTATGGGTGATAGTGGTTCATTAGCTTTAGGTGGCTTATTTTCAGCTATTGCCTTAACAAGTAATAGCGAAATTGTCCTACTTTTAATTGGTGGCGTATTCCTTATTGAAATGTTTTGTGTATGCCTACAACTTACTAGTGTTAAATTATTCCATAAAAGAGTATTCGCTTATACACCAATTCATTATGCCTTTGTATTAAAAGGACATAAAGAAACTAAAGTTGTATCTAGATTCTATTTATTAACTCTAGTACTTACAATCATTGGTGTAATTGCAGGAATATTATAATGAAATATAACTTTCATACTGGTGACTTCTTTGATGAATTACTTAAAATAAATAATATTGACAAAGAAGCTCTAGACATAAGTAGATATGACAATGCTATAAAAGATGAAGATAGTATCTTATCTTTTAAAGATAAACTATTAGACTTAAAAGATGATACTTTTTTAATTGTGGGTGATTATGATTGCGATGGTATATGTGCTACTGCCATCTTGAAACGTCTACTAGATTATCTAAATATTAAACATAAGTTTTATATTCCTTCTAGAATAAAAGAAGGCTATGGCTTAAACAAACAAATTGTACAAAACGCTATAAACAATAATATCAATGTCATTATTACGGTTGATAATGGTATTAAGGCAACTGAGGCCTTAAAGTATGCCTATGACAATAATATAAAAGTGTTGATTATTGATCATCATAACTATGAAAAAGAACCACTATGTTTTGGCTATATTCATCCTCTTTTATTAAAAGAAGGCTTTAATAATTTATCTGCCGGTGGTCTATCGTATTTATTGAGTACTTATATTTATGATGATAAGTTATCTTTATGTTACGCCGGCCTAACAACTTTATCTGATATGGTAGGTGTACTAGATTATAATCGTTACTTAATTAAGAAGATGTACGAGACATTATGTGATAATGATATCTATCAAATCAATTTATTAAATGATAATAAAACACCTACATATGATGATTTATCTTTTAATGTTATACCAAAGATAAATTCTATTAGTCGTATGGGCTATAATGCCAATACATTAGTCAAATATTTATGTGGCGATAAAGAAACTTGTCTTCATTATTTAGATAGTATTAATAAAATTAATGAAGAAAGAAAAAATGAAACTAATCTAGAAAGCTATGATGCCTATAGTTTAGTTAATGAAGATGATGATTTAATCATTGTAGCTTCATCCTCGTTTAAAGAAGGATTATGTGGCCTACTAGCAAATAAATTAGCTTTTAAATATAAGAAAGCTTGTATTGTTTTCTCGATTAATGATGATTTATATAAGGGCTCTGGAAGAAGCCTTGAGGATGTGGATTTATTTAATTATTTAAGTAAAGAAAAAGAATTGTATGAAACATTTGGTGGTCATAACCAAGCTTGTGGCATTGTTATAAAAAAAGATAACTTTAATGAATTTAAAAAGAGGATTTTAAATAATAAACTAGAAACTAAAGAAGTTATTAAGGATGTAATAAGCCTAAATCAAGATGAAGTCAATTACGATTTATTAACTCTTATTAATAGCTTGAAACCTTTCGGTATAGATTTTAAAGAACCTTTAGTTTGTATTAAAGACTTTAAATATCAAAGAAAATTCATCATCAAAGAGATGTATCCAAAGTATATTGTTGACAACACTTTAAGCGCTATTTCTTTTAAAGATATTGATGATGATTTTAATTGTTTGATATGCAAGATACAAAACGATAATTATCATAAGAAGGCTGTTTCTCTTTTAATTGAAGACACGCTGTAGTAAAATAATTTTGTTGTTTTGGAGGCATTAATATGAATTTAAAAGACTATATAGCTACTATTCCTGATTATCCAACTAAGGGTATTATGTTTAGAGATGTAACACCTTTAATGGCTGATGGTGAAGCATTTAAATATGTATGTGAAAAATTAACTGAATATGCAAAAGAAAAGGGTGCTGAAATGTTAGTAGGCCCTGAATCTAGAGGCTTTATTTTTGGTTGCCCAGTGGCAGCTAATTTAGGAATTGGCTTTGCACCAGTTAGAAAACCTAATAAATTACCTAGAGAGACAATAAGTTGCGAATATGAACTTGAATATGGCAAAAACAAGATTGAAATGCACAAAGACGCGATTAAATCTGGCCAAAAAGTTGTAATTTGTGATGACTTACTTGCGACTGGCGGTACTGTTGAAGCAGCTATTAAGCTAGTTGAACAACTTGGTGGTGAAGTAGTTGGCTGTTGTTTCCTTATTGAACTAGATGATTTAAAAGGAAGAGAAAAAATTAAAAACTACGATGTATTCTCTTTAATGCATTATTAATGGTAAATCGAAGAGAAATCTTCGATTTTTTGTCTTATGAAAACTCCAGTATTAACTAAAGAAATATTTTATGAACAAATAAATTCTTATATTACTAATAAGGATTCTTTAGCTATGATTAATCATGCGTATGATTATGCCTATGATAAGCATAGTAAGCAATTTAGAAAAAGTGGCGAACCCTATTTCGTTCATCTTTTAGCTGTTGCCTATGAGCTTAGTAAATTAAAGGTTGGCCCTACAACCATTTGTGCTGGCCTTTTGCATGATGTAATGGAAGATTGTGGTATAAGTGCTGAAGAATTTACTGAAGAATTTGGTGAAGAAATTTATCATATTGTTGAAGCTGTAACTAAGATTGGTAACTTGAAATTTAAGGATGAAAAAGAATATCAAGCTGCCAACCACCGTAAGATATTAATGGCCATGGCCAAAGATGTCCGTGTTATCTTAGTAAAGTTATGCGATAGATTACATAATATGCGAACTTTGCAGTTTATGCCACCCGAGAAGCAGCAGCGCATTGCTAAAGAAACTCTTGAGGTTTATGCTCCAATCGCTCATAGGCTAGGTCTAGCTGAAATAAAGAATGAATTAGAGGATTTATCTTTCTTTTATATAAATAATGAGAAGTATCATGAAATAGCTCATTTAGTTGATAATAAAAAGGCTGAAAGAGATAGTCAAATCGCTCAAATGATTAATGATATTTCAGCTATGTTAGAGAAAGAAAAGATCCCATTTAGGATTTTTGGACGTTCTAAACATCTTTATTCTATTTATAAAAAGATGGTAAAAAAGAACAAGCGTTTTGATGAAATACTTGATCTTTTAGCTATTCGTATTGTTACTCAAACAGAACTTAACTGTTATGAAATATTAGGTTATATTCATGCGACTTATAGACCGATTCCAGGGCGTTTAAAAGACTATATCGCAATGCCGAAAATGAACATGTATCGTTCTTTGCATACTACTGTAGTTGGCGTTGATGGCAGAATCTATGAAATCCAAATTAGAACTGAAGAAATGGATGAAATAGCCGAAAAAGGTGTTGCGGCACACTGGGCTTATAAAGAAGGCAATTATGATTCGCGTAAGGAACAAAAAGAAATTGTCAAAGAACTAGATTGGTTAAATGCCTTTAATGATGATGGCAATAATATCAATGATGCTCAATACATGGATACCGTAATTGGCGATGTCTTTAATGCGAATGTTTATTGTATGACACCAAAGGGTAGAGTAATAGACTTACCAGTTGGTTCCACACCAATTGACTTTGCCTATCGTGTCCATACCGAAGTTGGTCATACAACTGTTGGCGCTTTAGTAAATGGTGTTTTAGTGCCACTAAATACCGAACTAAAGACAGGGGATGTTGTTGAGCTTAGAACTAATAAATCTTCTAGTCCAAGTGAAGACTGGCTAAAGATATGTAAAACTAATACAGCTAAAAATAAGATTCGCGCTTACTTCCAAAAGAAGGAACAAGAAGAAAAGGAACAGTATGTTAAACAAGGCGAAGACATGCTTAAGGCTGAAATGGTTAAAAGAGGTGTCGATGTAGCTGAATATTTTGATAAAGATAAATTTGAAAAATTATATAGCTATTTCCGTACTTCTTCATATAACGATTTTATGTATTTAATAGCTATAAAATCGGTTTCAGCTAGTTCGATTATTGAAAAGCTAACTAAAATTGGTAAGAAAGAAATTGCTGAAGAAGACTTACAAGAGATTGTTAAAAAGAATCAATCAAAGAACAAGACTAATCAATCAGTATCAAGAACTGGTGTTATCGTAAAAGGCATTACGGGCATGAAGATTAATTTGGCTCCATGTTGTACGCCTGTTTATGGTGATATGATTACTGGCTATGTTACAAAAGGTCAAGGCATTAAGGTACATAGATGTGATTGTCCTAATATTCTAAAAGAAAGAGCTCGTTTAATTAGTGTTGAATGGGATCCAAGAAAACCGGACTATAAGTTTGAAGCAAATATTAAGATATATTCTAAAGATAGACCATATCTTTTGACTGATTTAGCCACTTGCATATCACAATTTAAAGCTAACATGCTTTCAGTAAACATAAATGTCAATCAAGAAGAACTTACAGCTACCGCATCACTTACATTAAATGTGAGCGATATTGAGCACTTAAATACAATTATGGCTAATCTTAGAAAAATTGATAGCGTAATTTCTGTTGAAAGGGCAATTAAATAATTATTTAAAAGTAAGATTAGCGAATATCTTTTGCATCCTATCATCAGGATATAAATTATCAATAGTATCTGTAATGGCGTTTCTACTAGGGACGCCATTTATTCTATCTTTCCATCTATTTACAACCACTCCTGTAACAAGAGTATCTATAAGCATAAATACAAGCAAAACAATAGTTAGCTTCTTTCCGATTTTATTAGGAATCTTCAAGATTAACTCAGATAGTTTAGGATAAATATCCTTTATCCAAAAGATACCCAAGATCCCCCAAAAGATTGAATAGATTAGACATATTCTGCCGTTAATATTAAAAGGAATATTAGAGTAATCCCAAGAAGTTGAGTTAAATAGTAATTCTTGAAAGTATGAACATAAATATTCAACTATACTGCCTGTAATAAAACCACCGATAAAAGAGTAGATTTTACTACGATTACGATATTTGTATAGGAATGCACTAAGTACTAAAGCGCCAATACCATATACTAAATTAAATGGTCCATATAGCAGTCCTACTCTTGATTCATAATGACCATATTGGATAATGCAATAAATAGATTCAATTATTACACCTGCAAAGCTACCAATAAAGAAGACCCAGAATAGCTTATAGAAGGTATTGCCCTTGGCAAAGTGGGCGCTCTTATTTTCCTCATAATCAAGCAAGGCGTTAGGCTTACTTTTAAGCATCTTGTTTTTGTCTACTTGTTTCTCGTATTTCTCAAATTCTTTTAATTGAGTCTTAATGGTATCAGCTGTTTTGTTACATTTATTTGCCATATCATAAAACAATGTTGATGCCTCAATTAGATAATCTTCTTCCTCTTTTAAGCTATCTTTTAAATTAGGCATCATTGAAAGCTTTTCTTTTTTAGCGAGTTCTGAAAGTTGTGAATTAACAGTTTCGCTTGTATCTTTCTCTAATTCTTTTAAATCTTCTTTTAAAGATTGATATTTCGTTTCTAATTTCTTGTTCATAAATTTATTATAAACAAAAGTCGTCGGCTTTTAATAAGGCTAACCGGTATAAACTTTTAGTTAATAACCTATTGCCAAAAAGTAAATAGCCAAATAATTTTTTGACTGTTATGATTAAAGTGTAAATAGAAAAAGTTGCAACAAATCTATTAACAACAAATGAAAGGAGAATAGGGAAGTAACGTGAGTTTGTTACTTCACAAAATCAAATGGTTTATTGTTTTAAAAGATTTTCAGCTTTATGTATGTCACTTTTCATAACATTAACTCTTACTGCTGTTAATGTATGGGCATTTGATGAGGAGCCTCCACTATTAAAAGGCAAATACCAAAATGGTGTAGGTAATGTGACGATTTATATCGATTCTGCTAGTGGAGCTACCTATTGGGAGACTTATATTACTAAAGGAGCAAATAATTGGATGTATCCAGGTTCCGGAATGAGCAATCCTATTTATATTAAATTCGTAAGCTCTAGTTATGGAAGTAATATGGACTTTTTCGCTAAAAAGAAAACTTATTGGGATGCGACTGTCAGAAACAGCATATTAGCTGAAACGCAACATTTTGATGGTTCTGATAATAGAATTTATGGTGCGGTAAAGGACTGGTACTATGCACGTATTTACATTAATGATGATAATTTTCGCAAAAGTAGTTTTACTGATGAGCAAGCGCAAGGAACTATTATTCATGAAATGGGTCATGCTTTTGGACTAAATGAGAATTATACAAATCAATATAGCATCATGTGCCAGCTAGGGAACGGAAGAAAAGTTCAAAGAGTTCAAGTAGTAGATAACAACGCAATAAATAGAAAATATTAGAGAGGGACTTATGAAAAAGATAGTAATTTGTTTAGTATGTTTAATGTTTATATCAGGATGCTCAAAGAAAGAGGAAAAAGAAACAGTTAATTATTATAATGCGTATGATAATATTCCTAGTGAAGATATTGCTTCATATGTATCAAATGCTGAAATAATGGGAGATATTACTGATACGACTTATGTTAGTAATTTAAGTAGTGATATCGCAATTATAACTATTACTTCAATTGATGGTGGAAGTAATTTCAGCGAACAAACTAATGATTATTGTTATCCTTATACTTATGGAAAATTTGTGGTTGATAGAGTTTATAAAGGAAATTTAGAAGTAGATAAGGAATATAACTATATTAGAACTGGTGGCATAATTGATTTTGAATCTTACTATAATTCTTTAGAAGAAGCTGAAAAGGAAAAACATGATTATTTAGCTAAAGGTATTAATCCTAAATATGTTCAAATGAAATTTAATGGTGATATTGATATTGAAGTAGGCAAAACATATTTAGCTTATTTAACAAGCCCAGAGTATGGAGAAGGAACATTCGCTAAAAAAGATTCTTATACAATTGATAGTTTCGGGGGTGGTTTAAGAGAAGTAGATACAAGTTCTCTTATCAATAATGATGAAACTAACATATTGGTTCTTAATAACTTTACTAACAACTTTGAAAAACTAGAGGATGTCATTAAATAATTTCAACTAAATCTTAAACTTGATATATAATAGTCCTATCGAAAAAGAAACTGATTAAACTTTTTAAGTGTAGAGAGAAACGTTTGGTGCAAGTTTTATTAGAAAGTTTAAGTGACACTTCTTTAGAATCTATTGAAAAGATAGGTCGTAACTCGCGTTAAGAGAAAAGTAACAAATCAAGGTGGTACCGCGCAATTGCGCCCTTAGTGCTACCTTTTTTATTTTTAGGAGGTAAAAAATGTATCAGACAGTAAAAGGAACTTATGATTTATTGCCAGATGATTTAAAGAATTTTGAAGACTTAGAAGATTCTTTTAGAATTATGCTAGATCTTTATGGCTACAAGTTAATGAAAACACCAGTCTTTGAATATGCTGGCGTATTTAGAAAAGACAATGATACTAGTGATATGGTAACTAAGGAAATGTATACTTTCTCGCCTAATGATAAAGACTTATATACACTTCGTCCTGAAGGTACCGCTGGTATTGTTAGAAGCGTTATTCAAAATAAGTTATATACAAATGAATTGCCTATTAAATTAGCTTATATTGAAGAAATGTTTAGACATGAAAGACCACAAAAAGGAAGACAACGTCAATTTACGCAAATGGGCATTGAAAACATTGGTGAAAAATCACCAATGATTGATGCGGAAGTTATTGCCCTAGGTTATAACTACATTAAACTAGTTGGTCTAAAAAATGTTAAAGTATTAATCAATACATTGGGCGATAGTAAGTCAAGAAATGATTATTCTAATGCCTTAAAAGAATACTTCGCAAGTCATGAAGAAGACTTATGTGCTGATTGTAAGAATAGACTACATAAAAATCCATTAAGAATTTTAGATTGTAAGATTGATAGAGAAAAAGACTATGTAAAAAATGCGCCTAAGATGTCTGATTATTTAACAGATGAAGCTAAGGACTATTTTGAAAAAGTTAAATCATACCTAGATACTTTAAATATTCCTTATGTTGTAGATGAAGGACTTGTTAGAGGACTTGATTACTATACAGATACTGTATTTGAAGTTGTTTCAACTGACGAAAGTGCTGGTGCTCAAGCTACTGTGTTTGCGGGTGGTAGATATGATAGCCTAGTAGAAGAATTAGGTGGACCAAAACTATCAGGTATTGGTTTTGCGATTGGCATGGAAAGACTTCTTATATTAGCTAAAGCTGAAGATGCTTTAGCCGACATAGAAGAATATGTAGATTGTTATGTAATTGATATGACTAAGTCTAGTAATTATGCACTAGAGGTTGCAACTGTTTTAAGAAACAATTTCTATACAACCGAGCTTAATTATTATGATCGTTCTATGAAATCACAATTTAAATCAAGTGATCGTAAAAATGCACTATATGTTGTGATAATCGGTGAAGATGAATTAAATAATAAGACAGTTACGATTAAAAACACTTTAAATAAGGAACAAAACACTATTCCATTTGGGAATTTAATTAGTTATCTAGAAGAAAGAGAGGACAAATAAATGTATCGTACACATACTTGTGGACAATTAAGAAAAGAAGATGCAGGTAAGATTGTTGAACTTGCTGGTTGGGTTTCTAAAAGAAGAAATTTAGGCTCAATTGTATTTATTGATTTAAGAGATAGATATGGTATTACGCAAATTACCTTTGATGATGCGCATGCTGAACTTATAAAAGATGTAAGAAATGAATATGTATTATGGGTAAAAGGCGAAGTGAGCGTTAAGGAAACGCCTAATCCAAAACTAGAAACAGGTGAAATTGAAGTTTTAGTAAAAGAAGTAAAAGTATTAAATACTTCTAAGACTACACCAATGATTATCGCTGATGAAACTGATGCTTTAGAAGACTTAAGACTTAAATATAGATATCTAGATTTAAGAAGACCAGTTCTTCAAAAGAATCTAATGATTAGGGATAAGGTTACTACTATCTTTAGAAAAGTCTTACATGACCATGATTTTATTGAAGTGGAAACACCAATTCTTTCTAAATCTACACCAGAAGGTGCAAGAGACTATCTTGTTCCGTCTCGTTTATATAATGGCAAGTTCTATGCCTTGCCTCAATCACCACAAATCTATAAACAATTATTGATGATTTCAGGTATGGATAGATATTTCCAAATCGCTAGATGCTTTAGAGATGAAGATTTAAGAGCTGATAGACAACCTGAATTTACGCAAATTGATATGGAAATGAGCTTCGCAAATGAAGAAGACTTGTTCGCTATTGTTGAAGATTGTATGCATGAAGTATTTAAAGAAATCAAAGGCGTAGAATTAAGCGCCTTCCCTAGAATTAAATATCTTGATGCGATGGAAAAATATGGCAGTGATAAACCAGATTTAAGATTTGGTATGTTACAACATAATGTAACCGAGTTATTTAAGAATTCTGAATTCTCAGTATTTAAAAACGCTATTGAAAATGGTGGTGTAATCAAGGCAATTTGTGTTGAAAACCATTCTTTCTCTAGAAAAGATATGGACAAGTTCTCTGAATTTGTAAAGATTTATAAGGCAAAAGGTGTTGCCACTGTGAAGCTTGAAAATGGTGAATTTACTAGTGGCATCGCAAAATTCTTAAGTGAAGAAGAAAAGCCTTCTTTAATTAAAGAATTTGATCTAAAAGATGGTGATACATTATTGCTTGTAGCTGATAAGAAAGCTATCGCCGATGTTTCTCTTGGCGCTTTAAGAGTTAAACTTGGTAAAGAATTAAATCTAATTGATGAAAATAAATTTGAATTTGCTTGGATTACAGAATTTCCAATGTATGAATGGAGCGATGAAAGAAATAGATATGAAGCTGCATCTAATCCATTCTCTTCACCTCGTGAAGAAGATATTGATAAGCTAGAAAATGATAAGGGCAATTGTTTCTCAAGAGCTTATGACCTTGTCTTAAATGGCTATGAATTATCAAGTGGAGCTATTAGAATCCATGATCAAGATGTACAAGCTAAAGTGTTTGCGGCACTTGGCCTAAGTAAGGAACAAGCTAAAGAAAGATTTGGTTTCTTCCTAGATGCCTTTGATTATGGTATGCCTCCAGAGTGTGGTTGTGGTATAGGACTAGAAAGACTTATCATGATACTATGCGGTACTGAAAACATTAAAGATGTTGTGGCTTTCCCTAAGACGGCTACAGCATATGATTTAATGGCCGATGCGCCAGGTGGCGTTGACCAAGAACAATTAGATGCTTTAGATTTAATTGTTAAAGAAAAGAAATAAACATAGAAGCCTTAGCTAATTGCTAAGGTTTTTATTTATTTAGAAAGAACTTTTTTGATATTATAAAGATATAAAAACAGGTGATCTTATGTTAAGAAAATTAATTTATGATGTAGCTATAGTGGGTGGCGGAACTTCGGGTGTTGCAGCTGCAATAGGAGCTAGCGATGCAGGCAAAAAAGTCCTTTTGATTGAAAGAAATCCCTATCTAGGAGGACAAGCTACCAATTGTAATGTGCCAGCCTTTTGTGGTTTTTGTACAAGTGGTGAAAAAGCTTATCAAGTAGTGAAGGGTGTTGGTCAAGAAGTACTTGATAGAATGCATAAAATTGGCTATTTTGAGGATTTTTATGTTTCACCAAGCACAGGCAATAGAACCGTTCCTCATGATCCTGAAATTACCAAGATGATATTTGAGGAAATGTTAAAGGAACATAATGTTGATTTTATGTTGCATTGTAGTTTATCCGATGCAAAGAGTACAGATGGCAATATTAAAACAATAATTTGTCAAGATGATGAAGGCCAAATAGAAATAGTAGCTAAAACATATGTTGATGCATCTGGCGATGCTAACTTGGCTTATTTGGCTAAAGGAGATGTTGAATTTCATCATGAACAAAAAGGTTCAATGATGTTTAGACTAGGCAATATCAAAGATGAAAATATTTTGACTACTGCTAGTATGGAAGAAGCTATTAATAATGCTATTGAAGATGGTGTAGAAGGCTTAACTGCTAAAAAAGGCTTTCCAGTAAGGGTACCTCATACTAATGATTATTTAGTCAATATTATTGGACTTGATTTTGAAAACTTAGATGCTAGAACACTTACTAAAGGTGAGATAGCTGGTAGAAAACAAGCTAGAACATACTATGAAGTATTTAAAAAGTATATTAAGGGTATGGAAGATTCTTATTTAGTTTCTACGGGGCCTAAGGTAGGACTTAGAGAATCTAGAAGAATAGTGGGCGAGTATACACTTACTAAAGATGATGCGAAAACTTCTAGAAAATCAGTTGATACGATTGCCAAAGGAGGCTGGGGCGCTGAAATCCATAAAGGTAATGGCGAAGCATCTTATGCCTTAGAAAGAAATGATAAATATTTTGATATTCCGCTAGGTTCTTTAAAACCAAGAAATATAAAGAATCTATGGTGTGCAGGGCGCATTATTTCTTCAGATTTAGTGGCTAGCGCATCAATCAGAGTAATGGGCACAGGCTTTGCGACCGGCCAAGCAGCTGGTGTTGCGGCGGCTTTGGCCATTGATAATAAAAAAGATATAAAAGAAGTTCAAAAAGAATTAAAAAGACAAGGTGCTTTAATTTAGGAGGATATATGAACAAGAAGAAAACTATTTCATTAATACTAGCAGCTATCGTTCTTGCGGTATTCTATTTTTTGCCAGATTCTAGTGCAAGTGGTGGATTAAGCCATGAAGCGTTTTGGGCAGTCGGCATTTTCTTTGCCTCATTAATCATGTGGATTGGTGTTTCAATTGACTGGCCAAGTTTAATTTCCATGTTTTTGATTGGGCTACTTCCAACATATGGTTTCTCAAAGATGCTATCAGGATCATTTGGAAACTCAACAGTAGCGTTCTTAATGTTTACCTTTATGTTGGTCTATCCACTTTCACAAACAAACTTTGTAAGAAGAGTAACAGTTGCTTTTATTACAAATAAGGTGGCTAAAAAAGGTCCTTGGCACTTTGTTTGTTTCTTATTTGCAGCTATTACTTTAATTGGTTTATTTATTTCACCATCGGTATTATTTGTTGCTTTCTTACCATTTTTAGAAGATATCTATAAAGTATTAGATATCAAAAAAGGGGGCAAGACTGGAAATATGTTAATGATGGGAACAGCTTTCTGTATTTCTTTATCATCAGGCATGACGCCAATTGGGCATGTATGGCCTACTTTGGCCATGGGCTATTATGAAAGCGCCTTTGATTCGCCAATTTCAGCCTTCCAATATATGGCCTTTGGTGTTCCAACAGGAATAATACTTGTAATTGCTTTAATTTTAGTATTTAAGTTTATCTATAGACCGGATGACATCAAAGACATTGATACATCAAAGGCAGAAGCTTTAAAGGGTACTTTCCCTAAGGCAGATCTAAGAGAAAAGTTAATTATCGCTATTATGATTCTTGTGGTATTCTTATGGATTTCTCCATCATTAGTAAAGAATATTCTTCCTGAATACTACAACTTAATTAATGGTATGACAACAGCTATGCCACCACTTTTAGGATGTATCTTAATGTTTATCATTTCCATTGATGGTAAACCATTATTAAACTTTAAAGATGCAACTACAAAGGGTGTTATGTGGGGTTCAGTACTTATGACGGCTGCTGCAACAATTGTTGGCGCTACCTTAACTAATGCTGATTTAGGTATTTCAACATGGCTATCAACAGTAATGGAGCCAATTGCTAATCATTTATCTAGTGGATTATTAATATTATTCTTTGTAACTTGGGCTGTAATTGAAACAAACTTCTCAAGTAACATTGTAACAACAACCGTTGTTTCTTCAATTATGATTGCCGTCTTATCAGCGCTACCAGAAGGAACAATTTGTATTCCAGCCGCTGTATGTCTAGTTGGCTTTGCGGCTGGTATATGT
>CAVCDR010000025.1:0-15166 GCA_963601025.1 Agathobacter sp. | reverse complement strand
GTAAATCAAGCACGTTGCCGGTTTAAAAGCTCTTGTATAAAGAGCTTTTTTTGTGGCTAAAGGGATAAAAAAGAAGCCGCTATATGCTAACTTCTTAATGTTTCTAATTCTTCATCTGTTAAGTATCTGAATTCTCCAATTGGCAAATCACCTAAATCTAGATTTTTAAAGCTTATTCTTTTTAAATAGATAACTTCACTACCAATTTTAGAAAACATTCTCTTTACTTGATGAAACTTGCCTTCTGATATCGTTAGATATGCATGATAGTCGTCAATTCTTTCAAACTTGGCTGGTTTAGTAATAAAATCACCTAAGTTCATTGGCTCTTTAAATATATCACTTGCATTATCTACAATCTTGGTATCTACTTCTACATAGTACTTTTTATCAACATGATTTTTTGGATCTAATAATTTATGATTTAATTGTCCATCATTAGTAATTAGAATTAAACCTTCGGTATCTTTATCAAGTCTTCCTACCGGTACTAAATCTTTTCTTTTAGAATCAATTAGTTCCATAATTGTTTTATCATATTTATCTTCAGTAGCACTTAAATAGTCTTGTGGTTTATTTAAGATAATATATTCATATTCAACATATTCTATCTTTTCATTATCTAGATATACTTCATCATTTTCATTAATTTTATAATCTGAGCTCTTAATTATTTTTTCATTTACTCTAATATGACCCTTTTTAATAATTTCTTTAACTGAAGACCTTGTACCGATTTTCATATCAGCTAGATATTTATCTAATCTCATTGTTTAATCCAACCTTTATCTATTTTGTTTTTTAATTTGCCGTTATTCGCTTTGCCAAAACCTAAAGGAAAATTATTCACGCATACTAGTGATAAACCCTTTAAATTTGTATCTATATCAATCGTTTCACCTTTTAGATATTTTTCGACTCTAATATCACATATATCTAAATTTAAAACATTTTTATACTCATCGGCTTTTAAATTAAGTGCTAGTTGTTGGGATGGTTCAAAACCATACTTTGTTTCCTTGCCTAATAATAGTCCAGATCTTAAAGTTCTTATACCACTTGTATCGAAATCTCTTACAAAGTACAAACTATCATTAATAGTTTTAAATTCACCATCATAGAAAGACTTTTTTATATTTTCTTTAATAAAATCTATGTCACAATCCACTTTTGTAGGCATAAGCATATACTTATCTTTTTTATTTCCTTTTTGAAGTAGACATACAAAATGGCCTTCTCCTTTTATACGATGAGGGAACAATTTAATACCTATATTATCAATGCCACTTTTAAAACCATCATACATCTTGACAGGAACCAAGCTTATATTTCCAGCTTCTAAAGCGGACTTTATTACTTCTTCATCTTCTCTAATTGAAAAGGTACAAGTTGAATACAAAAGTTCACCACCATCTTTTAGCATATTTAAACAAGCCTTGATTAAAGCTTTTTGAAGTGTTGCGTATTCTTCTGGTCCTTTTTTAAGCCAAGAACTAATAAGTGAATTATCTTTTCTAAACATGCCTTCACCCGAACAAGGTGCGTCTAAAAGGATCTTATCAAAAGTATTTTTATATTTATTTTCCATTTCTAATATATCTTTAGAAATAACATAGTAATTTTCAAAACCAAAACGTTCAATATTTCTAAGTAGGGCGTTAGCTCTAGATGCTGATATATCATTAGAAATTAATAAACCAGTATTATTTAATTTATTAAGCAATTTTAAACTTTTACCACCAGGTGCCGCACAAGCGTCTAGAACAATATCGTTTTCTTCTATTGGTAGTATTTCGGCCGGCAACATTGCGCTAGCTTCTTGTATATAGTATAGTCCTGCATAGTAATATGGATGCTTTGTAACTTCTTTATCTTTAAAATAAAACCCATCACTTGTCCAAGGAACTTTTTCAAGCTGATAAGGAAAGATTTTGATAAAATCTTGACTACTTATTTTAGAAGTATTAATCGTTAAACTTCTAATCGGTTCTCGATTAAAAGAATCAAGATAATCATCATATTCATCTTGTAAAATGTTTTTCATGGTTTTTAAGTACTTATCAGGCAACATAGAATCATTTTAACATCACAAGTGCTATAATTGTTTACATGTTAAGCAAAAGTGAAGAAGAAACTATAGAACTTGGTTACAAGATTGGCAAGAAACTTAAAAAAGGTATGTGTTTAACTCTTGTGGGGGACTTAGCAGGAGGAAAGACAACTTTTACCAAAGGTATTGGCAAGGCCTTAAACGTAAAGGAGGTAATTAATTCTCCAACTTTCACTATTTTAAAAATATATAATGGTGATCTTAAATTATTTCATATTGATGCCTATCGTTTAGAAGGCTGTGAATACGATTTAGGATTAGATGAATATCTAGATGATGGAGTTATGATTGTTGAATGGCCTATTTATTATAAAGATTATTTGCCTGATGAGTATTTAGAAATATCTTTTAAATATATTGATGATTTCACACGTGAAATTACTTTTAAGGCTGTTGGTGAAAAATATAAGGAGTTAGAGTTATGTTGACATTATGTATTGATACAGCCTATAAATATTTAACAGTTGCCCTAATTGAAGATGATCATATAGTTGAATCAATTAGTTTGGAATGCTTTAAGAAACAATCCGAAGAAGTATTTGTTTACTTAGATGAACTATTTAAGAAGGCAAATGTTAAAAAGAGTGATATTGATGCGATTTGTATATCAAAAGGTCCTGGATCTTATACAGGTGTAAGGATTGCGATGACTATCGCTAAAGTAATTTGCGAAATCAAAAAGATAAGACTATATGTTATTTCAACATTAAGACTATATGCTGGGAATAGTGCTAACACTATGGTTATTATGGATGCCAGAGCTAATAGGGCATATGTAGGTGTATATAACCGTGAAGAATGTGTTTTAAAAGATTGTGTATTAGAAAATACAGCTATTGATAAAAAAGATTACGATGTTGTATTGGATGGAAATCTAATAGGTCTAGAAGATAAAAATCCAGATATTCCTAATTGTTTCTTAAACACGAGAAATGTATGGGAAGAAGTTAAGGATGTTAATTTCTTGGCACCTGAATACTTAAAAGAAAGTAATGCCTACTATCGATGAAACTTTCCAAGATGAATATAGAAGATTTGACTTCTGTATTAGAAATTGAAAATAGGGTATTTAGTGACCCTTGGCCAAGGAAGTTTTTTGAAGATGATTTAAATAGTGAATTTTCTTCTTATTATGTTTTAAAACAAGAAGATGAAATGATTGGCTATGGTGGTCTATGGTTCATGTTTGAAAATTGCGATTTAGTAAATATCGCAATTGATAGTAAGCATCAAGGCCAAGGCTATGGCGAAAAACTATTGAAGTTATTAATAAGGGAAGCTATTTTAAAAGAATGTGAATTTATGCATCTTGAAGTAAGAAAAAATAATCTTAAAGCTTTTAATTTGTATGAAAAGTTAGGATTTATTAAAACAAGAGTACGTAAAGGCTATTATGAAGATGGTGAAGATGCAATAGATATGGTGAAAGGATTGATTGGTTTAAATGAAAAAGATTTTAGCGATTGAATCTAGTTGTGACGAAACAGCTTGTGCAATAATTGATGAAGAATTAAATATATGTAGTTCGGTTGTAACAAGCCAAATAGATGTTCATGCACGTTTTGGCGGTGTAATACCTGAGGTTGCAAGTAGAATGCATGTTGAACAAATTTCAACAATAGTAAGTCGAGCACTTGAACAAGCAAATGAAAAAGTTGAAAATATGTCAGCTATTGCCTATACCATGGGACCTGGTTTAATTGGTTCCTTACATGTAGGTGGCATAGCCGCTAAATCACTAGCTTTCTTTTATGATAAGCCACTTATTGGCGTTCATCATTTAAAGGGCCATATCTTTATAAACGAATTATTAAAACCTCTTGAATATCCTTTGATGGCACTTGTCGTAAGTGGCGGCCATACCGAACTTGTTTATATCGAAAATGAAAATAGTTTTAAGATTGTTGGCACAACACTAGATGATGCGGTAGGTGAATCATACGACAAGGTTGCAAGAGTCTTAGGACTTGAATATCCAGGTGGACCAAAGATTGATAAGTTAGCTAAAGAAGGCCAAAAACATTATCAACTTCCTACACCAAAAGTGGATGGTTTAAATTTCTCTTTCTCAGGTTTAAAGAACGCTTCTTTACAATTAGTTAATCGTCTAGAAAGAAATGGTGAAGAACTAAATAAGGCTGATTTAGCATATGCTTTCCAAGAAGTAGCTTTAAATAGTTTGATTGATAAAACAATTAAAGCACTTGAACAATATCCATGTAAGATGTTTGTTATCGCAGGAGGTGTTGCTTGCAACTCAAGACTTAGAGAATTAGTAAGTGAAAGAATTAAGGGTGTTGATATTATTCTTCCACCACTTAAGTACTGTACTGATAACGCAACCATGATTGGTGTAGCTGCATGGCATTATTACCATAACAATAAATTCGTGCCTTTAAACACTAGTTCAATGCCTAACATGTCAATAGAGGATTAATCATGAAAACAATATTTCCGATTGATTATAAATCAACAATGTCTTTATATGACACACAAGAAGCTATCTCACTAACTAAACAAACTTTTCAAAAATATTTAAGTGATGCCCTACATTTAAAAAGAGTAAGCGCGCCACTATTTGTACCTAAAGACAGTGGCTTAAACGATGATTTAAACGGCGTTGAAAGGGCTGTTGACTTTGATATACCGAGTGCTAAAAAAGAAGGAACCGTTGTCCATTCTTTAGCTAAATGGAAAAGAATGGCTCTTTACGAATATGATTTCTATGTAGGCAAGGGCCTTTATACAGATATGAATGCAATTAGAAGAGATGAAGAACTTGATAATCTACATTCAATATACGTTGACCAATGGGATTATGAAAAGATAATCACCAAAAAAGAACGTAATCTTAAGACTTTAAAGATGACTGTGAACAATATTCATAAATGTATACTTGCGACATTGGCTACTTTAAAAATTAAATATCCAAAGATTGATGTAAACTTGCCAGAAAACGTTTACTTTATAACTAGTGAAGAACTACTTCAAAGATATCCTAATCTGACAAGTAAAGAAAGAGAATATGAGATAGTTAAACAAAAGAAGGCTGTCTTTATTATTGGTATTGGTGATAAATTGAGTAATGGAGAGCCTCATGATGGTAGAGCACCAGACTATGACGATTGGAAACTTAATGGTGATCTAATCTATTATCATAAAGTATTAGATTGTGTTTTAGAAGTAAGTTCTATGGGTATTAGAGTTGATAGTGCAAGTATGGATTATCAACTAAATACTTCAAATCATAATGAACGTAGAAAATACAAATATCACCAAATGATATTAGAAGATAAACTTCCATATACTCTAGGCGGAGGCATTGGCCAAAGCAGATTGTGTATGTTACTAATGGGCAAGGCTCATATAGGCGAAGTACAATCTTCAATATGGGACAATGAAACATTAACTCTTGCGAAAGAAAATGGTGTACAATTATTATAAGTTAATATTGTAAAATATTTCACAATCAAGAGTTTATTAGCTTATAATTGAAACAGAGGTAATAATAATGAACAAAACTCCAAATGCTACACTTAGAAGGTATCCTATTTATTTGAAAGCTCTTAGAAAAATTAAACTAGAAGGCAAAGATAAAATTATGTCTAGCGAACTTTCAACTTATGTCAACATTAAGCCTACGACAATTAGAAGAGACTTCTCTTTGATAGGCTGTCTTGGAAAACAAGGCTATGGTTACAATGTTGATGAACTAATCGGCATTTTCTCTGAAGAGTTAGGTGTTAACTATGATGAAAAAATAGTCTTAGTTGGAGCTGGTAACTTAGGTAAAGCATTATTAAACTATAATAACTGGTCAGATGTAGTTGGAGAAATAGTTTGTGCTTTTGATAAAGTACCGGAAAAATGTAAAGTAAAAATTCCGGTTTATGATATCAAAGATATAAAAGAAAAATTACCGGAAGGCTGTCGTATTGCGATACTTTGTATCTCACAAGATGTTCAAAGTACAATCGACTTATTAGCTGATGCAGGGATTAAGGGCATTGTCGATTTTACGCATGTCCATTATAATGCGCCAAAAGGTGTACTTATAAGAAGTGTAGATGTTGTTTCAATGATACAGGAACTTGTCTTTGAAACAAATACAGAAAATAAATAGGGGAGATTTTATGTTAGATTTTTATACTGTAAGAGAATTATATGATTTATCTAATTCAAGCAATCAAATCGAGATAGATCAAATTGAATATGTTGAATTAGAAGGTTGGGTAAGAACAAATAGAGACTCTGGTTCAATTGGTTTTATTGAACTAAATGATGGAACTTATTTTAGAAATGCTCAGATTGTTTATCATAATGATTTAGATAATTATAGTGAAGTAAGCAAAATGCTTACAGGAACTAGTATTAAAGTTACAGGTAAATTCGTTTATACACCAGATAATAAACAACCATTCGAGGTTGAAGCTACTTCACTTGAAATACTTGGCAAGTGTGATGAAAAATATATTCTACAAAAGAAAAGACATAGTTTTGAATTCTTAAGAGAATATCCACATTTAAGACCTCGTACAAATACTTTCTCAGCTGTATTTAGACTAAGAAGTGTTCTTTCAATGGCGATCCATGAATTTTTCCAAAACCAAGGATTTGTTTATGTACATACACCAATTATTACAGGTAATGATGCTGAAGGAGCAGGTGAAGTATTTACTGCCACAACTAGAAACGATGGCAAATATGATGAAGATTTCTTTGGCAAACATGCAGCTTTAACAGTATCTGGACAACTTCATGTTGAAGCATTCGCGATGGCCTTTAGAGATGTATATACTTTTGGCCCAACATTTAGAGCTGAAAATTCAAATACTAAGACACATGCTTCAGAATTCTGGATGATTGAACCTGAAATTGCATTTGCGGATTTAGAAGATGACATGGCCTTGATTGAAGATATGGTTAAATATTGCATTGATTATTGTCTAGAAAACGCTCCTGAAGAAATGAAATTCTTCAATAGTATGATTGATAAGACATTACTTGATAGATTAAATCATGTAAGAAATTCTGAATTTAGAAGAATGCCATATACAGAAGCTATTGATATTTTATTAAAAGCTCCTGTTAAGTTTGAAAATAAAGTTGAATGGGGCATTGACCTAAATACTGAACATGAAAGATATATTTGTGAACAAGTTGTAAAAGGTCCAGTATTCTTAACTGATTATCCAAAAGATATTAAAGCTTTCTATATGAGAGCTAACGATGATGGCAAGACTGTTGCAGCATGCGACCTACTTGTACCACATGTTGGTGAATTAGTTGGTGGTTCTCAAAGAGAAGAAAGATTAGACCTTCTTGAAAAGAGAATGGATGAATTAGGAATGGATAAGTCAACACTTGATTGGTATCTAGATCTTAGAAGATATGGTGGATGCAAACACGCTGGCTTTGGTCTAGGTTTTGAAAGAATGATTATGTATCTAAGTGGTATGGAAAATATTAGAGATGTTCTTCCTTATCCTAGAACGCCAAAGAATTTAATATACTAATATGCTTATAACAATTAATTCTGGCACCGTTTATTTCGGTGCCAATGATGTTTTTGAAAATATTGACTTTGTGGTCAATGAAAATGAAAAAATAGCCTTAGTAGGTAGAAATGGGTGCGGTAAAACCACCCTTTTAAAAGTTTTAATGGGTGAAGTCGATTTAAGCTCAGGACAACTTATTAAATCCAATAAAGTAAAAGTAGGCTATCTAAATCAAAATTCTTTGATTGATTGTCATAATAATGTAAGAGATGAACTTCTTACAGTTTATAAAGATTTATTAGACAAAGAAAAAAGATTAAATGAATTATCTGAAAGATTAAAAGTTGAACATTCAGATAAATTGATTAATGAATATTCAACCCTTGAAGAAGAATTCAAGATGCAAGGTGGTTATACTTATAATTCAGAAATGGAAACTATTCTTTTTGGCTTTGGCTTCAAAAAAGAAGACTTAGATAAAAATGTTGCGGACTTTTCTGGTGGAGAAAAAACTAAATTAGCTTTTGTAAAGCTATTATTAAGTAAGCCTGACTTATTACTTCTAGATGAACCAACTAATCATCTAGATTTAAGCACTATTGAGTGGTTAGAAAATTACTTAAGTAAATATAAGAAAGCTATTGTTTTGGTATCACACGATAGAATCTTTCTTGATAAGATTGTAAATTCGGTTTATGAACTAGAATATGGACGCTTAAAAAAATATGCTGGCAACTATTCAAAATATGTTGAACAAAAAAAGATTGATTTTGAAAAAGATAGTGAAGCCTACGTTCGTCAACAAAAAGAAATCAAAAGGCTTGAAGAATTAATCGAAAAATTTCGATATAAGAAGAGTAAAGCAGCTTTCGCTCAAAGTAAGATTAAATATCTTGACCGTATGGAAAAGTTAGATGACCCAAAGAAAGCTGATACTAAAACTTTTAAGGCAACTTTTAAGTGTGCTGTAAAAGGTGGTAAATCAGTACTTAATATGGACCATTTTAAAATAGGCTATGATAAACCACTTTTTGAGGTAACCCACGAGATTTTAAGAGGACAAAGAGTATGCGTAATGGGGGATAATGGTTGTGGTAAGTCTACCTTATTAAAAACAATTACCGGTCTAATTCCAAGTCTTGGTGGCTATATGTTACTAGGACATCAAATTGATATTGGCTATTTTGACCAAAACATTGCAGCTTTTAAAAATGGTAATACTGTTTTAGAAGAGCTATGGAATGAATATCCAAATAAGGATATGTATGAAATTCGTAGTACCCTTGGTGCTTTCTTGTTTTCGAGTGATGAAGTATTTAAAGAAGTAAGTGTTTTATCAGGCGGTGAAAAAGTTAGGTTAGAACTAGCTAAACTAATGCTTAAAAACGCTAATTTCTTAATACTTGATGAACCTACCAATAACCTTGATATTGTATCTAAAGAAGCACTAGAGAAAGCATTACAGAACTATGATGGAACAATTTTATTTGTGAGCCATGACCGTTATTTCATTAAACAAGTCGCAACTAGTTGCCTTGTGGTTAAGGATGGCCAAGTTACTTATTATGATGATGGCTATAAAGACTATATCGATACAAATAAAAAGGCCCAAAATAAAGAAGTAGTCAAAGAAAAAGTAGACTTAAAAGTTGTTAAGGCTAGACCTAAATATAACTTAAAGAAGATTGAGGAAGAAATTAGTAATCTTGAAAATCTTTTAGAAGAAAAACGCAGTTTACGCTTTGAACCTGAGTACTATCAAGATTCAAGGCGTATGCAAGAACTTGATGAAGAGATTGATGATATTCATAATAAGATTCATGCGGCTGAAGAAAAATGGGAAATAGCTATGGAAGAAAGTGAGAAATAATATGATATTACATGTAATGTATAAGACGATTGATGGAAAAAGAGAAGATTTTATTAAAGAAGTAGAAGAATCAAAAGTTCTAGATACAATTAGAAAAGAAGATGGTTGTATCTCTTATGGCTATTATTTAGATGCCTTTGATTCAAATGTTATTCTTTTGGTGGAAGAATGGGAAAACAAAGCCAAACAACAATTTCATTTAACTCAAGAACACATGAAAACTTTATCTTCAATAAAAAACAAATATGTACTTGATACAACCGTAAGGGAGTTTTAAATATGAATAAGGATTATGCAAACTACGCAGCAAAAAAAGCTATTGAATTAATTAAAACTGATTCGCCAACTGGCTATACCAAAAACATTATTAAGCAAACTAAAAAAGAATTTAAAGACTTAGGCTATGAAGTAAAACAAACAAACAAGGGTGCTTTGATTGTTGAAATGGGTGGTGAAGATTGTGAGAATGGTGCTATCTTATTTGAAGCCCATGTTGATACAATTGGCGCCATGGTTAAAGAAATCAAAAGTAATGGTCGCTTAATCATTACTAATTTAGGTGGCCTTGTGGCAAATAACTGCGAAGCGGAAAATGTTAGAATCATTACTAGATTTTCCGATGTGTATGATGGGACATATCAACATAATGACCCAAGTGTTCATGTAAATAGAGAATTAAGAACTTCTGAAAGAAACTTCGATACTATGGAAGTAGTGATTGATGAAGACGTACACTGCAAAGAAGATACTAAGAAATTAGGAATAGATGTAGGCGACTTTGTATGTTTTGATCCTCGCCCAGTTATCACAAAAAGCGGTTATATTAAAAGTCGTTTTTTAGATGATAAGTTAGCTGTAGGCATCTTTATTGCCTTAGGAAAATATCTAAAAGATAAAAAGATTAAATTAAAAAGAAAGGTATATTTGCTTATTTCAATCTATGAAGAAGTTGGACATGGCGGTTCTAGTAATATCCCTGAAGATGTAAGTGAAGTTATTGCGGTCGATATGGGATGTGTAGGATTAGGTATAGAGGGAAGTGAAAGAAAAGTTTCCATATGTGCTAAAGATAGTGCTGGACCATATGACTTTGATATTACAAATAACTTAATACTAGCAGCTAAAAAAGCTAAAGCCGATTATGCTATAGATTGTTATCCAAACTATGGCTCAGATGCTGAAGCGGCACTTAAGGCTGGCTATGATGTCAAACATGGTCTGTTAGGGCCTGGTGTATATGCTTCTCATGGCTATGAAAGAAGTCATCTTGATGGAGTATTAAATACCCTTAAGGTATTAAAAGCTTATTTAGATATCGAATAACTCGCATTTGCGGGTTTTCTTTTTTTCTAGATACTAGTTGACGCATAGTACTATGCGGTATATAGTATTATATGTAAGGAGGTATTATGGACAGTCAATTAAAAAAAGGAAGTTTAGATGTTTGTGTTCTTGCATCATTAATAAAAGAAGACTCTTATGGATATAAGATAATCAAAGATTTAAAAGATACAATCGAAATATCTGAATCAACTTTATATCCAATTTTAAGAAGGCTTGAAAGTGCAGGTTTCATCACAACATATTCTCTAGAACATCAAGGAAGACTTAGAAAAATGTACAAAATTAGTGAAAAGGGACTAGAAAAAATCAAAGATTATTTAGTTGATTTTAGAGAATTAATCAAAGTCTATAACTACATTGATAAGGAGATAAAAAATAATGGAAAACTATTTAGATGAATTAAGAAGTATATTGGAAAGAAACAACTATACTGATATTGATAGTACAATTGCTTACTTTAGAGAAATGATTTTAGATCGCGTGGAAAATGGTGAAGTCGAGGATGATATCTTAAATGAATTGGGAGATGTAGTAGAGCTTGCAAAGTTAATATTAGGCGAAAAGAAAATAAATATTGATGATGAAAAAGCTAATTCTATTTATGTAAAACTTATTTCAACAGATTTGAACATTATTAAGTCGGATAAGGCAAACATTGAAACTCTAATAAGTAATCCAGAAAAGTTTGAAATCAAAGAAGAAAATGGCGTCTATATGATTAAAGAAATACCTACTAAATTAAAACTTGTAAGCCATGAAGAAAATACTTATATAAACATCTTTGTGCCAAGCGATTTATCTTTAGAGAAAGTAGATATTGAAACAGTTGCGGGTGATATAAATATGTCTTGTAAGTGCAATACCGTCAATTTAAAAACAATATCAGGCGATGTTGAACTTAAACTAGCAACTTTAAATAAAATAGAATGCAATACAATATCGGGCGATGTAAATATGTCATCTTTAGAAGGCGATGATATAAGTGCATCTAGTAAGTCAGGAGATATCTCGATTAATGGTTTAAGCGCTAATGATATTAAACTTTCAACAATCTCTGGCGATATAAAAAATATAAATGTTAATTCTAATACAATGGAAGCAAACAGTGTATCAGGTGATATAAAAGCTTATATAAAAGCCGATATGATGACTTATAAAACTAAGTCGGGTGATGTAACTATAAACATTGATGATTTACAAGACGAATATCATGTTGAAGTAAATGGTATAGGCGATAAGAAAAGAGCACCCAAGTCATTAATAATTAATACTAGAAGTGGTGACTTTGATTATACTTTTAAAGAATAATCAAATAAATCAAAGAGTATTTATGTGGTATTATTCTTATTATGAATAAACAATTTAAGTACTCTTTACTATTATTATTAATCGCCATTATATGGGGCTTTGCGTTTGCCTTTCAAAGCATGGCTGGAGCTAATCTTTCAACCTTTACATTCTATTCTTTTAGAAGCTATTTCTCAGTGATTATGATGTTTATCTTATTGACTTTTAAGAAGGATAAGGATATTAAAGACAATACGTTTTCAATCAAACTAGGACTAATAGGTGGCGTGATAACTTGTGTTGCCTACTTGTTTCAACAAGAATCGTTAAAATATACAAGTGCTGCCAATTCTAGTTTTATCACTTCTATTTATGTAGCTCTAGTTCCAGCTTTAGCTATCTTTCTAGGCAAGAAGACTAATTTAAAGATTTGGCTTTGTGTAGGACTTGAATTTATTGGCCTATATCTACTATGCGTAAAAGGCAATTTAACAATAAATGTCGGCGATATTATGGCTCTATGTTGTTCGATTCTATTTGCTGTACATATTCTACTAATTGATAATGGTGCAAACAAGATTGATAGTATTATCTTTTGTACAACTCAATATGTAGTATGTGCCATAATTTCAACAATATTGATGTTGATATTTGATCGTCCAATTAATCTATTAGGTGTAAAACAATCTATAATGCCGCTTATCTATACTGGTTGTTTAAGTTCATCAATTTGTATAACGTTACAAGTTGAATGCCAAAAACATGTAAACCCAACTATTGCATCATTAATACTATGTTTAGAAGGCGTCTTTGGAGCGATTGGTGGTTGGTTAATACTAAATGAAACCTTAACTAGTTTTCAACTACTTGGTTGTGCGATAATATTTGTAGCAATCGTAATATCACAAATTGATGTTGAAAGTATAAAACGGAGGAAATAATATTATGCTTAAATTTGAAGATATGCCTTATACTAGACCAGATTTAGATAAGGTAAAAGAGGATTTAACTAAAATAACTAATGATTTAAAAGATGCTGATTCATATGAAAAAGCTAAAGAAGCTTTCTTAGAATTTGATAAGTATCAAAGACATCTTGAAACAACTATTACTATCTCTAGTATTAGATACAACATTAATACAAAAGATGAATTCTATAGTAAAGAAGATCAATTTTGGAATAGTACTATGCCATTACTTCAAAATTACTTTCAAGCTTTTGCAAAAGCTTTACTTGAATCTAAATTTAGAAGTGAATTTGAAAAAGAATATGGCACTTTAATCTTTAAGAATGCCGAAATTGAACTTAAGACATTCTCTGAAGAATTAATTCCTGATTTAGTAAAAGAAAATGAATTAACGCAAAAATATGAAAATCTATTAGCTAACGCAAAAGTATCTTTTGAAGGAAAAGAATATACACTTCCTCAAATGACTTTATATAAAACTGATGAAGATGATACAAGAAGATTAAACGCTTGGATTGCAGATGGAAAATGGTATAAAGACAATCAAAGTAAATTAGATGATATCTATGACAAACTAGTTCATTTAAGAGATGGCATGGGCAAGAAATTGGGCTATGAAGGCTATACGACTCTTGGCTATTATCGCATGGGTAGAAACTGTTATGATAAAAACGATATTGAAAAGTTTAGAAACGCTGTAGCTAAATATGTTGTACCGGTAGCAGAAGAAGTGTATAAGCAACAAGCAAAAAGACTTGGTAAAGAATATCCAATGAGCTTCGCTGATAATGAACTTTCATTTAGAAGTGGTAATCCTAGACCGGTTGGCAACCATGAAGATGTTTTAAAGGCTGCCGATAAGTTCTATGATGGTTTATCAAAAGAAACAAGTGAATTCTTTAGAACCATGCGTAAATATGATTTATTGGATGTTCTATCTAAACCTGGCAAAAGAGGTGGCGGATACTGCACTAGTATTCCCGATTACAATGTTCCATTTATATTCGCTAACTTTAATGGTACGCAGGGTGATGTTGAAGTTGTAACCCATGAAGCAGGACACGCTTTTGAAGGATGGCTAAATGCTTCTAGAGTTCCTATTTCGACAGTATGGCCAAGCATGGAAGCTTGTGAAGTGCATTCAATGTCAATGGAATTCTTTGGCGAAAAATACGCTGAAGACTTCTTTGGAAAAGATGCTAATAAGTATCGTTATTCACATCTTGCGGGAGCAATCAAATTTATTCCATATGGTACACTTGTTGACCATTTCCAACATTCGGTATATGAAAAACCAGATATGACACCAAAGGAAAGACATCAAGAATGGAAGAGATTAATGGGAATTTATATGCCTTTTGTAAAACTAGATGGTGAAATCCCATTCTATTCAGAAGGCGAGCATTGGCAACTTAAGCACCATATCTATTCTTCGCCTTTCTATTACATCGATTACTGTTTAGCGCAAACAGTTTCATTAGAATTTTGGGCAATGATTAATGAAGATTATGATAATGCATGGAAACATTACATGGCTTATACAAGTCAAGGCGGTAGCGCCACTTTCACTGATTTATTAAAGAACGCTGATTTAAAGAGCCCATTTGAAGAAGATACGTTAAAAGAAGTATGTAAGAAGGCGAATGATTTCTTAACAAACTTCGATATGACTGGAATTAAATAATGGAAAATAAACCTTCTAAAAATAGAAGATCTTACTTAAATGATTTTAAGCTACAAGATGATGGTAAATATAAGTATGAGGGTGCCATTTATAAGATGGATGAATCAAAGATTACTTATAAAAAAGCGCGTAATCTTGTAGTAATTGGATCATTTATTACATTTTTATTAGAACTTATAGCTGGACTTGTTAAAGCTGATGGGGCAATAGATACCATTTATGTAACTATCCCTTATGTACTATCAATGATATTTGTAATATTATTAGCGTATAAATGCATATCGTTATATTTTTCTAGATATCCTTTATATGAATATGAATATAAAGGCAGCATAGAAAAATTTGATATCTATTCAACAATCTCATTGATATTATTAATCGCTACATTAATAGGTGAACTAATAT
>CAVCDR010000024.1:0-12626 GCA_963601025.1 Agathobacter sp. | reverse complement strand
ATTGCGGGTGGTATGTTAAAAGTATTCTTACTATTAATTTCAATGGCCTTCCCAGAATTTAAGTCTGCTCAAACTTATACATTATTAAGTTTAGTAGCTGATATGCCATTCTATTTCATGCCTGTCTTTGTTTCTATGGGGGTTGCTAAAAAGATGGGCTCTACGCCAATTTATGCCATGGCTGTTACAGCTGCCTTAGTAGCACCAGGCTTTGTGGAAATGGTGTCGGCAGGAGAAAGCGTTAAATTACTAGGATTACCGGTAATGTTAGTAAAGTATAAAAACACTATGATGCCAGCATTACTTATTGGCATTTGTGCAGCATATGTAGAAAAGCTAATGAACAAGATTATCCCAGGAATTTTTAAATCGATCTTTGTGGGAACTGGCACGGTATTTATTTCTTATGTACTAGGCGTTACGGTCTTAGGCCCTCTAGGAGATTTACTTGGTTCGATTATTGTAAAAGTATTTGTCTTCTCATCAGAACACTTTGGCTTTATCGCTTTAGGTGCTTTAACAGCTGTACTTCCTTGGATGATTATGACAGGTATGCATCATGCAATTTCACCATTTATGACTCAATTTATTGCTGATCCTGGATATGATGGCGTCTTTAGACCAGCCTTTGTCTTACATAATATGGCTGAAGGTGGTGCATGTCTTGGTGTTGCTCTAAAAACAAAAGATAAAGAATTTAAAGCTGAATGTTTATCATTAAGTGTTGGTTGTATCTTGGCGGGAGTTTCTGAACCGGCTATATATGGTATTGGTGTTAAATATAAAAAACCAATGATTGGTGTAATGGTAGGTGGCGCAGCAGGTGGTGTTGTTGCAGGACTATTAGGTGCAAAAGCATATGTAATGGGCTATTCAACAATCCTTGCACTGCCAATATTTGTAGATACAGTTGGAGCTATGATTGCCGGAATTTTAGTTACCATCATTACTTCAGCTGCCGTTACTTATTTCCTTGGTTTTGAGGATGACCATATAGTTAAAAAGTCTACTAACGAAGATAGCAATAATGAATTAAGTATTGAAGCTGTAATGGATGGTGAGCTTGTTGATATTACAACAGTAAATGATGAAATGTTTGCCGGTAAAGTATTAGGTGATGGAGTGGCCTTTAAAAGTGATGCGGATACCTTTACGGTATGTGCGCCAATATCTGGCAAGATAAGCGCTTTATATCCTACTGGCCATGCTTTTGGTATAACTAATTCTGATGGCTTTGAGGTATTGGTGCATATTGGCATAGATACTGTTAAAGCTAATGGAGATGGCTTTAAGATTGCTAACTTCAAACAAGATGATGAAGTAAAAGCTGGTGATATTATTGTTACTGTTAATCAAAAGAAATTAAAAGAAAACTATGATATGTCTACTATGCTTATCATCTTAAACAATCTAGGTAAAACAATCAAACTTAAAAATAGCGGAAAAGTAAAACAAAAAGAAAACATCTTGTTATAAAAGAAGCGGGAAACCGCTTCTTTATATCTCTTCTTCCATCCAAGATTCATATTTACAAATATATTTATTTTTATCTATAAAATCATTTAATTCATTTTCAAATGTTCTGATGATATTTTGCTGATAAGAATTAGGACTGCGATGTGTAATTTCATAACATATTCTAGGTGGTGGACTGTCTTTTAAACGGTAGTAAACAATATTGGAGTTTGGATTTCTTGATCTTATAGCTTCAATAACAGACATTGGTGCAATACCCCAACTATCTTTTTCTTGAAGATACAGTTGAATCATTGCTCCAACGTTAACATTAATTAAATTATGTTCGCTAGGATTTATATAACGATTATGCCATTGTTGAAAATCGTGTCCCCAATATAAATAAACTTCTTTATGAGGATCAAGTAAGTTAGGATCATAGTTTTCATAATATTTACTATCTTTGGTGCAAACAAGATACATTAATTCTCTATATATTGGTTTTGAAATAATAAATGAATAATTAATTCTTGAAAAAACAAAGCCAATGTCGGCGGCATTGCTTTCAACAAGAGAATGAATTTCATTGGAATGATGGGTAAGGATAGATAATTTGATATTTGGATACTCTTTTAGATGTTGTTGAAATAAAGGCACTAAAGTGCAATTGTTTACCGCATCAACACTAGCTATGCGAAGTGTTTTAACATCTTCCATGTTTTTTAAATTGTCACCTATTTGTAATAGTGAGAGCATCTCTCTTGCAACTGGGACATAATTTAGCCCATATTCGGTTAATTCGATTGTTCGATAACCTTTTTTTCTAAGCACAAGTTTTACACCTAATTCCTCTTCCAAACTTTCTAATCGTTTGGAAACATTGGATTGCGTAATAAATAAATGTTCTCCAGCTTGTGAGAAACTACCATAATCAACTATCGCTAAAAATGTTTTTATTTGATCAATATTCATCTTATTCCTATTAGGAATATTATAAATAAATATAATTCGTTATACAAATATCTTTTGCAATGATATATTTCTATCGTACAAATATTAGCGCTAAGTATTTTTATAAAGAGAGGTTTACTTAATGAATGTTGGTTATAACATTATAAAAGATTTTAAAAGACCAGATAAGGATTTAATTGACAGTTTTAAAGATATTCCTGTTCCTAATATTGGTGATGCCATGAATAGGACAGCGGCCATATCTAGTTGTATAAGACCATTTAATAAAAATAGAATTATGGGATGTGCATATACTGTTAGAGCTCAAGCTGGTGATAATCTTTTGATTTATTATGCGATTGATAACGCAAAACCGGGTGATGTTATCGTAGTTGATGGAAATGGATTTGAAGATCGTGCTCTTTTAGGCGGCATTATGTCTAGCTACGCTGCAAAAAGAGGTATTGCTGGTATTGTGGTTGATGGTGCAATAAGAGATCCTTTGGATTTAGAAAAGCTAGACATAAATGTTTTCGCTAGATCTATTTCACCAAATGGTCCATATAAGAACGGGCCTGGTGAAATAAATGTTCCAGTTAATGTTGGTGGAAGAATTATAAATCCAGGCGACATTATTATTGGTGATTATGATGGTCTAGTGGTAATTGATCCATCTATTGCTTTAGAAGTATTGGAAAAGTCAAAACAAGTAGTTGCTAAAGAAGCTAAGATGATGAAACTAATTGAAGAAGAGGACAAGATGGATTTAGCTTGGATGTACAAAAAATTAGAAAATGATGAATGTGAATTTAAATAGGAGATAATATGACAATTTCATTTGATTTACTACAAACAGTAGGTGTTGCGATTCTAGTCTTCTTACTTGGAAGATATATTAAAGGCAAAGTTAAATTCTTACAAACTTACTTTATTCCTGCTCCTGTAATTGGTGGCTTACTATGTTCAATCTTTATATTTATTGGCGTAAAAACCGGTGCATATACTATTGAATTTGATACAACCTTACAAGATTTCTTTATGAATGTTTTCTTTGCGGGTACAGGCTTTACTTGTAGCATTGCTGTATTTAAGAAAAGTGGCAAGATTGGCTTAGCTTTAGGCATTGGTGCGGTTGTATTCTTAGCTGTTCAAAATCTCGTTGGTATTGGTTTGTGTCAAGTATTTGGCATCAATAAATTATTAGGAATTGCGATGGGCTCCATTTCAATGTCTGGTGGTGTTGGCTCTGGCGCCTCATTTGGTCCAACCCTTGAAGCATTAGGTGCAGAAGGTGGTACTACAATTGGTGTTGCAGCTGCTACATTTGGCTTACTTCTTGGTTCTTTAGCTGGAGGTCCAGTAGCTAAAAGATTAATCACCAAATACAACCTAAAGAGTAATAGTGAACAAAACGCTAACTTTAAACAAGAGAAAAAAGGCACTTCGCCACTAAACGAAAAGAACTTATTTAATAGTTTAGTATTACTTCTTGTTGGCGCCTTTATTGGAACTTATATTGGAAAGCTATTAAATCTAACAGGATTAGGTTTCCCTTATTATGTTGGATGTCTATTTGGTGGAGCTCTTGTTAGAAATATCTTTGACTATAAAAAATATGAACTAAGAATGGAAGAAATTAATATTATTTCTAATTCTGCTTTAAATATTTTCTTAGCTATGGCTCTTATGTCATTAAATATTTCAAAGCTTGTATCTTTAGCTGGTCCAATGGTAGTTATCTTACTTACTCAAACTGTTGTGATGATGCTTTGGGCATACTTTGTAACCTTTAAAACTACTGGTTCTAACTATGATTCAGCAGTTATGGCAGCAGGACATTGTGGTGTAGGACTTGGCCAAGCACCTAATGCGATTGCGAATATGAGCGCTGTAATAGAGGAACATGGACCCGCTCCAACAGCTTGGTTTGTGCTTCCGGTTGTTACAGTTGTACTAATCAATATTTTCAATCCAATTATAATTACTTTCTTTATTCATTTAGTAGCTTAAGAAATTTCCTTCTAACTTAACCATTAAGCTATTAAATATATAAATTCCTACTATATATTGCTCCCTAGTATATAGTAGGATTTTTTATTAAAAAATTTAGCACTTTATGTTGACAAGTGCTAAAAGAGTTGGTAGTATATTAGCAGATGAAGAAAAGGAGTGCTAAAGGAGGTGGCTTAAGATGATGACACAAAGAATGGTAGAAATACTAAAAGCTATCGTTGATGAGTTTGTTGATACAGCCGAACCGGTTGCTAGTAAGACGCTAGTTGAAAAATATCGTTTACCTTATTCAAGCGCAACGATAAGAAATGATATGGCTATACTAGAGGCTGAAGGCTATATCGAAAAGCCCCATACTTCAGCTGGTAGAGTTCCTAGTAATAAAGGATATAAATATTATTGCGAGAACTTACTAGATAAGAGTATGGATGAGAAAGTTAAGTATGCCGTTAGTAATATATTTTCTGATTCTAGTATGAACGTTGAAGATTGTGTTAAACAATCTTGTAAGATGATTTCGGATATGACAAATCTTACTAGTGGTGTTCTTGGCCCAAGTAGTAAAACCCAAACCCTAGAACATATCTCAGTATTCCCACTTGATAGTAAAACTGCTGTATGCGTCTTTATTACCAATACTGGTCATACTGAAAACAAGACCTTCAATTTCGCAGATGATGTTTCGGCTGAAGATATTAAGACTTGTACGGATATCTTAAACGAAAGATTAAAGGGGACACAAATTAGTGAACTAAAGGAAAAGCTTGAATCTATTAAGCCAATCATTAGTAACTCGGTAAAACGTCATGAAATGTTGTTTAATGCGTTTATTGGAGCCTTCTCAAGATTTGCCAGTGATAAGCTTTACTTCTCTGGTACAAGCAATCTAATGTATCAGCCTGAATATTCAGATATTGAAAAGTTAAAGGGCTTGATTAAAATATTCGATGATCCAGAAAAGTTAAAACAAATGGTATCTAGTGAAAGTGATAATGATGTTACAGCTATCATGCCAAAGGGTACTGAACTAGTTTGGAAAGATGATATGGCTATCATTAGCACAAACATCAAATTAAATAAATCAAATGTCGCAAAGCTAATGGTTGTTGGCCCAAGAAGAATGGAATATAACCGTGTAATATCACTTATGAGTATTATTTCTAAGACTATAAATGATATCTATAAATAGAAAGGAAGTATATGAAGGAAAAGAAAGATAAAAAGGAAGAAGAAACAAAAGAATCAACTGAATCTATGGAAGAAGAAGTTGAGGAAGTTGTTGAAGAAATAGATCCTGAAGCTAAGCTAAAAGAGGAAATTGATAACTTAACAAATGAAGTAAGTAGATTAAAGAACGCTTATGCCAAGGCATATGCTGATACGGAAAATGTTAAGAAAAGATTGAATAGTGAGGCTGATATGATAAAGAAATATCGTATTCAAAGTTTCGCAATTGAGGTATTACCTGTCCTTGATAATCTAGAAAGAGCACTTAAGGCCAGTGAAAATACAGATGATCCACTTAGAAAAGGAGTGGAAATGGTCTATAATCAATTAGTCACGGCTTTAAAAAATGAAGGTGTGAGTGAAATTGATTGTAAGGATAAAGAGTTTGATCCATCACTTATGCAATCAATCATGGTTGAAAAGAAAGATGGTGTAAAACCAAATATGGTCATTGAAGTATTACAAAAAGGTTACATGTTAAAAGATCGTGTACTTCGTGCTTCGATGGTAAAAATTAGTGAATAAATTATTAGGAGGAAAATAAAATGAGTAAAATTATTGGTATTGATTTAGGTACAACAAACAGCTGTGTAGCAGTTATGGAAGCTGGCGAAGCTAAAGTTATAACAAACCCTGAGGGTAGTAGAACTACTCCTTCAGTAGTATCGTTCAAAGATGGTGAAATCGTTGTTGGTGCTGCTGCTAAAAACCAAGCTGTAACAAATAAGGATACAATCTCATCAATCAAAAGAAAGATGGGCACAAATGAAAAAGTAAGCGCTAATGGTAAACAATATACACCACAAGAAATTAGTGCAATGATTCTTCAATATTTAAAGAAATATGCTGAAGATTATCTAGGTGAACCAGTTACTGAAGCAGTTATTACTGTTCCTGCATACTTCAACGATGCACAACGTCAAGCTACTAAGGATGCTGGTAAGATTGCTGGTTTAGATGTAAAGAGAATTATTAATGAACCAACTGCTGCATCTTTAGCATTCGGTATTGATAAGACTGATAAGGAACAAAAAGTTCTAGTATTCGACTTAGGTGGTGGTACATTTGATGTTTCTATCATTGATATGTCAGAAGGTACATTTGAAGTATTGGCTACTGCTGGTGATAACCATTTAGGTGGTGATGACTTCGATAACGTTATCGTTGATTGGATGGCAGATGAATTTAAGAAACAATACAACATTGATTTAAAGGCTGATAGAATGGCTCTTCAAAGAATGAAGGAAGCTGCTGAAAAGGCTAAGAAAGATTTAAGTGGTACTTTACAAGCTCATATTTCATTACCATTTATTTCAGCTAACCAATCTGGTCCATTACACTTTGAAGCTGATTTAACTAGAGCTAACTTTGATAAGATGACTAAGTTCCTTGTAGATAGAACAGTTACTCCAGTAAGACAAGCTTTAAAGGATGCAGGTATGTCAGCTAGTGAACTTGACCAAGTATTACTAGTTGGTGGTTCTACTCGTATTCCTGCAGTTCAAGAAGCTGTAAAAAGAGAATTAGGCAAGGAACCAAATAAGTCAGTTAACCCAGATGAAGTAGTTGCAATGGGTGCGGCAATTCAAGGCGGTATCTTAGCTGGTGAAAACCCTCATGATGTATTACTACTTGATGTAACTCCATTATCACTTGGCATTGAAACATTAGGTGGCGTTATGACTGTCTTAATTCCTAGAAATACAACAATTCCTACAAGTAAGTCACAAGTCTTCTCAACTGCTGCAGATAACCAACCAGCTGTTGATATCCATGTATTACAAGGTGAAAGACCAATGGCTAACGATAATAAGACATTAGGTAACTTCCAATTATCTGGTATCGCGCCAGCAAGACGTGGTGTTCCACAAATTGAAGTTAAGTTTGATATCGATGTTAATGGTATCGTTCATGTATCAGCTACTGATAAGGCTACTAATAAGTCTCAAGATATCACTATCTCTAATCCAAACGGCTTAAGCGACGAGGAAATTGATAGAATGGTTAAGGAAGCTGAAGATAACAAGGATGCTGATGAAAAGAGAAAAGAAGAAATTGAGTTAAAGAATAGAGCTGAAGGCTTCATTGCTCAAATCGATCAAACTCTAGAAGCAAATAATCCTAATGTTACTGAAGACCAAAAGAATCAAGTTAAGGCTTTAAGAGATGAACTTCAAAAGGCTATCGATAATAATGATTACGATACATTAAGAACTAAACTTGATGAACTTGAAAAGGCTGCACAAGCTATGTCCGAGGCAATGTACCAACAACAAGCTAACGCTCAAGGCTCTACAGGATCAAATCCTAATGATGATGTAGTAGATGCTGATTTTGAGAAAAAGAACTAATAAATCAACAGTCCTAGATTCTTCTAGGACTGTCTAAAGAAAGGGGATATATATGGCTAAAAGAGACTATTATGAAGTATTAGGATTGAGTAAAAGTGCTAGCGATGATGAAATTAAAAAAGCTTATCGTAAGTTAGCCAAAAAATATCATCCTGATATTAATAAGGCAAAAGACGCCGAAGAAAAATTTAAAGAAATAAATGAAGCTTATGAAGTGCTAAGTGACCCTAATAAGAAACAAGTCTATGATGCCTATGGTTTTGAGGGGCTTGAAGGAAATATGGGTGGCTCAGGTTTTGGTGGCTTTAGCTCTGGTGGCTTTGAAGATTTAAGTGATATCTTCTCTAGCTTTATGGGTGGTGGTTTCTCTGGCTTTGGCTCTAGAGGAAGTAGAGAAAGTGGACCTAGTAGAGGTGAAAATAGATATCTACAAATGACTATTGATTTTCTTGAGGCTGTAAAAGGCATTAAGAAAACTATCAATATAAGTGTTGACCGTAAATGTGAAAAATGTGATGGTACTGGTGCTAAAAGTAAGTCTGATTTAGAAACATGTCCTACTTGTAATGGCACTGGTAAAGTTACTCGTCAACAAAGAACGATGTTTGGCATGATGCAATCAGTTGGTGTATGTCCAGATTGTAATGGTAGTGGTAAACGTATAAAGGCTAAATGTCCATATTGTAATGGAAAAGGCTATGTAACCAAGAATGAACAAGTTGATGTTAGTATTCCTGCTGGCATTTCAAGTGGGCAACAAATTAGACTTTCAGGATATGGTGAAAGAGGCGAAAATGGTGGACCAAATGGTGACCTATATATTGAAATAAGTGTAAGATCTCATAACTACTTTAAGCGCGAAGGCGATGATATCTATATCGAAGTGCCAATTTCTGCTGTTGATGCCACTCTTGGTTGTAAGATTGATGTACCAACATGTAATGGCGAAGTATCATTAACGGTACCTGCTGGTAGCCAACCCGGCCAAAAACTTAGACTAAAAGGGTATGGTGTTAAATCACTTAGAGGTTCTTCCACTGGTGATCAATACGTTATTTTAAAGGTTACTATTCCTACTAAACTTTCTAAAGAGGAAAAGGAACTTTATAAGAAGCTTCAAAATACTAAAGAGTCAGTATTTGAAAAATTTAAGAATTCATTTAAGTAAGGAGAAATCCTTACTTAAAAAAGCAATTACTTTAGCACTCTGTTGAGTTAAGTGCTAGAAGGGAGATTATATGAACTTTGATACAATGTCAGAAAAAACACAAAAGTTATTAGTTAAGGCTTTAACTGTTTGTAAGGATAACAAGAATCCTGAATTAAGCGATGAACATTTAATGAAGGCTTTTCTAGATGATGAAGATATTAGAAGTATCTTAGGCAAGTTAAAAACGGATATCAATAGTTTAATTAACTATACTAATGATGCCTTAGATAAGCTTCCTAGTAATGATAGTAATAGTGAACCAAGTATTAGCCGTTACTTAGTTGAAAGCTATAATGAGGCTTGCGCTATTCAAAAACAAAGAGGCGATAAATTCTTAAGTGCACTTGATTTATTTACATGTTGCTTATTTGATAAATCAACATTCTCTTCAGGACTTAGAAGATTAATTAATTTTAATCGTAAGAAACTTGAGGAAACAATTAAAAATGAAAGGGGTGATACTATGTTGAATAATCAAAATGATGAAAACAATCTAAATCCACTAGATAAGTATGGTCGTAACTTGGTTATTGATGTAAAAGAAGGCAAGATTGACCCAGTAATTGGCCGAGATGATGAAATAAGAAGAGTCATTGAAATACTTTCTCGTAAAACTAAAAATAACCCAGTTTTAATTGGCGAACCAGGTGTTGGTAAAACAGCTATTGTTGAAGGACTTGCATGGCGTATCTTTAATGGCGATGTGCCGAGTTCTTTAAAAGATAAAGATTTGTATGAACTAGACATGGGATCACTTATTGCCGGTGCTAAATATCGTGGCGAATTTGAAGAAAGACTAAAGGCTGTCCTAAAAGAAGTTAAGGATAAAGATGGACAAATAATCTTATTCATTGATGAAATTCATAATCTAGTTGGGGCTGGTAAAACCGAAGGTTCTATGGATGCTGCTAACTTGTTAAAGCCAATGCTTGCTAGAGGTGAGTTAAAGTGTATAGGTGCCACTACTTTTGATGAGTATCGTCAATATATTGAAAAAGATGCAGCCTTAGAAAGAAGATTCCAAAAGGTTACAGTTGATGAACCAAGTGTTGAAGAAACTATTTCTATTTTAAGAGGTCTAAAAGATCGTTTTGAAGCTCATCATGGTGTAACTATTAAGGATGAGGCTATTATAGCTGCAGCTACTTTATCAAATCGTTATATAACTGATAGATTCTTACCAGATAAGGCTATTGACTTAATTGATGAAGCTTGTGCGGCAACCCGTGTTGATATGGATTCGATGCCTACTGAATTATATGAGCTTGAGCACAAGAAGAAACAATTAGAGATTGAAGAAGTTTCATTAAAGAAGGAAAAAGATGATGAAAAGGCTTTAAGAAGACTTCAAGACTTACAAGATGATTTAAAGGAAGTAAATGAAAAATATACTACTTTACATAATAAGTGGCTACAAGAAAAGAAGGACTTAATCAATAGTAAGACTTTAAGGGAAGATCTTGAAAAGGCGAAACTTGAATATACTAATGCTGAACAAGCTGGTGATTATGCAAAAGCTAGTGAATTAAAGTTTGCTACTATCCCATCTCTTGAGACAAAAATCAAAGAAAACAAGGAAGCTAACAAAGATGGCAATATGCTTTCGGAAGTAGTTAGTGAAGAAAGTATTGCCAAGGTTGTTTCTAAGTGGACCCATATTGAAATTACTAAGCTTCTTTCAACTGAAAGAGAAAAACTATTAAAACTAGATGAAATTCTAGAAAAAAGAGTAATGGGCCAAGATGAGGCTATTAAACTAGTTACAGATGCCATCTTAAGAAGTAAGGCTAATATTGGTGATATCAATCGTCCAATTGGTTCCTTCTTATTCCTAGGTCCAACGGGTGTAGGTAAGACAGAAGTCGCTAAAGCTTTAGCTGAACAATTATTTGATGATGAAAATAAGATTGTTCGTATTGATATGTCAGAATACATGGAAAAATTTAGTGTCTCTAGATTAATTGGTGCTCCTCCTGGTTATGTAGGTTATGAGGAAGGTGGTCAGTTAACCGAGGCTGTTAGACGTAAACCTTATTCAATTGTCTTATTAGATGAAATTGAAAAGGCTCATCCAGATGTCTTTAATATCTTACTTCAAATACTTGATGATGGACGTATTACTGATTCTAAGGGCGTAACCGTAGACTTTAAGAATACGGTAATTATTATGACTAGTAACTTAGGCAGCGAATTTGCCTTTGAACCAGATAAGGAAAAGAAAAAGAAAGAATATGATATGGCTGTAAAGAATGCCTTTAAGCCGGAGTTTGTCAATCGTATTGATGAAATCATAATCTTTAATCCATTAAATGAAATTGTAATTAAAGATATTGCTAAGAAGTTTATTAATCAATTAGTTAGTAGAATGAAAGACAACGATATTGAACTTACTATTTCGGATAAAACTCTTGAGAAAATTTCTAAAGAAGGCTTTGATCCTAACTTTGGTGCTAGACCAATGAAGAGACATATTCAAAGAGAAATTGAATCTAAGCTTGCTAGATTTGTTATCGCAAATCCTGATACTAAAAAGATTTTGATTGATGTCGATAATAACGAATATATAATCAAAGAATTATAATAAACTAGTCTCCCAAAACGGGGGACTTTTTTCACTTGGACCATTTATCTACGCTATAATAATTTAGATATAAAAAGGGGCCACTATGTTTTGCAATTGTAGAAAAATTAAGATACAAAAATTATTAATTTTGTTACTATTATCAATTTTTATGATGTTTAATTATTCATCTATTATAAATGGTGAAGATGGAAATCAAACAACCATAATTGATGGAGATAGTTTTAATAAAAAAGATACTCTTTTTGCTACTGATGAAGATGGCAATAAGTACTACAGTATGAACGATGCATGGAATGCGGCACTTGATGGAAAGGTTATTACCATGCAATGTGACTGGATTCTTGAAAACAAGAATTTATCTGTAAAGAAAGATAAAACAGTTACTTTATACATGAATGGTCACAAGATAGATGCTGAATTTAAAAATCGTGTTATCTATATAGCTGAAGGGGCTACCTTGAATTTATATGGTGGTGAAAGTAAAAGATTTACTTATAACTACTATGATTTGGGTGTTTTAACTTCTGGTGGTTATGTTACTTCTGGTGGTTTAGTAACAGGCAGTAAGGCTCCAGGCAGTGGTTCTATTAGAATGGTAGATGGCGCTAAATTTTACGCAAAAGACATAGCGATTTGTGGAAATCTTTCTTCATCAGGCAATTTTGGTGGAGGTGGACTTGAAATTTTTGGTGATGATGCCTATGTTGAATTTGAAAGTGTTATTATATCATACAATTACGGTTATCGTAGTTCTGGCGGTATATGTATAAACGGCCAACGAAATACGGTAATTCTTAAGAATACCGAAATTTCACATAACTATACACAGTATTAT
>CAVCDR010000023.1:0-30303 GCA_963601025.1 Agathobacter sp. | reverse complement strand
CATGTTTTAGAAAAGAAGTTGGTGCTCATGGTATTGAAGAAAGAGGTGTTTATCGAATTCATCAATTTGAGAAACAAGAGATGGTTGTAGTATGTAAACCAGAAGATTCAAAAGAAATTTATAATGAATTGTGGAAAAATACTGTAGACTTTTTCTTAACTTTAGATATTCCGGTGAGGACGCTTGAATGCTGTACTGGTGATTTAGCTGATTTAAAGGTTAAATCTTGCGATGTAGAAGCTTGGTCTCCAAGACAAAAGAAATATTTTGAAGTTGGTTCTTGTTCAAATCTTGGTGACGCACAAGCAAGACGTTTGAAAATTAGAATTAAAGGTGAGAATGGTAACTACTTCGCTCATACTTTAAATAATACCGTTGTTGCTCCTCCTAGAATGTTGATTGCTTTCTTGGAAAATAATATTAATGCTGATGGTTCAGTTAATATTCCTAAGGCGCTTCAACCATATATGGGTGGCACTGAAAAGCTAGTTCCTAAGAAATAATTTTAATGAGAATGTTCCACGTGGAACATTCTTTTATAAGATACGAAATTGTTCCACGTGGAACATTGAGAGGCAATATGATAGATACAGTAATATTTGATTTTAATGGAACCTTATATTTTGACAAAGATTTAAATGAAGAATCATGGAGAATTATATATAAAGAAATATTAGGTGATGATAAAAATTTTGATAATGAATTAGAAACTATTCTAGGTACAAAGACCGATTCAAACATTGACGACTTCTTTAAAAGAAGGGGACAAAATGTTAGTAGGGAAATTCTTAACGAATATTCTTTAAAGAAAGAAAGTTTATATCAGGATTTAGCTAAAAAGAAAAATAGGAATTGTTTAGCTGCAGGAGCTAGTGAGTTACTTGATTATTTAAAAGAAAACAATATCCAAACATTTCTTGCTACTGCATCAATTAAATATAACGTTGATTTCTATCTTGAATATGTTGGACTAAAAAAATGGTTTAATTATTCACGTATAGCCTATGATGATGGAATAAATAAAAATAAAAAAGAAATGTATTTAAAGGCTATCTCTTTAGCTGATACAAATATTAATAATATTTTAGCTTTTGATGATACTTACAATAGTATTAATGCAGGTATTGAAGCTGGTATTAATAAAATAATTAGAATTAATCCTCATAACTATAAACATCTAAATAACCAGTGTATTATAGATGAGCTTGAGGACTATACAAAATTAGACTATTCAATCTTTAAAAAATAGGTTATAATCTTTATGCGCAACAGTTATGCACTAACTTGGTCAGGTCAGGAATGAAGCAGCCATACGTACCTCTATCTGTGTGCGCTTTTTATTTTGTATAATTTAAATATGTATAGACAAGAATTTATGGATATTGCAATAAAAGAAGCTAAAAAAGCTTATTTGGAAGATGAAGTTCCAATTGGTTGTGTTTTAGTTAAAGATGATCAAGTAATTGTGAAAGCTCATAATAGAAAAGTAAAAAAGAATGATGCGACTGCACACGCAGAAATAGAATGTATCAAAAAAGCTAGTAAGAAAATTAATAATTGGCATTTAGATGAGATGGATATGTATGTAACCCTTGAACCATGTCTTATGTGTGGTGGTGCTATAGTTAATAGCCGTATTAAAAATGTATATTATGGAGCTAAAGATAAAAAAGGTGGTAGCTTTGGTAGTAATCTAGATATAAAGACTATTAAGAATATTAATCATTATCCTAATGGTGAATTTGTAGAATCTAGTGAGGCAATCAATTTATTAAAAAACTTTTTTAAGAGTAAGCGTTAATATTACCTAGGGAATATAAGAAGACTTAATAGCTTTGTTATATAATACTTCTATGAGTTATCAAGTATTATATAGAACTTATAGACCAAGTAAATTTTCAGAAGTTATTGGTCAAGATTATATTGTAAAAACATTAATTAATGCGATAAAGCTTAAGAAGATTGCGCATGCTTATTTGTTTGCAGGCCCAAGGGGCACAGGTAAGACAAGCGTGGCAAAGCTTTTTGCGAAGGCTATAAATTGTGAGAATTTTACAGATGAGCCATGTGACGAATGCGCTAGTTGTTTAGCCTATAAAGATAATGATCATCCAGATATCATTGAATTAGATGCTGCAAGCAATAATAGTGTTGATGATATCAGGGAAATAATTGAACAAGTACCTTATGCACCAATGATTGGCAAATATAAAGTTTATATCATTGATGAGGTGCACATGCTTACCCAACAAGCTTTTAATGCTTTACTTAAGACTTTAGAAGAGCCACCTGCCCATGTTGTGTTTATTTTGGCGACAACTGACCCCCAAAAAATCATTCCTACAGTATTGAGTAGATGTCAAAGATATAATTTTTCAAAGATTTCTAACTTCAGTATGAAAAAGCGCATGATTGAAATACTAAAGAAAGAAAATATTGCTTATGAAGATGAAGCGCTAGATGAAGTAGCTATTTTAGCGGAAGGTGGTATGCGTGATGCTTTATCAATCTTAGAACAAATCCTTTCTTATAATCCAAGTGGTGTTTATTTAGATGATGTTTCAAAGATATTTGGCTTATCCACTAGTGAAGAAAAAGTAAATTTATTGCTTAATGCCCATAGTGACATCAAAAAAGCTATCACTTTATTAAGGGATATGTATAATGCGGGTATTGATACTAAACGTTTAACTATTGATTTACTAGAAATAATTAAGGAAGCTTTAATTTATAGTGATGATGGTGATTCTAGCTTATTAAATAAGCTTGATGCCAGTAAGGCTAGAAATATTTTAGATAATATTAATACTAAATACCTTTTAGAAGATATAACTTATTTAGATAATGCTTTAAGCAAGACTAAGGGTAATCAAAATTTTTTATCTTATCTAGAATTAGCTTTAGTTAAGATGAATCAAAATCTAGGTACTATAGTAAATAATGTGCCTAAAGTTGAGATTAAAAAAGAAGAGCCTAGAGCAGTGGAAGTAGAGACTAAGCCTGTAGAAATTAAAGAAGTAAAAGTGGAAGTTAAGCCTGAAGAAATTAAGGAAGCAGTAGTTGAAACAGTTATAGAAACTAAAAAAGAAGAAACTATTAAAGAAGATACAATTGATTTAAATTATTTAGCTGGTTTACTACTTAATGCAACTAAAGATTCTAAGATAAATGATCAGATTATTTATAATCGTTTAGATATCTATAAATTTGAGGCTGATAAACGAAAGTTTTATGAGCTATTAAAAGATACAAGTCTTTTTGCCAGTGGTAAGGATGTGATTATCGTTAGTGGAGATAAACTTAAGGTTAATAATATCAATTCAAGTTATACAAGAAGTGAATTATATGAATTTGTTTTAAATGAATTTGGTATAGATAAAGTAATTTATGCCATTGAAGAAAATCAAAGAGGACAACTTGTTGCCTTATATAAGGAATTGGTTAAACAAAAAGACTATGTAAAGCCTGTTGTGACTAAGCCTGAGATAAAAAAAGAACTTACTAATGAAGAGAAGGTCAAACAACTGTTTGATAATGTAAAAGTGGAGGATTAATGTATCCTAATAATTTTCAAAAATTAATTGATATGTATGAAAAGTTACCTGGAGTAGGTAATAAGAGTGCTCAAAGGTACGCTTTTGCCTTACTTGACTTAAGTCAAGAAGAAATAAATGATTGTATTGATGCTTATCAAGGTTTAAAGAATATTAAAAGATGTAGCGTATGCGGCTTTTTAAGTGATGAAGATGTTTGTCCAATCTGCAAAGATGATACAAGAGAAAAGGGTACCATTATGGTTGTTGGCTATCCCCAAGATTTAATGGCAATCGAAAAGACTAACACTTATAAGGGAATGTATCATGTTTTAAATGGTTTACTATCTTCTAGTAAGGGTGTTTTTCCTGAGGATTTAAATATTGATAAACTATTAAATAGGATTGATGAAAGCGTAAATGAAGTTATTGTTGCTACTTCTGCTACAATGGATGGAGAAATGACAGCTTTATATCTAGATAAGATATTAAAGGAAAAGAATGTGCTAGTAACTAGACTTGCCCATGGTTTGCCTATGGGGGCTAGCTTAGACTACGCTGATGAGCTTACTTTAATTAAGGCGATGAATAATCGAAAGAAATTTGAAAATGAGTAAGAAATTAATTAAGTCTTTTGATGATCATAATAACTTCAATAATGTTATTGTTCCTTTAAGCTTAGATATTGATGAAGTTATCTTTATTTTTCACCATGAAGTAAGTCAAAATAAAATAGATAATTGTCGTAAGGTAATTGAAAAATATAAACAAATAAAGTTATCTTTTTTAAAAGTAAATAAAGAAGATGCTAAGACAATAATTAATGATGATGTCTTGGTTGATGTAAGTGCTAATAAATATATTTCTTTAATATTACATGATTTTGCCTTGAAAAATAATTTAGAGATTATTTATTATGATGAAATAGATAGGGTAATTAAGGAATATAAGAGCCATAGCACTTATGTTTCAAAAATGTTTAAGTTAAGTATTGAAGATATGCTTAATTTAAATGGTGGGCGCATTACCTTTAGCTTGCATACACCAATAAGTAATAAGAAAACAATTAAACTCTTATATAAAACGATTGAGGGAACAAGTGGTGAATATTCACGTTTTATTAGTTTTGTAAGTAAGATTAATAGTTTGGTTACTAATTTAGATAGAAATAATAATGTTTTTTATATAAATGAAGATATAAAGAAGAAGATTGTTAGTGATGATAATTATCTACGTTTTAAAGAGTATGGTTTATTTTTATTAGAAGATGGTAAATTAATATTCTTTGATGAGGAAATAGCTAAATTATTTACAGTTTCAGGAACTTTCTTAGAAAATTATCTTTATCATAAGTTGGTTGAAAGCGATAAGTTTGATGATGTTTCTATGTCGGTTACAATTGAATTTAATAATGAACAATGGAAGTATCCTGTAAGATGCGAAATAGATTTATTAGTTTTAAAGGATAACAGCCTATTATTTACTAGTGTAAAGTCTAATAAGGTTGAAGCGGCTGACTTAAACGAAATAAAAGTTCATAATTTAATGTTTGGCAATATATATTCAAAGTCAGTTATATGTATGAATAGTAATTTAAGCAAAAATAGTCCTAGTATTTATGCTAAAGGGGAAGAATTAAATATTGCGATAATAGATGAAGATAGTTTTAAAAATGATGATGTCGTGGCACAATTTTTAAGCGTTATTGATAATACATATAAATATGATAAGATAGGAAGAACTTATGAAGAAAAATAGAGTAATTATATTAATAATCGTAATAATTTTAAGTTTTGTCGTACGCTTTTTTATAAACGATACAACCTTGTTTGTAGATACTGGTTATACAGAAGAAGGTTATCTTCCAATTAACGATTATGTATTAAAAGATGGTGATAAGGATGTAAAAAAGATTAAGACTATTTATTATGATTTTTATTCAACATCTTATAACTATAATGACTATGCGACTACTTTAGGCATTGATTGTAGATCGAGTTTTGATGATTTTTTAAAGGCATATGGTAATTATTATGCAGCCTATATTCATGCCTATCGATGTGATGATGATACTTATACAGATAATATTTCTATAAATTGGATTACTGTAAATGAATTTTATGATGAATATATAAAGTCTAATAAGATTAACTTAGATGATTATAATATCGATATTATGTTTAATTGTATGACGATATTTAATAAGGTATATTATGATAAGTCTTCAATTGATAATAGATATGCAAACGAGGGTTTGATAAGATTTAGCAATCATTTATTTAGTTTAAGTTTTTCTTATGAATGTAAGAATGATGAATATAACGATAAAGATTTTGGCCACTTTGATTATATAAGTAGCTCATCTTACTATAGTTAAAAAATGGTGTTAGCTAAGCTAACACCATTAGTTTATTTAATTATTTTCTTTCCTTACCAGGACCGCAAATCTTTCTAGTGATAATGCCGACGATCATTGCCACTGCAAGTGATGTGATTGAAATAAGTGCACCACCAGTTGTGGGGTTATAACCAAAGTCTAATACTAGACCACCTATACCGCATACAAAGATGGCAGCTACTGGATATAAATTCTTATTATCACCAAGGTCCACTTTCGCAAGAAGTTGTAGACCACTTGCGGCAATAAAACCATACAATGCTACACAAGCACCACCCATTACACATTTTGGAATAGAGTTGATTAAGGTAATAAATGGTGTGAAGAATGATAGTAGGATACAACCGATTGCTGTATAGAATAGGGTGCTTACTGAAGCATTTCCAGTAATCGCAACACAAGCAACTGATTCACCATATGTTGTATTAGCACAACAGCCAAACACTGTTCCTACAAATGAGCCAACACCATCTCCGAGTAATGTTCTATCTAATCCTGGGTCAGTGATTAAGTCTTTGTTTATAATATTACTTACATTCTTATGGTCACCAATATGTTCGCATAGTAAGACGATTGATAAAGGCGCAAATACTAAGATTAAGTTAACAATAGCAGCTAAATCAATTGGTTCATACTGGCCATATGATTCGATAGCTCTAATTAGGAAAATTTTTGGATAATCAAATAGTGAAGTAAATCTAAATGGTACAAAAGTATTTGTGAATACTGAGAAATCTAATACTTGTAAAGCTTCATTTCCGGTTGATATGCCAATTAAAGTAACAATTATTGATACTATATATCCTACGCTAATTCCTACTACAAATGGGAATAGTTGCATAGTCTTACTTCCTTTTACCGAAGCATATACAATAGCGAAGAAAGTTATTAGACCAATTGCGATTGTGATTAAGCTATATTCACTTCCGCCGTTTGTACTCATCCAAGATGTAGCAGTACTAGATAGTGATAAACCAATTAATGATACGATTGGTCCGGCAATGGCAGCGGGTAGTAATTTATTTACCCAAGCTGAGCCAACACCTTTAATGATTAAGGCGAATATTACATATATTAATGCAGCAATACCTACGCCAATGATAATGCCGATATAACCATATCCAGCTGCAATAGTAGTTGAGTAAGCACCTAGAAAGGCAAATGAGCTTCCAAGAAATACAGGACTTTTCTTTTTCGTAAAGAAGATATAGACTAGCGTACCTAGTCCAGCTCCAAATAAGGCAGCCGCAGGATCACTTGGTAATCCATATTGCGTCATTAGGATTGGTACTAGAAGGGTAGCTGCCATGATGGCAATCATTTCCTGTAAAGCAAACATTAGATTTTCTTTTACAGGTGGTTTGTCTTTGATGTCGTAGATTAATTTCATATTGTCTCCTCTAGATAAAAAACCTTGCCCCAATCTGATAGGCAAGGTATAGTTGTCCTAATATATGCTTTATGAGGTGCCCTTGCTGATATCTCGTATCAGATTAAAGATGCTTATTTATCTTTTCGATATTAGCACGCGCTCTTAATAACTGTCAATATATATCGTTATTAATAATGACTTAAATAAAGAGTCAGTATGATAAAATCTAACTATAAAGGAAATAATATGAAAAAGAGAAATATGATAATTATCGGACTAACTATTTTAGTGGCTGGCGGTATTTTTGTTGGTTTTGTTATTAACAAAAATAAAAAAGAAGAAAATAATAAGACATATCCAATTAAATATCTAAACTATCATTATGATGGAGGAATGGAAAATACTTACTATGCACTAATTTACGATGGCACAAAAACACTAATTGAAGAAGATAATGATGGTAAAACAAAAAAACATAAAATTGATGTTGAAAAGTTAAATAATGAAATATCTAATTTTATAAATAAATACAATATAAAAAATTGGATTCATAAAGAAAGTGAATATGAATTATTGGATGCTTCTACAAGCACTATTATCATTGAGTGCGATGATGGTTTTAAATTTGTATTAAGTGATAGTGAATATATTCCCCAAAATAAACTTAATATCATGAATGATTTTAAAGAAGCAATGGAATCATCTTATAAATAAAATAAGAAGCAATTATGCTTCTTATTTTACTCTACACTATAGTATTCTTTTAGATATTCAAGATTTAATTCCTTAAATGAATATAAATTTCCCTTATATTCATATAATTTTTCATGCGTATCAGGATTTAAATAAGTAACTAATGTTAATTTCTTTTCTAGAACACAATCATCATGATCAAATTCAGAAGCTAGGGCAAGTGTATGATCTTCATTGATTTCGCCAAAGCCAAATTCAGTTTTAAAAACTTTTAAGTACATAATATTCTCCTTTTAATTTTTCTTACAAGCTAATTATATCGCATATCAAGCTGGTAAAAATAAGCTAAAATATTTCTTTGGCAATAAATAATGGCTGTTTATTATTAAATCAGAAATTACAAATAAGGGGAGAAATAGGGCGGTATATACATATTAACAAATAATAAACTATATTTTATTATTGTTAATTTATAAGTTTAGCCAACACAACAATTCTTTTATTATTATCTCTAGTGTCACAGGTTACTAATGTCATAATTTGATCATCTTGTTTTACTTTGATGTTTGTATTATATAAAGAATTATTTATAGAATCGTTAATAAATTGTTCAAAGTCTAAGTTTGATCTCCAGGTCGTATTAGAAAATTCTAAAGAATCATCTAGATTATTTAAATTGATATTCATGATAGAAAATATTAGATAATTTCTTATGTTATCTTCTGTTACAAATTTAAAGGTTGAATGATTTTTATAATAGTCATAACTTAAATAGTTCATTAAAGGAGTAAAGATAATATTATCTAAAGTACTAGAGTGGAAATATATGACAACATTCTTTGAATATATATTTCCCTTACAAGTAACAAAGGGGATACCGGCTGCTGAATATTTTATTTCTATATTTTTTCTTACATAGTACTCATTATCGGGTCCTTGCACAATCGGCTCATAAATAATTCGATCTTTAAATTCTAATACGCCTACTATGTCATTGTTTGTTTCTTTTAGTAAAGATAAGGAGAGTTCTTTAGCTTGAACTTCCTTATCTACTTGTATATCTTTATTGGATTCACCATTAGTTAAAACTTCTACATAATAGTTTGAATAATCATAAGCTTTCTTAACTGAATGATTTAAAGAATATATGCCTACTAGTAATCCTATTAAAAGAAAGGCAAGAATGATGATTTTAAATTTATACTTCTTCATTAAATACCGGTATTAGGCAAGATAATTCTTTCGTTTTCAAATTCATAATTTACTACATCAGTCTTTTCATCGGCTTCTACTTTATAAGTTTTTGGCTCATTAGCTAATTTATAAGAAGATGGTGCTTTTATTTCTTTGAATTCATATTCATGACCATATATAGCATCAATTATTACAACCTTACCATCCTTAACAATATGTTTAGTTATATTGTTATCATTAACTTTCCTTGAATAATATATGCCATCATCAATATCGCAAATAAATTCCTTATTTTCATTAGTCTTCACTTTCTTAATGATATCTTTAAATTCCTCATCTTTAGCAAGCTCATATTCTTCGTTTACATCATTACCTTTTATTAATAATTGACCAGAAGAGTAGGTTCCAACATATTTATTTAAAGTCTTATCGTATACTTCAAAAAAGGCTCCATTTAAGAAATAATCATGATGATCCTTATCGACTTTACATATATCAAGTTCTAATCTTCTTTTGTTGTTAGTAAGATTTAGCTTTATGGTCACAAAATCTTTAGTAGTGTCTTCATCAAAGTAAAAAGTAAATTCATGGATATCTTTATCTAATACAAAGCCTACGTTAGTCTTTAATTCTTTTAAATAGTAGTCACCAGTAGGTAAATCAAATTGTTCGATGTTTTTGCCTTCATTATCTAAAGTAATTAAACCTAATAAAGAATCCTTCTTAATTAATACCTCACCATCCAAAGTAATATCATCCTTAGAATATAAACCAAATAATACATCTTTGTACGCTTCACTATCATTATCTTCAAAAGTCTTAGTGATATCTAATAGTATTTTTTGTCTTTCATTAACATATGATTGTTTAATTTGGACTATGTCCACCATTTGCCCAGCATACTCAATATCAAAGTCATAACTGTTTTGATCCAATACATAACCATTTGTGGTTTCTATTTCTCTTATAGAATATTTGCCTAGTTGAAGAAGGGAAGAAGTAGTTATTTCATTGGTAGTAGTAAAGGTATCTACAACTTCTCCCTCCTTAAACCAGAGAGTACCTTCTGGTGTAACAATATCTTCTCTAGCGATAATTTCATAAGTAACCCCTGCTAGGTGCTCCTTTTCATAAATAGGTGTATAAATATCACCATATGTAGATTCTTTAATAGTGACCCCGCTTAATGCTTCACCATATTTTTCAATATATACTTGGCCCTTTTGAGAAGTATTATCGAAATTTAGGAAGATTTCCGTAGTTGATCCATCAACATTCAATGGTATCTCACTATTCTTTAAGACATAACCATAGGGTGCACTAATTTCAACAATCTTATATTCACCATACTTTAAAGGACTAGGTAAGTGTACAGAACCATTTTCATCCGTCTTAAAAGTATCGGTATCATATTTTGTGGGATAAGTAACCGTTTGAACTATATAGTTATCATTACTATCTTTTACCTTAAATTCTATATTACTAGCTGGGATTCTTTTTCCTGTTTCACTATCAATCTTATAAATAGTAAGCTCAGCCTTTAAAGTATCATTATAAATATTAAAGAAATAAGTTTTTTGGTCCTTTTCAATCTTCATTTCAAAAGGTTTGCATGTATCATAACCCTTAGTTTCATGTTCCTTAATAATATAAGTTCCATAAGGAAGTAATTCAGAAATGGCTCTACCATCTTCATTAGTAGTTAAGGCGGCTACTACTTTATTAGAAGATTTAAGAATAATATCGAAGACAAATCTCTTACCTGGCTTGTCAACATGTGAGCCCTCTATTTCACTATCAATCGTCTTAGCTATCTCAATCCTCCCTTTTATTACTTGATCCTTAATAGTTGTATAAAAGGTAGAAGGGGTACTATCGCCTGAAAACTTTAAAGAAACACTGTTACAAGTACTATTATTTAAGTATCCTTCAGGTGGACTTATTTCACATACATTTAAGGTTGTGCCAACCGGATACTTTCTTGATCTAGTTTTATTGCCATCTGTAGTAATAGTTTCTAAGGTGTTATTATCTCTTATCTCAAACTTAGCTCCATTAAAAGTCGCATCACCTTGGGTGTTTGTTCCTGTTTCCTTATCTTGTTTCTCTACTTCAATATCAGCATACAGAAGCTCAAAGTTTAAATTAAAACTAGGTGAAGGATCTCTTCTACTAGCTAAATAAATAACTCTTTGATAGCCTCCTGATCCATAGATAATATTCACATCTCTAGCTGAAAAGTTACGATTAAAAGAAAGACTATGAGCATAATCTTCACTAGTAATAGAAACTGTTAAATTATTTCCATTAACAGATGTACTAATACCTTTCCCACCATTTATTGAATAGTTACCCAATACGCCCTTACTATCATTTAAAGTAACCGGTGTATTTAGACCCATCTTAATTGTTTGATTATTAAAAGAAGGCTGACCATTTGGTGAAGATCTTAAAGAATTAATCGTACTTACTTCGCTTGTTATGTTGTATTCATTTATGCCATCCATTAAATACGGAGTATAGTACTTACCGGTAACCACTTCCCATATTAAGATTTGAGTGGCTACATAATAACTTTCACTATCATGTCCTGGATAAGAATAACCATAGTAGTTAATCTCCCAAATAGCTTGTCTTTGACTATCGGATAAATCACTCCATTTAGCGGTATCTTCAACATATTCTTGGCCACCGACAAATAAGGCCATAGGTTCTATACAAAAGACTGTCTTATCGCCAACTTTATTTACCGCGATATAGTCAAAACCTCTTTCATTTTCGATATAAATCTTAGAAATCCAAGATCCCTCATTAGTTACACTTGTAAGCATTATTGAATCTTCACTAATTATTTGATTTGGAAATACTTCATCAATAGTACCTAAAGTAGTAATTGTATCTAAATCATCATCTGCACTAATTGATACTTTAGCTACTAAAGAACTAAATAACAATAATATCGTAAAGAAAATCTTCGTTAATTTTTTCATACATCTCTTCCTTTCATCTACATAATTACCAAATCAAAACAAAATTCCTTACTTTTATGCAAAATAATTAAATTTGATATAATTTCTTCATGGTTAAAGCGATATTTTTTGATTTTGATGGAACATTATACTCACATAATTTAAAGAAAGTGCCTAATAGTACCTTTAAAGCTTTTGAATTATTAAAAGAAAAAGGAATAAAAAGAGTACTTTGTACAGGAAGACATATTAGAGAATTAGAAAAACTAGATGTCTTAAATCTAGGATTAGAATTTGACGGTTATATTCTATTAAATGGACAAATAATATTAGATAAGGATTTTAATTATATTGGTGGTACAAAGATAAGAGAATCGATGGCAAAAAAGATAATTGATATCTTTAATAACAATAAAGCACCTTTTATCATTGAAACTATTGATGAATTATATGTTAACTATTTAGATGACTTTCAAACTGAAGGACTTAGAAGTGTGGGTACTGAACCATTCCCAGTAAAACCTTATGATAATAAGGATATCTATCAAATAAGTACATATGTAAATGCCGAAAAGAAAAAATGGCTATATGAAGAACTTGATGAATGCTTCATTACTTCGTGGAATGAATATGGACTATGTATTGTCGATAAAGATGGTGGCAAAAGTAAGGGCATTGAAAAATATATTCAACATTATAACTATACAAATGATGAAACCATGGCCTTTGGGGATGGTGAAAATGATGTAGATATGATTGAATATGCAAAAATCGGTGTTGCGATGGGTAATGGCACGGACCATTTAAAAAGTTTTGCCGACTATGTAACGGAAGATATTGATGAAGATGGCTTATATAAGGCTTTAAAACATTTTGAAGTCATATAAAAAAGAAGCTTTCGCTTCTTAATAGGCATCAATTACAAATTGTAAAGATTCAGTTTGATACATTCTATTTAACATCATTAATCGAGAATAAGCTAATTCATAGTTATTAAAAGTGTCGATGACCTTACAATGCTGGCCATCCTCCTTTTTATGTACTTTTATAATTGTAAAATTATTCATTTTGTCTCCTATTTATGCAAAATTTGCTTTGCATAAATCAATATTAAAGGAAAAAAATAAAGAATTAAAGATGATAACGGTTACAATTTTAATGAAAGTGTTTCCACGTTAAAAAATAAGCTTATTATAGATATATGGAAAATCAAAAACATAACTCTGATTCTTATATAATAGCTGCCATCTTGTTTTTTATTGGTGGCTATCAAAATACATACACTTACTTAAATTGCGGAAAAATCTTTGCCAACTTACAAACTGGCAATATGGTGTTGATGTCAATTAATTTTGCCCAAGGAAATTACACCTTGGCCTTAAGATATCTAGTACCATTATCTTGTTTTGTATTAGGGTGTATTGTAGGCACTATCTTTAATATTAAATTTAAAAAGAAAATTAGGATGCATTGGCGTTCACCTCTATTATTAATTGAAATGATATGTGTAATAGTTGTGGGCTTTATCCCTGATGAATATGATTTAATTTCAGCTGCCATTATAACATTTAATAGCGCATTATCATTAGAAGCATTTAGAACAGTTGAAAAAAGACCACTTCCAACAACTATGATGATTGGCAATATGCGTAAATGTGTCGATCATTTAACTCGATATGTAATATTGCATAAAAAAGAAGATCTAAAGGAATTTGTAATTATCTTTACCTTATTATTAACATTCTTAATAGGATGTGTAGTGATGGCTTACATTAATACATACTTAAATTTAAAGTCTATTTTAGTATTGATACCGCTATATATTTTCGCTATTTTATATATTGAAATAGATAAACAAATAATCTAATATTGAAATTACTTTCATTTAAAAATATTCACAATTGTATCTAAAATCTAAAGTAAGCGCTTTGATTGTATATGTGAAAATGTGGTTTTATAATTTAGAAAACGGAATAAGGAGATAAATAGAATGGGAGATAAGCTTGAAAGTATAAAAGGAAAACTTATCGTATCATGTCAGGCTCTAGAAAGTGAGCCATTACACTCTTCTTTTATCATGGGAAGAATGGCTTTGGCGGCTAAAGAAGGTGGAGCTTGTGGTATACGAGCAAATACTATCGAAGATATTAAGGAAATAAGAAAAAATGTTGATTTACCAATTATTGGTATCATTAAAGCTGTTTATGAAAGTAGTGAAGTATATATCACACCCACTATGAAAGAAGTAGACGAGCTAATAAGCGTAAGTCCAGAAATAATAGCCTTAGATGCCACTGAAAGAAGAAGACCTGATGGTCTAACAATTAATGAATTATTTCCTTTGATTAGAAAGAAATATCCAAATCAAAAATTTATGGCCGATTGTTCAACAATTAAAGAAGCTATAAATGCAAATAAATTAGGATTTGATTTCATTGGTACAACTCTAGTAGGCTATACCGATGAAAGTAAAGGGGACAAGATTGAGGCAAACGATTTTGAAATAATTAGAGAAATCTTAAAGAATGTTTCAAAACCAGTGATTGCCGAAGGGAACATTGATGTTCCAAAAAAAGCAAAACGAGTTATTGAACTCGGTTGCTACAGCGTGGTTGTTGGCGGTGCCATTACAAGGCCGCAGTTAATAACGAAAAAATTTACAGACGAAATGTTGTTAAAGGAGGATTAGATTATGCAAACATTTCAACTAATTGTTATCATTGCTATCTTTTTAGGGGGAGTAGCCTTAATGATGACTAAGAAGCTTCCAGCTATTTTAGCATTACCTATCATGGGTATCTTAATTGCTGCTGTAGCGGGAGTTCCATTTGTATCTAGTGATGCTGATACACAAACTATCGCTGGATATGTAATTTCATCAGGTGCTAGTAGATTAGCTGGTACAATCATTGTTACTATCTTTGGTGCAATCTTTGCAAAAGTTATTCAAAAAGAGGGAATTTCTGATGCCATCATTAGAAAAGCAGCTGAACTTGCTGGTGACAAGCCAGTAATGATTGCTATCGCTCTTACTGCTGCAATTGCTTTAATATTTACAGCAATGTCTGGTGCTGGACCAGTAATCATGGTTTCACAAATCGCTATCCCACTATTACTATCTGCTGGTATTGCTCCAGTTGTAGCTAGTAGTTTAGTACTATTTGGCTTAAATATTGGTCTATTATTCAATGTTTCTCAATACCAAATGTATGTTGATACTATCGGTATGGACATGTCTGTTATTACAAGTTCTTCTCTTGTAATGGGTATTATTTGCATCGTTGTTACAATTGCTTATATTCTTATTAACACTAAAAATGTTAAGGCTGTAAGTAACTGGGCAGCTAAAATGCCAGCTGATGATAAGAAAGTTAATCCAGTAGCTTTATTAATGCCACTTGTTCCAATTTTATTGGTATTTATCTTTAAACTAAATGCTGAAACAAGCTTATTAATCGCTATTGTAGTTACACTTCTTATTACAAAACCAAAAGAAAGTGTTCAAATCGCTGCTAGTTCAGTAGTTGATGGTATTAAAGATGTAGCTGGTGTAATTGGCCTAATGATGGGTATTGGTATCTTATTAAATGGTGTTGCCGCACAAGCAACTTCAGCAATCATGCAACCAGTTATTAGTAAGATTTTGCCTTCTAACCCAATCGTTTATATCATCCTATTCACTGTATTATCACCTCTTGCATTATATAGAGGACCACTTAATATGTATGGTTTAGGATCTGGTCTTGCAAATATCTTTATTCAAGCAGGAAAATTAAGCGCTTCAGCAGTTGGTATGGCACTACGTTCAACAAGTGTTGTTCAATGTGTATCTGATCCAACTAATACACAAAACGTAATCGTTGCTGGTTATGCAAAAGTAGATGTAAATGATATTCTTAAGTCTACATTACCTTATACCGTTGTAATGGCATTAGGTATTCTTGTATACACAGCTATCGCATTATTCTAATTTAAATTAAACAGGAGGATATATTGTTAATGGAAAGAAGAAAAGTACGTATCGGAATAGACGTTGGTGGGACTTTTACGGACGCAGTTGTAATTGATAATACAACTTATCAAATAGTTGCTAAGGAGAAGATTCCCACTACTCATCATGACAAACAAGGTGTTGCCAAGGGTATTGTACAAGTTATTGAACATGTTCTTACAAAAAACAATATTTCTCCTGAAGATGTAATTTTTATCGCTCATGGTACTACTCAAGCTACTAATGCTTTACTTGAAGGTGATGTAGCTCGAGTAGGTATTGTGGGTATGGGAAAAGGTCTAGAGGCTGATAGAGCTAAAAATGAAACAACTATCGGCAACATTGAACTTTCAAAGGGAAAGTTTCTTTATACAGACCAAGAATTTATTAATTCAAATGAAGTTGATGAAACTAAAATTGACAACGCCATCAGTAAATTAAAGGAAAAGGGTGCCGAAGTAATTGTTGCTAGTGAAAGCTATTCTGTTGATGATAATACTAATGAACTAAAAGTAATTGAAGAAGCTAACAAGCTAGGTATGGTGGCCACTGGTGGTTATGAAATATCACAACTATACGGCTTACAAGCTAGAACGAGAACGGCTTGTGTAAATGGCGCTTTAATTCCGAAGATGATGGAAACGGCTAATATGACAGAATCAGCTGTTAAAAATTCTGGTATCAAGAAGCCACTAATGATTATGAGATGTGATGGTGGTGTCATGAGTATCGACGAAGTTAGAAAAAGACCAATTCTAACAATGTTGTCTGGTCTTGCGGCAGGTGTTGCAGGTGCCTTGATGTATGAAAAAGTTACCGATGGTATTTTCCTAGAAGCAGGTGGTACTTCAACAGATATTTCTGCTATCAAAGATGGAAAAGTTATGATTAAAAATGCCCAAGTAGGAGGACGTAAACTATATCTAACTTCTCTTGATGTAAGAACACTTGGTATTGCGGGTGGTAGTATGATTGTTGTAGAAGATCATAATATTGTTGATGTTGGTCCAAGAAGTGCTCATATTGCGGATAAGGAATATGAAGTCTTTGCTAAAACCGAGAATATGGTCAATCCTACAGTTGAACTTATTGCTCCAAGAAGTGATGATGCGGCTAATTATGCTGTGGTAAAGTGTGATAATGGTCAAAGTTATGCTTTAACTTTAGCTGGTGCAGCTAATATCTTAGGTTATGTTAAAGAAGATGACTATGCTAGAGGTAATATTGAAAGTGCCACACTTGCATGGCAAGCTTTAGCTGATTATTGTCATAGTAGTGTGCAAGAGCTTTGCAAAAAAGCCATGGATATCGCCATTGGCAAAGTATCAGTTATAGTGAAAGACTTAATAAGTGACTATAACTTAAACCCAAACATTATTAAGCTAGTTGGTGGCGGCGGTTCTGCAAGTGTTGTAGTACCATATTTAAGTGAAAAACTAAATATTAAACATAAGATTGCCGAAAATGCTCCATATATTTCTACAATTGGTGTTTCTTTAGCTTTAGTAAGAGAACAAATTGAAAGAAATGTGGCTAATCCTAGCGAAGAAGATATTCGAAAGATTCGTCATGATGTATTAGAAGTCATCACTAGAGCTGGCGCAGCTCCTGAGACTGTTGATATCGCCATTGAAATTGATTCGCAAAAGAACATTTTAAGAGCTATCGCTACAGGTGCTACCGAATTAAGAACCAAGGACCGTAACGCTAAAGAAATTAGCGATGATGAAAAAAGAGAAATATTAGCAGAGGGCGAAAAGACAAGTAAGGATAATGTTGAATTTGTAGCAAGTACTGGTAAATGGAGTGCTTACTATATCAACATTAATAAGAAGAGTCTTTTTGGATTAATAAATTCTAAGAAAAAGTTGGCGCGTATAATTGATAGCGAAGGAGTTATCAGGTTACAAAAGAATGTTGCAAAAATTGAGACATTCAAGAAACCTGAGATGCATGATCGTTTTAAGAGTTTTGTTGAGAGTATGACAGAATATTCAGATGCAGGTGAAACCCTTCCTAAGACTTATTTATACTTTGGTCAAAAACAAGTTGACTTGAGTGGTGTGATAAATAAGGAACAGCTATCAAGCTTAATTGATATGGAACTTGAGTTTGTAAGTGATGATGAAGATATTATTGCGGTAGTTTCAAAGGACTAATATGGAAAAAGAAATTAGACAATATGACACAATCATTGTGGGTGGTGGTACAGCTGGTTCAATAGCAGGTATTGCGGCCGCAAGAGGTGGCAATTCAGTATTAATAGTTGAAAAAAGTATCAATCTAGGTGGTGCTAGTGTAAATGCATTAGTTAATCCTATGATGGAATCTTTTGTTAAACATGAAAGTATCTTTTATGAAATAGAAGAACGTTTAAATAAAAAAGGTAAGACAACTAGAGATGGCATCATGGAATATGTCTATTCTTCAGTTGAAGATAAGGCTTTAGTTCTTGAAGAGATGTTTCTTGAAAGTGGCGGCGAGCTTTTATATGATGTTTGTCTATCTAATTGCACAGTTGATAATAAAAAAATTACTTCAATTACTCTAATAGGTGTAGAAGGCGAAATTGTTTTAAAGGCTAAACAATTTGTGGATGCTACAGGTGATGCCTTACTATCTAGAATGAGTGGTGTTGAATATAGTTCTGGTGATGATCAAGGCAACAATCAAATGTCTTCTTTAAGATTTGAGATGGGTGGCATTAATGTTGATAAATATCGTGACTATTGTTTATCTTTAAATGACGAGTTTTCACCACTAAAACAAGGTTTCTTCTTTGAATCAGCCATGGTAAAAAATCGTAACTTTAAGCTAGAGCCTAAATTTAGAGAAGGTATTGAAAAAGGCTTATTAAAAGAAGAAGATTTAACTTACTATCAATGTTTCTCAGTGCCTAATACAAAAGGTGTTATGACTTTTAATTGTCCACATTTAAGCAACTTAAAAAAGAACACAAATAGCTTTGATAGAAGTAAGGCTATAAGTGAAGGCCGCCAAATGATTCAAAGACTAGTTAAGTTTTTAAAAGAATGTATGCCAGGTTTTGAGAATGCTTATTTAATTAGACAAGCTAGTGAACTTGGAGTAAGAGAGTCTTATCGTATTAAAGGTTTATATACTTTAAATGAAGATGATTATATCGCAAGAAGAAAGTTTCCTGATGGTGTAGCTAATGGTGATTGGTATATTGATGTCCATTCTGCTACTAAAGGTCTAGTACATATGGAAAAATACACCAAAGGTGAATACTATGAGATTCCTTATAGATGTTTGGTAAATGGAAAGGTTTCTAATTTAATTACGGTTGGAAGATGTATTTCAACTACTTTCCTTACCCAAGCTAGCATTAGAATTCAACCAACTGTAATAGATATGGGAGAATCTGCTGGTAAGGCTTGTGCTTTAGCTTTAAAACAAGGAATAGAACTTAATGAATTTGATGGAAAAGGTTTAACTAGTTAGTATGAAGTCTGGCTTTTTTAATGGAGGCAAATCAAATAAAACAAAAGACATTATTAAAGAGAGTAATGGCGATTTTACTAAAGTTGAAAATGTTATTGCGAAGTTTTTCTTAAGCAATAATGAACAAATTGATTTTTCTTCAAAGACGATTTCTAACAAATTATATGTATCAGAAGCTTCACTTTCGCGTTTTGCGAAAAAATGCGGTTTTAAAGGTTATCGAGAATTTATCTTTTCTTATGTCTATGATTTAAAAGAAGAGGGTAATTATCTTCCTAGTGAACAAGATATTAGTATTTTTACTAGGAATGTGCAAAAATCTTATCAAGATTTATTGGCTGAAAACTTTAAATTATTAGATGAAGAGAAGATTAGAAGAGTAGCGAGTATTCTAAATGAATATGAAAGAGTATTGGTTTATGGCATTGGTAGTTCAGGCATGGTCGCAAGGGAATTTGAACTACGTTTTATGCGTTTAGGACTAGATGTTTCAGCTTTAACGGATACCCAATTTATTAAGATGAGCTCTTCGGTTATTAATAATAACTCTGTTATTATCGTCATCTCTTTAAGTGGTAAGACCGAAGAGATGTTACAAATTATTAAGACAGCTAAGGCTCATAATGGTAAAGTAATTTATTTTACTAGTTATGTAGATGAAAGTGTTGAGAAAGAATGTGATGAAATAATTAAAGTGGCCACTTTAAAGAATCTTGATCGTGGTACTAAGATTTCACCACAATTTTCTTTCTTGGTTATGATTGATATATTATATTCATATTATTTAGCCAATGATTCTTACTTTAAGACACAGAAGTATCAAGAAACATTGTCGGCTATAAATAAGTAGGTGTTTTATGGAAAAATTATATTTAGGTATTGATATTGGCGGTACAGCTTGTAAGATTGGCTTAATAAACCATGATGGAAAGATTATTTATACTGATAGCTATAGTGTTAATTTTGATAATTATGATACGCCTATTTTAGATACTGTATTAAGTAGTACAGATATCTTTTTAGATACCTATAAAATAAATATTAAAAAGATATGCGGTATTGGCGTATCAGCTACCGGGGCGGTGGATTCTAATAAGGGTGAGATTGCTGGTACAGCTGGTCATATAAAAAATTATCTTGGTTCAAAAATTAAAAAGTCCTTTGAAGATAAATATAAAATTAAAACCGAAGTACTAAATGATGCCAATGCGGCTTGCCTTGGCGAACTTTGGCTTGGTGAAGCTAAGGGCAAAAAAGATGTCGTAGTTATAACTATTGGAACTGGTGTAGGTGGCGGTATTATCGTTAATGGTAATATCCTACTAGGTAGCAAAGGCTTTGCGGGTGAAATAGGCCATTTTAGTATTGATAAAGATGGAGTACCTTGTAGTTGTGGTAACAAAGGATGTTTAGAAGCTCTTGGTTCAACCACTGCTTTAACTAAGATGGTAAAAGAAGCAGGACTATTAAGTGATAGAGAAATTAATGGCAAAGTTATTTTTGATGAAGCGGCCTTAGACAATAAAGAAGTATTAGTCATCTTAAATAAATGGATTGATAATATTGCCACTGGTATTACAGGACTTGTGCATATTTTTAATCCTGAGTTAGTTTTAATTGGTGGTGGTGTTTCTAAACAAGAGGAATATTTTATTTTTCCTTTAAGAAATAAAGTATTAAGTAAAGTTATGCCTCATTTTGGTAAGGACTTAGAGCTTAAAGCGTGTAAACTTAATAATGAAGCTGGCATGGTCGGGGCGGTATATTACTTATTGAATAAAGATGGAAAATAAGACTTTTAAAGATTATGCTTTATTAGATTTTAAAAGGGATAAGTATTTCTATTTAGTTAATAATGATAAGGTAGATACTTATCTTAATTTAGCTATTGAAGATGGAAAAAGTAAGGCTATTTTATTTAGAGATAAAAACCTTGAGGAAGAATTATTAAAAAATAATATCAAGCTTATTTATTCCGATAATGATAGTAAATATACAGGACTTGTAATATATGCGCGTACTATTCTAACTAATAAGAATATTTGTATTGAAATATTTAATAAGGCTATTAAAGAAAAAGCTGAACGTTTAAATTTAGATTATGATACTTTAATCAAACTCCATTTAGCTCATGAGTTTTTTCATGCGCTTGAATATAAAGATAATTGTTTAACTTCTAGTAAGGTTGAGCCAATCTATCAAAAGCTATTGTTTTTTAAGGTTAAAAGAGAGCTTAGTTCTTTAAATGAGATTGCAGCCAATAGTTTTGCCTACTATTATTTAAATGAAGCCATTATTCCTCAATCAACCGATATCTATTAGTTTTACAATTCCATCATTAATTTCTAACTTTAGATTTAAGTTAGCTTTAATAGAGTTATTATTTACAAGTTCAATATTAGGTTTATCCGTTTCGTGGTAGTGCTTAAGAGAAATATCGTACTTTGATCCACTTAGCATCTTTCTTTCAATTAATCTGTTTTCTAAATCAATTGTTTGACCTTTGATAAATATTGAATAGTCGGCATATTTAATCAATTCATCCCATGGTTTGGTATTTAATAATAGATAATTTCCTTCAATTAAGATTATTTGTTTATCTACTTTGATTACATCCTTAATTGGATCATGAATCTTTCTATCATATATTGGCCATAGGACATCCTTGTTTTCTTTGATATCTTTTATATGTTTTATTAAACTTTCTACATCAAAAGTATCTATAGCACCTTTGTGCTTATATAGTGGTTCACCATTACTTCTAAAATGATTATTAAGATAAATATTAGTATGATGAAAACCATCCATGGATAGGGCTTGTATCCTATTATTAGACAAGTATTCTAAATAAGATGCCAAAGTACTTTTGCCACATCCTGGAGCAGCTGCTAGGTAAATAATAATCCTGGCATTCTTTTCTTTTTGCATAGTATCTAATCTATCAATTAATGGTAAAAGAACGTCATTTATACAATGATCATTATATTTGGCATTTACATTTATTCCGTTTATGTTTAGATTCATAGAACTTCCTTTTTAGTTTATAATAGTGCAGTGAAATATTTTGTAGTTGGTGATGTACATAGTTATTATACATATCTTGAAAATGTTTTAAATAAAGCTAAATTTGATAAAAATAATTCTAATCATTTCTTTATAAGCCTTGGTGATTTATTAGATAGAGGAGATATGCCTAGAGAATGTCTAAAGTTTGTGCTTTCTTTAGATCCAAGTAGAAGAGCTTTGGTAAGAGGCAATCATGAAGATCTTTTGGAGAATATTGTAAAAACCGAATCTTTTAAAAAGAGAGACTTTACAAATGGTACAATGGGCACTCTTTCTAAGTTGACTAATATTAAATATTATGAATTTTATGAGATGTTAAATCGTATTAGTAAGGATGAGGATTTATACAATTATTATCAAAGTTTAGTTGATTATTATGAGATAGAAGATTATGTTTTTATTCATGGTTGGATTGCGAAAAAGGATTCTTCATATAAAGATTGGCGTAACGCTAATAAAGAAGAATTCGATGAAGCTAGATGGATGAATGGTTTTGATGCTTGGGATGCCATGAAAAATGATGAATATAAAGAAAAAAAGACCATTGTTTGTGGTCATTTCCATACACCTTATGGTCATAGTGTTTATCATCATCTAGGAAAAGATATCTTAGAAGATTTAAAGTTGGATAATTGTCATTTTGAACCTTTTGTGGATGAAGGCATTATTGGCATTGATGCCTGTAGCGCTTTAAGCCACAAAATGAATCTTTTAGTAATTGATGATGAAACTAAGAATATCGAATTTTACGTTAATGATTAATAATTGTTTCAAGGGCTAGACTAATTCCTTTTACAATTTCTTCTTTTTCTAAAGATGGGGTTCCTTGTCCATTTATATAAGGAACATGAATAAAACCACATTTAATGTCGGGATAATTATGTTCAAGGTAGTATCTTGTGCCATATAAAACATGGTTACATACAAATGTGCCAGCACTATTAGAAATAGAGGCTTTAATATTGTTTTGATTTAAATTATCAACAATCTCTCTTATTGGTAAAGTAGAAAAATAGGCAGCTGGTCCATCATAATAGATGGGTTCATCAATTGGCATATTGCCATCATTATCTTTAATTCTAAAGTCATCAATATTGATACCTATTCTTTCAATAGTAATGCCATCTCTTCCTCCTGCTTGGCCTAGTGATACTATTACATCAGGATGTTCCTTATTAATGGCTTTAATAATCATATCTAAAGCTTTATAGCGAATGGTTGGAATTTCTAACTTAATAATATTGGCGTTAAATTTAGTAACATCTAAGGCATCTAATACTTCTTTTGAAGCGTTTATTTCATCTTTTCCAAAGGGATCAAAACAGGTTATTAATATTTTCATGACTACCTCTTGTTTGTTTTAGCTAATGAAAATTATATAATGTGGTAGCGGATAAGGAAATAAGAATTATGTATAAACTAATTGAATTAGATAAAGATAGATATGATGAATATGTAAAAAATCATAAGTGTAAGTCTCATTTCTTACAATCATTGGCTTGGGGTGAGTTCGCATCTATTAAGAAGGGCTTAAAGCCATATTATTTAGGACTAGTAGATGATAATGATAGTATCTTAGGTGCAAGCTTGTTACTAGAAAAAAAGATGCCACTTAATAAGTGCTACTTATATGCACCAAGGGGATTTGTCTTAGATTATAAGGATAAGGAACTGGTAAATAACTTTACTAAGGAAGTGGTAAAGTTCGCTAAGTCAAAAAAAGCTATATATGTTAAGATTGATCCTGATTTGATTAAGCAATCGACTAACTATTTAGAGGAAACAAGTGTTAATCCTGATTATGAAGAATTGTTTAATACATTAAAAGATTGTGGGTTTAAACATTTAGGTTTTACTAAAAACTTCGAGACCATGCAACCTCGATATACCTTTAGAATCGATTTAACTCAAGATTTAAAGACTATTGAAGATCACTTCTCTAAGACTACTAAACAAAGAATTTCTAAGGCTTTAAAGCTTGACACAGAAGTTTATATTGGTGGTAAAGAGGATGTTAAAGAGTTTTATAAGCTAATGGATATAACAGAAAATAGAAAGGGCTTTTCTTCTTATAGGGAAGATTATTATGAGACTTTATATGATATCTTTAATTCAAGTAAAAATGCTAAAGCCATCTTATTTATGGGAAGGGTTAATTTTCCAAAGACTCTTAATTGTTTAAATGAACGTTTAGATAATTTAAAAAATGAAATTGAAAGAATCGATGGACCTGATATAGGCAAAAGTGCAAAAAGTAAAATCAAAGAACTTACCAAACAAAGAGATAATTGTTTAAAGGAGATTGAAAAGTATTCTAATTATCAAAAACAATATGGTGATAGTGTAATTTTAAATGGTCATATGATTATTGAATATGGTGATAAAGCCTGGGTGTTGTATGCAGGCAATCATGATATATTAAGTGAAACTTATGCCAACTATCATACTTATGTTAAGCATATTGAATATTGTAAGAATGAAGGTTTGAGGGTATATGACCAATTTGGCACAATAGGTGATTTGTCAAAGGATAATCCTCGTCTTGGTTTGCATGAATTTAAGAAGAAGTTTGGTGGAGACTATGTGGAATTTATTGGTGAATGGGATTATGTGGTTGACCCAATCATGTATTTTGCCTATAACAAGCTAGCTCCGTTACTTAGAAAGGTTAAACATTAATATGGATTTAAATGAATGTCGTTTAAAAATAAATGAAATTGATGATCAAATGAAGGAACTATTTCTAAAGCGTATGGAAGTAGTAAAAGGTGTTGCGGAATATAAGATTGAACATAATATGCCGATATTTGATAGTGGTAGAGAAGAAAGTATGAAACAAAGACTTTCTAAAGATACAGGCGAATTAAAAGAATACTATTTAGCTTTCTTAGAGGAGACAGTAAAACAATCTAAGAAGTATCAAGAGAAGATTATAGATAAGACAGGTAAATAACTACCTGTTTTTTATTTGTGAGGAAACAGAAGAAGAATTGGTAATAATAGTATGATAATAATTCTTTTGAATTTCTATTAAAAACTATTACCAAAATGGTAACGAAATTATTGTCTAGATGATACAATAATATTACCTAAATGGTAATGAAATTTAGAAAGGAATTGAGTCACGTTTAGGTATGAAGATACTGTATAAAAATAGGAAAGTGGAAGAACAGTTTAATCCTTTATATAAGGGTAAGTGGAGATATTTGAAGCAAGTTATACTTAAACTCATTGATACTGCTAACCTTATTGAAAGTATTGACACATTTTATGATATTAGTATGTATCCAGCCTTTCATCTTGAAAAGTTAAAAGGTAATAGGAAGGATGAATGAGCATTCGTTTAGGTAATACAGAGTATAGGGTAACTTTAATACCTTGTGATGAAAAAGAGATATTACTTATTGATGGCGATATTCTTGCAAGGTGTAAAACGATAAAGATTATTATGATAACGGAGGTTTCTAACCATTATGAATAATTATGTAGAATATAAGGATTTAATAGCTTTTCATCCAGGTTACTATGTGGAAGATTGTTTTAATGACTTAAATATAAGCCAACTTGAGTTTGCCCAAAGGATGGGTACATCTCCTAAGACACTAAGCTTACTTATTAATGGCCAAATAAGTGTTTCAAATGACTTGGCAAAAAAGTTATCACAAGCTTTAGGCACTAGCGCACAACTTTGGCTTAACTTACAAGCTAGCTATGATGAAAAGATGATTGAGATAGAAAAAGCTAAAGATTATTACAACCAAAAGAAAACAGCTTATATGATTGACTATAGTTATTTTGTGGGTAATTGTGGTCTTAGTAGTACTGATGATATTAAAGATAAGATTGCTAATTTATGCGGATATCTAAATGTAGCTGATTTAAGAATATTCTTAAAGGAAGATTTTTTGGTTAGCTATAAGGTTACAACTGAAGAGCTAAAACCAGTCAATATTTTAAATAACCGTGTATGGTTACAAGTAGCGATTAACTTTTCTAGGAAATTAGATTTAAAACCATATGATAATGTCTTATTAAAAAGTTCGATAGATGGATTTAGAGAAATGAAAAATAAGTCTCCTAAAGAGTGTATAGATGGAATAAAGGATATATTTGAAAGTTGCGGTGTAGCCTTTATTTTATTGCCACATCTAAAAAACTCGACCGTTAATGGTGCGGTTAAGTGGATAAATAATGAAAAAGTAATCTTGGCTATGGAAGAAAGCTTATTAGATAGTGAAGACTTTTGGTTTATCTTATTCCATGAAATAAAACATGTCCTTCAACAAAAAATAAAAACTGTCTTTATGAATTCTTGCGATGGCTATAGCCAAAACCAAAAGTTTGAACAAGAGGCCGATGCCTTTGCAAGAAAAATGCTTAGTTAATTTTAATGCATTTTCCAATGTTGGCATTAGCTCTATGTGATATTGAAATAACGGTTTTATCCTTAGATATATTACTGAAGGTTTCAAAGATTGCTTTTTCTGTTTCTGAATCTAAGTTTGCGCTTATTTCATCTAACATTAGAACCAATGGATCACATACTATTGCCCTGGCAATAGATAGTAACTGCCACTGTCCTTTTGAAAAAAGCTCCTCCTTACATATTGTATAAATGCCATTATCAAAATTACTTACTGTATTATATAAATTACACTTCTTTAAAGCTTCAATTACTTGGCCATCACCTATGGTTTCATCATATAAAGTAATATTATCTTTAATTGTTCCAATTATTGGATTAAAAGATTGTTCAACATGACCAAAGATTTTTCTTCTTTGGCTATTATCTAAATGATAAGGATCTATACCAAATACAGTAATTGTTCCATTGTTTGGTTTATATATGCCTAATAATAATTTAAATAAGGTAGATTTGCCGCAACCTGTTCTACCAACAAAAGTTACTTGTTCACCGTTTTTTATCTGTAAGGAAAAGTTAGTAAAAACATCCTTATTATGATAACTAAAATCAATATTATTAATATCAATCAAGATGTCTTGTTTTGTATCTATAACCTTATCGTTTCTTGATACTTCTCTTTCTTTTAAGATGAGGAAATCATCTATACGTCTAATACCCGAAATCGCTGATTGGATAGTTGTGATTTCCATACCAATTGATTCGATTGGATCAAATATCTGAGAAATATAATTTATTATCATGATGGTATCACTAGCGCTTAAGCCAAATAGTAATAGTAGATTTTGATTATTGCTTGTTGTAAGCAAAACAGCAAGAGAAACTATAAGGGCATAGATAACTTTTATAACTGGTGAGTATAAGGCGTCATAAAAGTTGGTTTTATTTAGAGCGTTGTAAGCATTTTTAATATATTCATCATATTTATCTTCAATATGCCTTTCCTTATTAAGATTATGAATAGTAATAATATTATGAATTGATTCTGGAATATAGGCATTAGCTTTACTAATTGCCGCCTTATTTTCAATCTCACTTTTTAAAGTATTCTTTTGAATATAGCGAGTAAATAAATAGATAAGAGGTATTACTACAAGTAGTATCACAAAAAGTCCTTTAGTCTTATTAAAGATGATTATTAGGATACTAATTAAGCTAATTAGGTCAGCAATTAAGGATATGATGCCACTAGTAAATAATATCTCTACACTATCGACATCATTTATAAATCTTGAAACGATATTCCCTGGGTTATATTCAGACATTATTTCAATATCAAGTTTATAGTATTTATCTATTAATTTACTTCTTAAGGCATGGGTTAACTTTTGACCATAGATGACAAGTAGGCTATCTCTTATAGAAATAAACAGATTGCTTAAAATAAGGATTAGTAAATAGATTATAACGGTAGCACTTATTTTATAAGTTTGATTATTTAAAGAATCAATTATTTTAGCTAAATAGTAGGGTGGTAGTAGGGCGAAGATAATAGCTAAAGCAATGGTTAAAACAATCAACAACGATAACAAAAAATACTTAAGTGAAGTCTTAAAGATGATATGTTTAGTGTTCATGTTTTTCACCTACTTGAAGATTATATAAATCTTTAAAATCACTATTATTTAAATATAAGTTAGTAAAAGAGCCTACCTCAACATTATCTTTTTGAATAAAGATTATTTAGTTGCATTTATCAAATATACTTAAACGATGAGAAATTAAGATAATGATTTTATCATTGCAATATTTTTTAAGATTATTAAAGATTTCTTCTTCTACCTTCTTATCTAAAGCAGAAAATGGATCATCTAATACTAACATTGATGAAAGGTGAGCTAAAGATCTAGCAACGGCTACTCTTTTGGCTTGACCACCAGATAAACAAGAACCCTCACTTCCGATAATGGTATCCTTAGTAATTTCTTTATCAAGACATACAAGTCTTAAGTAATAATCAACATCTATATCATCACCTAGACTAATATTTTCGGCTACCGTATCATTAAATAATTCACTGTCATGTCCTAAGTATGTAACATACCTTTTATCTTTTAAAGATTTTAGGTCAATATTATTAAGCAGTATCTTACCATCATAAGCTTCTTCATTTAAAAATAATTTACCAAAGCTAGTTTTTCCTGAAGCTACTTCGCCCGTTACGCCAATGATTTCACCTTTTGCAATATTAATTGATAAATCCTTAAATAAATAATCTTTATTAGGATGATGAAAACTAAGATTTTGAATATTAATATTATCGACATCTAATTGAGTTAAATTATTATAACTATTATCTTCTCTTAAATATTCTTTTATTCTATCGTACGATACTTCAGCCTTATGTACAGAATTAAATAATTTAGCCGATTTGCTAGCCTTTTCTGCCATCTTCATAAAAGAAGAAATATAGGTGGTTAATATAGCAATTGTCCAAGTGTTATTTTGAATATTTGTAATGCCTAAATACATAATAAAGATAATGCCTAGATAAGATATTGACTTATAGATTGGCGGTAATAGGGCGATAGGAAGGGAAGCCTTAATATTACTTTTTTCATAATCATTTAAGTAATTTTCATAATTATTAACTTGTCTGTCCTCACATCCATTTACGATATAAGTTAGATGATTTGTACTATTATCTAAGGTTATATCACTTAAATTAGCTGATGAAATTTTAGCCCTGGTATTATTTTTTACAACAATTATCTTCATCTTTTCAGCAAAATAAAAAGATATAGGAATAAAGATAAAGCATAATAGTGTAATCTTTATATCCAACACTAACATCATAATAAAGTAGGCTAGAAAGGCTACTCCAGTATCAAATATTTCCGTGGTAAACTTTCTTATACCTTCTGAGCAATCATTCACATCAATAATAGCTTTAGTTAAAATGTTTCCAACGCCTTCTTGTTTTAGCTTTTGATTACTAGTATTTAAAAGGTTGTGAAAGATTGTTTCTTTCATTGATTTATTAATATTGTTGGCAAAGACTCTAACATACTCTCTTTTATAGTAACGATTGATTTGAACAAAAGTGATTATTATACAATAGCTTACTACAATCTTAATGACATCTAAGTAAGTAGCTTTATTATTTAAGATATCCGCTACTACACCAACCAATTTTCCTTCAAAATAAGGGTTGGCAATAAGGCCAACATTATAGATTAGACCAGTTATAGTAACAATT
>CAVCDR010000022.1:0-6038 GCA_963601025.1 Agathobacter sp. | reverse complement strand
AGGCAATACAGAGGATAATGAATATCGTTATATATTGGCAAAAGGCAGCTATCCTAATGAATTAGGGGTAAAGATTAAATCAATTACTTATGATGATGAACATGGTTGTTTTAATGTTGAACTTGATATGGGTACTGAAACTATTGGCACTTTAATTGATAAGACTTTTAGTGTACGTTGTTTAAACTGGGATGGAGAAAACGATGACTAGATTAAATAAAAAAGGTAGTATTTCCTTATTTGAACTATTGGTTATTCTAGTTATTGTATTAGAACTTATAGTTGTCATTATAGGCAGCTTTAATTGGTATGATGATAAGTTTTCGACTGGTAGCGATTCTTTGTATCTTAATACATGCGAGTCGGTAGCTAAAGTTAATAGCTTAAATGGACAAATATGTCCGGTTAATAAATGTGGAAATAGTGATGGAACATGTGTTCATCATACTTCTACCGGCTATATTGGTTATTTTGATAGCGTTAGTAATACGATTATTGCAAGTAAACCTGAAGGCTATAATTTAGGTGATAATCCAAGTATTGATAGTAAACAATATAGTGGTAAAAAGGGTACTTTAGTTTTAAGAGTTTTAGTCTATGATGGCAATATATATTATGATTGGGTAAAAGGCAAATGATTGATATCTACGAAAGTAAATTTATTCTTATATATTCTTTAGTTCTTTCTTTTATTTTAGGAAGTGTTTTTGGAAGTTTTTTAAACTGTGTCGCTGATCGTATAAAGGATAATGTTCCATGGTGGAAGGGAACTAGTAAATGTGATAATTGTGGTCATAAACTATCTATATTAGATTTATTTCCTATCTTTAGCTATATTTTCTTAAAAGGAAAGTGTCGCTACTGTGGCAAGAAGATGGGAATCAAATACTTGATTAGTGAATTATCTTTGGGTTTACTATTCATGTTCTTTTTAATAAATCATCCTGAATTAAATCTAGATTTAATTGATAGTTTAGGCTTTATTTGTGTGCTATTTGGACTATCATTATGTGATTTAAATACTTATGAGATACCTGATGGCTTTATTATCTTTGGTGTTGTATGGTGGCTTACTTTTAGACTTATTAGAGGATTTGATATTAAACAAATTGGTTTATCAGTTTTATTTGGTTTTATTGTTGCGTTTGTTGTTTTATTATTAAGTTTAATTTTAGATAAGATCTTAAAGAAGGAAACACTAGGCGGAGGAGATATTAAGCTATTATTTCTATGTGGTTTATATTTAGATTTAGTAGGTAGCTTATTTAATATCTTTTTCGCATGTATTTTGGGACTAGTATTTATTTTATTGCTTAAAAAAGATAAAATACCATTTGGTCCTTGTATCTCTATGGCGACTTATTTTTCACTTATTTATGGAACAAGCTTGCTTAGTTGGTACTATAGCTTATTTTTAATATAGAAGGGGGCATGTATGAAAAGAAAACTTGGAATTGATATTGGAGATGGAACTATAAAATTTGTCTTTAATGATAACTTTTTGGTTATTGATACTCCAGAGAATGCTGTAAGTAATGGTAGCTTAGTTACTTTTGAGGCCATGAGCGATTTACTTAGAGAGACAGTTAAGAAAAATAATATTAGGGAGAAGAATGTAAGTTTAATTATTCCTGATGAAGATGTCTTTTTAAATCGTTTAAACATGCCTTATATGAATACTAAACAACTAGAGGTTAACTTGCCTTATGAATTTAAGGAACTAGTTGGCAATAAGAAAGATGATTATATCTATGACTATAGCATTATAAGCTGTAATGAAAAAGACGGTATTGAACTATTGGGCGCTGCAGTTAGAAAAGAATTGATTGATAAATATAGTGATATGTTTGATAAAGCTGGTTTAAGGTTAGTTAAGGCTATGCCTAGACAAATGGCTATCACTAATATTCTTTTATCAAAAGGTTTAACGAGCGATATTGCCTTACTTGATATTGGTTATAATCATGTTCGTGTTGATATCTATAAAGATGGCTTCTATAATGCTTCTAGAACACTTGAAAATGGTGTATTAGATATGGCCAAGATTGCAAGCGAAATATTATTCTGTGATAAATATACGGCCTTTAAATATTTAAAGAATAATAAGATGGATGTCTTGAGTAATCCTAAGATGCAAGAGTTTTATGATGATTGCGCTGTAAGGATTGCTAGAGCTATTAATTACTATACTTATGAAAATCGTGATAATAAACTTGATACTTTATATATCTATGGTGGTGGTAGTCATTATACTGGCTTTGTTAAGGCTATTAGTAATGCTAGTCCAATTAAATGTAAGCTAATTAGTGATTTATTAAATGATAATGACTTATTAGATGTTTTAGATGCCTATGGGCTTAATAAGGAGTAATTATGGCAAAGGATAATTTACTTTCAAAAGATATTAAAATTAGTAAAAAAGAGAGTTTTCCTAGTAAGAAAACAATGAATTTTGTTAGTGATAAACAAGCTAAAACAAATAAACTTTCAATTGTTTTATTTGTGATTTTCATTGTTTTGTTACTAATCTTTACTAAGTTCTTCGTTGTCGATTCAATTAGTAAGACCAATGATTTAATTAGTGCTTATAACGCTAATCAAAGTCAACTCGATGCCTTAAATGAACAATTAAGTGATTATGAGGAAATAGAAACTAAATACAATGAACTAGTTGGTGTCTTCTTAAATGATGATGAAAAGAATTGCTTAAATAGAACGGATATTATCAAGCTATTAGACGATGATGTTTTACCTTATGTAGATATTACAAACTATACAATTAGTTCTAATCAAGTAAATGTTTATACAGGAGTTAGTAGTTTAAGTACTATTTCTAATGTTTTGGATATCTTACAAAAAGATGATCGTACTCATTATGTAACGATTAATCGTACAGTAGCTGATAGCGAGGATAATTCTTTAGTTAGCGCTGAAATTTTAATCACTTTCGCTGACTTAGAAGGAGGAAATAACTAATGCTTAAACATAAATTTACTTTAAGAGAAACTATTTTATTATTAGTCGCGACTGTTTTAGCTTTAGGTATTTTCTATTATCAAGTTGTTGTAAAAAACTATAATGAAGCAAAGGAACTTTATAATACTAGTGGTATTGCGGAAGAGCTAACAATTTTACAAGCCAAGGTTGCTAAGAAACAAAGCATGGAAGATTATCTTTCTAAGCATTCTTATGATTCTTATGGTGAGATTGCCGTATACAATAATCTTTCTAACGAAATTAGCGGTTTAGCTAATATCTTTGATGACAAGGTTGATAATGTTTCAATTTCATGGAGTGAGCCAACGCTTGATGGAACGATTGTAAGAAGAAATGCTTCAATTAGTTTTAAAACTAATAACTATGCTTTAACTAAGACTTTAGTATCAAACATTAATTCTTTAAAATATCGTGTAATTATTACTAATTTAAGTATTACTAGTGACAATAAAGAAAATTTAAGCTCATCTTCTTCAATTAGCGTAAATATGAATCTTACTTTCTTCGAGACTACTGTTGGAGCTAGCAATACTTCTGGTCTAACTGTTGTTGAACAATGATTTACATCATTTCGGGTAAAGAACCTTATTTAATTGATTTAAAAATAAATACTATCATCAAAGAAAATGGCGGCGACATCGTTAAAATTGATGGTGATAGTAAAGACTTTTCTTATGACTATGTAGTAGAGTCTTGTACATCGCTTGGCTTATTTTCAAGTAAGTCGGTTGTTTTGGTAAGAGATCCTATTTTCTTTAAAAAGAAAGTAGATAGTAAAAACGAAAAGAAACTAGAAGAGTTAATAGAATATTGCAATAATCCAATATATGAGAATGATTTAGTCTTTTATACTTTAAATGATGATTTTAAGAAGGTCTTAAAGGCTTATAAAGACATTAGTAAGAATGCACAAAAGATAGATTGTACAATTGATCCTAAAAACTTTTATAGTGAGTGCATATCTTTAGCACAAAGAGAAAATTTTAGTCTAAGCAAAGACTTATTTAATTATCTAGTTACTTTATGTAATAATTCTTTAACTTTATTTAAACAAAATATCGATGTCTTAAAACTTTATCCCGAGAAGATTGATAGGGATGTTTTAGATAAACTTGCCAGTAGTAATGATGAAGAGAATATCTTTGAACTTATTAATGCGATTAAAAATAAGGATGTTACTAAATCAATTAAACTATTAAGAAAAGTAATGAAGAATGAAGATAGCATACTTGGCATTATTGCTTTAATTGCAAGTCAACTTAGATATACCTATGAAGTAGATTATTATTATGATTTAGGGGAGAGTATTGATACAATCGCTTATAAGACTAATAGTAAGTCTTTTAGGGTTAGTAAGACTATCAATACTTTAAATAAAAAGGAGTGTTTAAACTTATTAAATAAGTTAGCTATCTTGGATTATAAATGTAAGACAAGTAATGAATTAGATGAGAAGAATATGATTGAGATATTCTTGGTTTCAATGTTATGAAGAAAGTAGAATTATTATCTCCATGTGGTGACATGGATTGTTTAAAGGCGGCGGTAAATTATGGTGCTGATGCGGTGTATCTAGGTGGCACATCTTTTTCGGCTAGGGCTAGTGCTAGTAACTTTAATTTAGAAGAACTTAAGGAAGCTGTAAAATATTGCCATTTAAGAGGTGTTAAGGTTTATATGACTATAAATACCTTATTAAGTGAAAAAGAGCTTGAGAATGCCTTAAAACTAGCAAAAGATGTATATAAGATTGGCGTTGATGCCTTAATTATTCAAGATTTAGGATTATTCTATCGTTTAAGAGAAGAATTACCTGATTTTCCCTTACATGCCTCTACCCAAATGCATGTCCATAATCTCAATGGTGTAAAAGTTTGTAAGGAATTAGGCTTTAAAAAAGTTGTGGTTGCCAGAGAATCTAATCTTGAATTTATAAAAGAAGCTTGTAAACAAGATGTTGAAATAGAGTGTTTTGTTCATGGAGCTATATGTGTTTCTTATTCTGGCCAATGTCTAATGTCGGCAGTATCAAAAAATAGAAGTGCTAATAAGGGCATGTGTGCTCAATGTTGTAGATTAAAATACAAACTAAAAGATTATAACGGTAAAGAAGTAATGTGCGATACAGACTACTTATTGAGTCCTAAGGATATGTTTCTATTGAACGATATTCCTTCATTAATTAATGCGGGAGTTAGTTCATTTAAGATTGAAGGAAGACTTAAATCACCAGCTTATGTAGGCCTAGTTACCAAAATATATCGCGAAGCTATTGATGCCTACTATAACAATAAAGAATATCATATCTCTAAAAAAGATTATGATGATTTATTATGCGTCTTTAATCGTGGTTTTACTAATGCCTATTTAAATGATTTAGATATAGATATCTTTGGCAATAATAGACCAAATCATATGGGCAAAGAAATAGGCAAAGTAATCGATTATAAAGATGGTTATTGCTTGATAAGATTAAGTAATGACGTTAATCAATTTGATGGTATTAGAATTATCAATAAGTATAAAGATACAGGTAAGATATTAAATGTTTTAACTGTAAACAAGAAGTTTGTTTCGAAAGCTTATAAAAATGAAATTATTAAAGTAAAAGTCGATGATGTAGTTTATAAGGGGACTAAAGTAGTTAAAACTTTAGATCATTTGCTTGAAGAAGATATCTTAAATTATCCATTAAGGAAAAGAAATGTAGATTTAAGTATCTATTTTAAAGAAGATGAGAATATTTATCTAAAAGCCAAGCTAGATGATTTTGTCTATGAGAAGAAACTAGATTTTAAACCTGAGAAAGCTTTAAAGGCGCCAATAAGTTATGAAACATTAAGGGAACAATTCTCTAAATTCAATGATTTACCTTTTGTACTGAATAACTTTAATGTAGAACTAGGTAATTGTTTTATGCCTAAAAGTCAAATTAATGAAATTAGAAGAAACTTTTATGAAGAATTCTCTAATGCTTATTTAAATAGTTTTAAGAGAATAATGAATAATCGTTTATTATTAAATGATATCGATAATACCGT
>CAVCDR010000021.1:0-28487 GCA_963601025.1 Agathobacter sp. | reverse complement strand
CTACATTATATGAACAACAATAAGCCTCATAAAAAGTTGCATCTGGTATCTGTTCATCAACATAATTGTGAATTCCTAAGCCATTATCATAATCTAATCTTTTTATTTGATCAGTACTACTACCATCTACATAGAATACTGTACCATCAAAATGGTCCGTTTGATTAAATGTGCCTACATCAATAGAAGCAGCATAGATAAAAGATTTAATCTTACTGTTATTTAAATTAATCAACATAAATAAGAATAGAATAGGAATTAACGCATATATCATTTAGGCCACTCTAATTTTCTTAATAAGTTTAATTCACTTGCAACCACAAAAGGAATAAATCTAACACCTAAATCTTTAATACCGTTTTTCTTAATTAAACCTTTAAACTCGTCTATTGCCACTTTGTTTAAAGAAACATTGTCTAATTTATTAGTTTTTAAAATAAAATACAAAAGACAACCAATATACTTATTATAGGCTAAGCACTCGTACTTGGTTCCCCTATAAAAATCATATATGTTACGACTCGCAATAACTTTATCATAATTCTTATTGCCAAAAGCGCAATGCGTAATAGAATCATCTCTAATAGCACTAATATAGCCATTAAATTTACTAACGGCAATACTATTTGTTATATCCAAGATTTGATAAGTAATAAAAGTATCTTCATGGATTCGGCCTTCTTCAAATCTTAATTTTTCAAAAAAATAACGCTTAAATAATTTGGCACAAACCGATTCTGAGAAGTTTTCTCCTCTTAAATAAGATAAAATTGCTTCATCCTTATTTTTAATCTTAATATCACTATCAAGAATCATTGGATTAGCGTTTCTGCGATTAGTAAAACTATAAACGATATCCACATTATATTTTTTTAATACACCTAGTAAATACTCAATACTAGTTTCATATAAGTAATCATCACAATCTAAAAAGTAAACATAATCGCCTTTAAAAATGTTTAAGCCAAAGTTCCTGGCGCTAGATAAACCACCATTTTCTTTAATCAAAGGAATAATTCGGCTATCTTTGTTTTTATACTCATCAATAATCTTTTGACTATTATCAAAACTGCCATCGTTTACGACAATGATTTCTAGATTTTTATAAGTTTGGTTTATAACTGAATCAAGGCACTTATTAAGCCACTCTTCTCCATTATAAACTGGAATAATAATTGTAACTAAATCATTCATTTCTTATAATACTTTTTCCTACTATCAACATTATAATTTCCTTTATCAATTAATTTAAAGAAATCATAAACTAAACCGTTTGCACATCTTTCAATTCTAGCTCCAATAGAAACTTGTGATTTACCACAAATTAAACTATCACAACTAGCTAAAGTAAGCATATCCCTTAATACTTCATAACCCTTTAAGAAAGGATCTTCGCTAGAAAATTCATGGACACTCTTTCCATTGCTTGATCTGTTAGTATCTTGATAATAAACAACTTTATCATCATACTTATCAATAAATTCATCTAAAGCAGTTTTATCATCAGTGGCCACAAATATTTTTGTATAGCCTTTATTTAATAAATTATCAATATATTCAAAATAATCACATGGCATTAAAGCTATTGGATGTCCTTTAAAGCCAGCCTTATAATCAGTACCACGATAATGTACACCTACTGTTTTATCTTTACCTATTAAAGCATTAATTTCTTTATTAATCTCGTCCTTAATATCAAAGTTAAAATCCAAATATTTGTTTCTTAACAAAGCTAAATCATTAATATACTTATCATCCACATCATAGCCGCAAAGAAGCTCCTTAGATAAACCATGGGCATCATCAAACCAAGCTAAATGGCCTGCGACATAAAGAAAAACATTACTCTTATCATCAATACTGTCAACACCACTTTTTAGTACAAAGTACTTCTTAAAAAAATCTTCCTCTCCACTAGTATAGAATGTATGTATAATATCAAAACAAGGAATCATATTAAACCTATCAGCCACATATAAAGCATTTAATATCCATCTATATATCGCAAAAAAACCCGATAAACTATCCCTTATCTTAATATAGTAATAGATATTTTTATCCTCGCTAACATCATCTATTTCTTTAGCTTCGAAAAATAGTTTATGTGTATCATTAAACACAAAACGTTCATATTCTTTACTATTGCGATATTTAAAACAGCGCCACCAATATACTGCTTTTTTATTGTTTCTTAATTTGTTTTTTAATGTTTTCATAATCATGGAAATTATACCCTACCAAGCTTTCGCATAATATAGATAAATAGTCTAGCCTTGAGCCCTCCCCATTTATATGACACTGCATCTGAATCTTTATGCAATACTTCTAGATTTGAACTTTTGCCGGCATCATCATAACGACAAATAGTTAACTCCACATACTCTACGCTACAATTATCCTTTAATATTTTAATCAAAAAATCTCTATCAGCACATATTTTGTATTTTAAATCAAATGGATACTTTTCAAGTAAAGTTCTCTTTACAAAAATCGATTGGTGACACACCATTCCTTCTTGATATATAAAATTAAATAAATTAAATCTACCATCTTGTTTAATTGTTTTTCCTTGACTTTCTATATCACCATAATAAACATCTTTATTAGAACACGTTTTACTAGCTATCTTTTCTAATACATTTCCATCAAAAAAAGTGTCTCCAAAATTCAAAAAGAAAACATACTTACCACTCGCGTATTTTACACCTTTATTCATGGCATCATAAATACCACTATCTTCTTCTGAAATTATTTTTATATTAGTAAATTGGTTTTTATATTTATTAATTTCATCTAAAGTCCCGTCTGTACTTTTTCCATCTATAATGATCAACTCATAATCTTTGTAAGTCTGGTTTAATAAAGAGCTTAATGTCAAATCCACATAATCTTTACAGTTATATGAAACGGATATAATCGAAAACAAAACTTTTTTCATAATGCTACTTACTCTTTCTCAATGTCTTCATTATAATTTCATCGAAAGCCCACTTTAAATTATCATTATGATAATTAATGATAATAAAGATAACATTGGGCACAACCACGCAAATAATTGCCTTTAAAATTAGCTGTACCAATAAATTATCGAGATGGACAACGCTACATATAAAGTATGTACAAGTCATCATGATCGCTGCGTAGGCAATATACAATAGATATTTCTTCAAATATTCTACAAAACTAATATTAAAGTACTTCTCAAAAAGAATTCTAACACCCCAAAATAAACTGAAAGTTACTTCACATGATATGGTAGAAATAATTACAGCTGCTACACCAATTTTATTAATAAGTAATAAATTGATTGTTAAATTAAGTAATGAAGCGATAAACGGTCTAAAGCGATCATATTCCCAAAGTCCTGCCGCATCCTTAAAAGTATGGGCAATATCATTAATCTTCCAACTATAAAAGTAAACACAAAGCAAGATGACAATATATAAGTCAAAGGTATATACTTCACCAACCCACAAAGTAATAAAATCTTGGAATAAGCATAATAAACAAGTGGCCATCCAACCAATAATCCAGCCTTGTAAGAAGAATAATTTATTAAATAAATCATAGTTTTCTTCCTTTGTTTCAAGAACCATCTTATTTCCAAGCCCAGCCAACATTGAAGAATAATAAACACTTAAAATGGTAAACAAAGAACTTATTACATAATAGTAATTGTTATACATAAATACTGTTGTCAGACCAATATAAGCACTAAGAAAGATATTATCGACGCTGTTTGATACCACATTACCAATCTTATAAATAAACAAACTTCTTACCTTAGAAATAATAAGTGAAGTCTCTTCCTTACTAAGGTCACCCCTTGGGACATATTGTGGATATTTCTTATTAACCACCAGTGCAATCACAATGTTATAGATAATATTAAAACAAGGACTAATGATTAGATATAAATAATAATTATGGAAAATAATCATTAAAACTATTTGAATAATATATTCTAAGAAAGCCAATATACTATGGGCAATAGAACTTATGTCATTTCTTTGAAATGCCTCAATTAAAGCACTCTTATAGGCAAACATAAAATAAGTTACACAAGTTGACAAAAGTTGAATAATAAACACCACATAGATATTTAAATCACTCGGAAAACTGCCCTTTACAAGATTGGGTACAAATGGTGTAAGAATTAAACCAATAATCAAAATAATGACGCCGATAGTTGTATAAGCCTTTTTATATAACTTTAATAAAGCGCAAATCTTATCATCGTCACCTTCGGCAATTGGCTTATACATACAATAAACAATTGAAGTGCCAATGCCTAGTTCAGCCAAGTTCAATACGCTAAGAATAGAACTAAATAAACTTGTAGCTCCTGCATATAAATCACCTAAATACTTTATGACAATAGTACGCAATATAAAAGGTAGTATTATCATCAATAAACGATATAATACTCCAAATATAAAATTCCTTTTAGCGTTTTTAGTACGATCTAACTGCATAATTACTTTAATAAATCTTCATATACTTTTCTTGTCTCAAGCGCACACTTCTCCCAAGAAAAATCTTTTTCAATCTCTAATCCTCTTTTAATAAGTTCTTGTCTTTTGTCTTCATCATAAATAACAGATTTAATTTTATCTGTCATATCATTTATATCTTCACCATTAAAGTATATCGCACCATCTCTTGCGATTTCAGGGAAACAAGAAGCATTTGCGCAAACTACTGGACAACTTGAAGCCATAGACTCAAGAAGTGGTATGCCAAAGCCTTCATAGATAGAAGGATAAACAAAACACAAGGCATTCTTGTACATATGATAAGCTTCATAGTCTTCAAAGAAGTGGCTACTAACTCTATCTTCAATACCCAATTCTTTAAATAAATCAATTTCACTCTTATTAAACTTAGATCCGCCACACAATATCGAAAGGTCCTTATCATCATTTAGTAAAGGTGCACAAGCTCTAATAAAGTTCTTGAAGTTCTTATAATCCGCATCCCTGGCACCAATAAATAAAATATATTTCTTAGGTAATTCAAAAGTAATAGGCTTATTATTAGGTACCATACTATTTCCATGGTACACTACTACTATCTTATCTTCAGGAATATCTGGATAAAACTTTAAAATATCCTTCTTTGTATTATTAGAAACCGCAATAATCTTATCTGATTCATAGATATGTCTTTTCTTATTCTCGATAGTATTGGTACCATCCTCGATATTAAAGATTTCATAATTCATGTCATGAACAGTAGTAACAAGCTTACCCTTAAAACCTTTTAAAATACAAGGGTCATAATAAGTCGCATGAACAATATCATATCTTTTTACTTTATGTAATAAAGTATATAGTTTATTAAGCCTAATAACATATTTACTAGGATCAAACTCCATCCTTTTTATTTTAAAGTAATCCTTAAAATAAACATTTTTAGTAACCAAGCAGCTAACATCGACATCGTCGCCCTTTTCCCTTAATATTGACGCAAGCTCATAGAAGTATCTTGATATACCACCAAACTTTTGAGCTAATATTTGATAATCATACAATATTTTCATGAAGGCCTCCTATCGCTTAAATACCCAAATATAATCATAGGCATACAAGCTACCACACAATACATATATCTAAATTCACAAAATACTGGTGAAGCAATTAATAGTGTAACAATTAGAAGAAGTAATGGTAAATAAATGATACTAATTTTCTTTTTACTTTTCTTAGCTAAAGCAAATAAGATCAGTAATATCCATGTATATAATCCCAAACTTCTAATAATTGGTAATACCGGTATATCACCACAAAATAGCCATAAATAGCCCATAAATAACAAATATAAAGGCTTAACAAACGAAGTTGTCTCTAGTCCTAAATTATTATTAGAGATCTTTTCCGAGAACCAACCATAATCATAACCACCATTATAGTAGCCTCTTGTTTGATCAATATAACCCTTAAAATAAGAAATAGGATGTTTAATACCAATCTTTAACCAGTCAAAGATAAAAGCACTTAATTTAAAATTATTATCATTCATCATATTCTTAATTGGATCAGAAATATAAGGTAAGTAATTATCCTCAATCTCACTCACAACAAGATATTTACTAATAATCTTAAGTTCATCGCCACTTAATTTTTCATCAACAACCGTTCTAGAAAGTTGTTGTAAAGGAATGGATAATGATTCACTTATACCAGCACCATCAAAGTAATTACTAGTAATCACATTAAAGCCAGTGGATATAAGCGCACTTAATACAAGGCAAATGGCAATTTTCTTATACTCCTTATAATGCAATACCACAAATAGTAAAGCAAATACTATAAATGCATATAGACCATTACTTCTAAATAAACAAAAGCCTATGCCACTAACAAATACCACAATTAAGTTATTACCCATCTTATATATTTCTCTAAATAAAGAAGTAATAAACAAGATTACAAAACCGCTAAACACTACATCCTTCCATATCGTAAAACTATAGATTATGTTGTATGGAAGTAGCAAGAAGATTACATAAGCAATAATCAAATATTTCTTTTTTAAGCCTAGTTCGTATAAGGTTACAAACATATAAGAACTACATAAAGAAATAAACAATATTTGAACAACACTACACGCAAATACACCAACAGTTAACTCGTCAAACAAGCTAATAATTAGCTTAATAATAAATGTATGTAACAAAGGATGAACACTATTGTATTGATTAGTTAAACCCATTGAAACCTGCCACAAACTATCTGGCGTTAGTATTCCAGGATACATGCACAAAGTAAGAACCAATGTATATAAAATAAACATTATGCTAGAAGTATATAAAAATACTTTACTTTTCCTTTTTAAGTCATTGTAAGTAAATAATTTAAGCTTATTTAAATAAACATCTAAACCACTAACCACTCCATAAAAAACATAAACGCCACTTACTATCAAAAGGATAAAGATAACGGTCTTAAAAATGTTTAATATAATATCAAGCCCCTCAATTGGTAAAGATAAGCTGTCTAGAATTTCATAATTACTAATAGCTACACAGATTGCCAAAACAATTGAAATAACTAAATAACATTTATGATAATTAGTCTTTTTCTTACATACAAAAAGAATATTTAATATGCCAATTAAAGCATACACTTCAAAAAAAGAATCAGTCTTACTTAAAAAAGAAAGCCAAAACATGGTTGATAGTATATTAAATAAAAGGAAGCGCTTCTTCATCCCTACCATTTTAACATTATACGCGCCCTAATATCCTCTTATATGGTTTTATAAAGAATAGAAGATATTTACATTGTTTTAAGAAAAATAATTAATTCACCTAAAATTACATTTAAATCTTCATCCAACCACTTTTTGTCAGAATTGTTTAGACGATTAAAATATGCTTTATTTTGAAAAACAGACTCCACTCTTCTTACAACATCTTCTTTCTCTTTTTCACGCATTTTAGAATCACGATAAACATACAAATCCATGCAAATTCTTAATTTATCTTTATCGATATTATCTTTCAAAAAGTACATGTCAAAAATATCCTTGTACCGTGTTGAAACAGTACCAAATCTTAGTAAAGAACGCAATTTTTCAGAAAACATCTGCTCGTTTGAATTTATCAAAAGACTTGCACCTTCATCATCAAAAGCTACATCAAAACAATATTCATCTTGTTTTATATCGAGCTTATTATGCACACCTAAATCTAATTTGCTTATTAAGGAATTGCTAGTTGAATCAGAGATTTTAATGTATACTCGTTTACCTTTGTAATCTTGTTGCTTCAATTCTTCTATGCTTCCATGTCGTTTTATATCTATACCTTCCAAGCAATTTAAATAAGATATAAACTCATCTATTGCTTCATCAGCTAGAGAGTATCTAATAAAATCCATATCCAAATCTTGCGTCGCTCTACGAACACTTCTAGTTTTACTGCGCATTACAACCCCGCCCTTTATGGTGATATTATGACTTAAAGGACTTGATGCAATAGCCTTTAATACAATATCTTGGCATACTTTTGCTTGAGCATTAGCGTCATCATAACCTTTTGCGATTTCGGCTTTTATCATCTTGTTAAGATCAATCATTAAAGCACCTCCGTTTGCAGTGTCTCAATTATCATCTTTGATTTGGGCATTTTTTGTGCCATTTCTTCAATTAATTGAATATCTAGATCATAAACTATTTTTCGATAATTATTTATAATCTCTTTGTAATAATCAAAAGATAATTTATTTTTGTTTCTAATAAGTTCTATAAGCATTCGTTCCTTGTTGTACATGTAAATTGAAATGCCTTCATATTCAATATTTTCAGCTCCAAGCTCAAGGAAATCACTATTTTCAAATATTTGAATAACTCTTTTATCTGCTATCTTTGAAGCTCCATAATTTGTCGCAAGATAGTACTTATTAGGAATAACATCTGTAAGTCGATGATAATAAAACGCTGAATTTAATGTAAAAATAGCCTTAGGATATTTTTTGGAGATTATTTGATATTCAGGAACATATTCTTTATCGGAATATATTCCCTTTTCTAGTTGAAACAACTTATTTTCTACTACTTTTTTCTTTAAACCATACTTACTTTCGCATAGTTCTACAGCTTCTCTAAATGTTAATAACATATTTACCTTATCCTCTGTAATTTCTTTACTTTTACATATGATTAGGTAAATACTAACATCTTTATCTTCTTTTTACAAATTTCGCTGTTATACGCGCCCTAATATCCTCTTATATATCTGCATAAAAGGGTTTAATAAGAAGTAAGGAACATAGCCAAAGAAAATAAAGGTACAAACATTATACACACTAGACCTAGGAAAACACTTGTTCTTATAAGTTAAGATAAGTTCCTTCTTATACTCCGTAATTAAGATTTTATATTTTCCCTTAGTATTACTATAAAACATTGAAATAATTAGATATCTTAATGTACAAGCTAAATACAATAATAAGTTTTGATATACTTCATAACTATTATCATACTCATTTAACATTTTTTTAATGGCCTTTAAACAAGTTAATCTATTTTCATTAAAGGCGCTAGAAGTAACACTGCCCTCTCGCTTATTAACTATCCATAATGCTTCATTTAGATATTCTACTCTTTTAATATGATGAAGATATTCAAATACAAATAAACCATCTTCAATATTAGTAATTGATTCATCAAAATAGATATTATTATTTTTAATAATATTTAAATCAAATAACTTAAAACAAGCTGAATCTAAATTATATTCTCTTTTAGAAGCATATTCTAAAGCCTTATTCTTACCAAATAACTTACTTGGATATTCTTTTACCTTACATAATTTACCATTAACAAAGTTATTATAGCTACATGCAATAAGCTTACTTCCATCAATTAAGGAAACAAGTCTTTCTATTGTATTAAGTTCTAGCCAATCATCACTATCTAAAAAGACGCAATATTGTCCATTAGTGTTTTTAATGCCAATATTTCTAGTAGCTGAAACTCCAGAATTGGCCTTCTTAATTAAAGTAAGACGCTTATCATCTAGATACCTTTCAACTACTTTAGTTGTATTATCACTAGATCCATCATCTACAATAATGACTTCAATATTTTTATATGATTGATTTAAACAAGATTCTATTCCCTTGGTAATATAGTTTTCTACATTATAAGAAGGAATGATGATTGAAATTAAAGGATTGTTCATAATATTTCTTCAACAATAAATATTGTACAACAATTAACAACAATAACACTTTTAGTTATAACTTTTATTTGAGCATTAACATATACTATTAAAACTGCCAAATTGTAACTTGTCTAGTTGCTAGACAAAATATATCTAGCATGTGTCTAGCAAATCAACATATCATAAAATTTTAATTAACTTGATAAAACAAATCACAAAAAATTGTATATTATGCAATTTTTTGTCACAAATTTTTGTAAGATATGCAATTTTTTGTTATTATTTAAGTATGTTAAAGAGAAAAATAGACCAAGTATTGATTGACTGGAAAAACAAAAAAGACCATAACCCTTTAATTGTGTATGGCGCTAGACAAATAGGTAAAACAACATCTATTAGAGAATTTGCTAAAAACAATTATGAATCTTTTATTGAAATAAATTTTATATCTAACCCAGAATACAAAGATGCTTTTTCATCTTTTGATCCTGACCAAATAGTAAATAGATTATCTCTTTATAACAAAGACTTCGAATTCATAGATAATAACACGCTTATTTTCTTTGATGAAATTCAATCATACATGGATGTCACAACATCTCTAAAGTTTTTCAAGCTGCAAGGAAAATATGACGTTATATGTTCAGGAAGTAGCCTTGGCATCTATAATCAAACAATATCCAGTGTTGCAGTGGGGTTTAAAGAAGAATATATTATGACAACACTCGATTTTGAAGAATTCTTATGGGCAAAAGGATATAAACAAATACAAATTGACATAATTCAAAATAAAATGGTTGGATTAACACCATTTGATAAAGTAGAACTTGATGTATTCAATAAATTGTTTATGGAATACGTGATTGTTGGAGGCTATCCGAGAATTATTAATGACTTTGTTGAAAACAATAATTACAGTAATACTTATTCTTTACAACAAGAACTATATAAGGATTATAAAGATGATATTTCAAAGTATTTAGATGGGCTTGATATTGCGAAAGCCTTGAAGATATATGAATCGATTGCTAGCCAACTTTCAAAAGAAAATCATAAGTTTCAATTTACTAAAATTGGCCATGGTGCGAGATTCTCTTCCTTTTATGGTTGCACAAAATGGATAGAAAATGCAGGTATATGCTTAATAGTGAATAATATTTCTCATCTAGAATTACCATTGAAAGGAAACGAAGATGAAGACAATTTTAGAATTTATTTTTCAGATACAGCACTGTTACTTGCATCATTAGAAGAAGATTCTCTTAAGGACTTATTAATAAATAAAAACTTAGGAGTCTATAAAGGCGCAGTATATGAAAATATTGCTGCAACATGCTTATATAAACAAGGCTATAAATTATACTTTCATAGATCAAGTGACTCAACAATAGAACTTGACTTTTTGTTGCGCTATAAAGATACCATATTGCCAATAGAAGTTAAAGCTAAAAAAGGAAGACAAGTATCACTTAATACAGCGCTATCATCTTCCAACGTCATAAAACAAGGGATAAAATTTGGGCAATATAATATTGGAAATAACGATAACATAATCACCTTTCCATTATTTTGTATACCATTCATTAGAAAATATCTTGAATGTAGTAAATAATATGTTGTTTAACGATTACGTCTTGAAGAAGTTAAAATGTGCTCTAAATAGTCTGACAAGTCATCATTATAAAATCTTGCGATAAAAGCAATTATTTGAGGTACAAAATATAATGTAATGTAACCTAATACACACTTAATAAACAACTTATTATAGTCATGTAAACAAAAAAGAGAAATAAAATTATGAAACACGAGATTGCAGAACTAAATTTAACAGTTAAAACTTACAATGTATTAAAAAGAGCAGGCATTAATTGTCTAGAAGATATATGTGATAAAACACCTAATGAGCTTAGAAAAACTAGAAATCTTGGCACCAAATCATATAAAGAGATTCTAAGCAAGTTGGAAGAATATGGCCTAAAGCTTAAAGAAGAAACACTATAGATCCTATATTAAAACATTATATTTATCATATCTCTACACACTTAAATTAAGTAGATTTTTAAATAGAAACTATTTAATTTATTTTCTTAAGACAAACAAAAACCCAACAGGAGGTATTGTTGGGCTTGAGTTGGAGGAAAAATCATGACCGTATCTTATTATGCGTACAAACGGGCATGTAATGGAGGAAGACTTAAGCGAAGGAGGAAACCTAAGTCCTTTTATGTACACTAAGATACTACCTAATTAAAATTAAAATTGGTTTATAATTATTTAACTTATTAAATTATCCTTAAAATCCTTGATCTTCATACCATTGAAATCATAAAGAACACTATTGTTTACAAAATAATCATGCTTATCCAATTTACTATACTTATCTACAATATCATTTCTAGCAGCATCTAAATATCCTAAGGCAACATTAAGAGTAAAAAATTCTTCATTATCATTCTTAATCAGCAGCATACCAAGTATCTCTATATCGTCGCCATCATGCATACGCTCTTCTTCTAAAAAATATTCAATAACATTAGAAAAATCCCTCTTCTTAGAACAATGTACATCATATACTCTTTTCTTATAATTAACATCTGATAAAGTAATATATTGTATATTCAAATGATCATCAATCTTATCTATAACTTCTTCTACATCAATATCCGCCTTCATCCAATCAATCAACCAAATTCTTTTAGACATCAATACCATCCTTTCTAAAATGTTATTTATCCATTACAGGCCATCTTCAATATTTTTACATAAATAGCATTACACAATTTAAATAGATAAACAGTAAATTAATTTTTACACACCTTAAATGGCGATACACTTAAGTAACCACAATCACTTACGCTTGTACATGTGCCAGAAAACGCATTAGCGAAGTTAATTAAATAACTAAGTTTAGTAAATTAGAAAAACCACTCTAGTTTTAGTTAAGTCAATCTTATTTAATAACTTTTTAGCCTCATTTGTATCATTGAAAGGTATTATCTTGCTATGGAAATTATTATCACAATAATTTAGATGCGTACGCTTTACATATCTTATAAATCACCTTTTTAATTTGCAGCCATATATTACCTAATATCCCATTAAAATGGTTATTAAATTTTAAAACTATCATCCCGTTTAAAGTTCAATAAAGCATGAAACTAGATGTTTTATCTATAAATATACCATCAACCTTGCCGTAAGCTACATCAATTAAATGAGCTATGCCATGGTTAAGCAAACAGCCAAAAAATTACTAATCAAAAATTAATTAACGCATAAATAAAAGTGTTCCAATATTCAAACATGGTCATTCAGACTTTCGAACACTTTTTAAGTTAACTTAAAGTTTCTTATATAAAGAATGGGTAAATCTTTAAAGCATACAAACAATATTACCCCGGTGATGTTAAATACAATCGAATTAAATTCCATTGTGAGTGTCAATCCTTTATAAGAACAATATCCCCCGGCGAAGAAAACTAACAGTTATGTCGTTATTATTCGTTCGTGTCGATCCTTTATAAGAACAATATTACCCTATGTAATTTTGCCTATATGGGGCTATTCTCATGGTGGGGTGTCGATCCTTTATAAGAACAATATCACCCAAGCTCTAAAAGCCGGCAAAGGTATCTCACCAAAGGTGTCAATCCTTTATAAGAACAATATTACCCGTAAACCTATGAAGATAGCTGATTATTCTGTAATGTTAGTGTCAATCCTTTATAAGAACAATATTACCCATTGAAAACGAATGCAATAATACCATGGCCAGTTGTGTCAATCCTTTATAAGAACAATATTACCCGCAATAGTGCGGCTGCTAAGCAATCCCTTCATTTTAGTGTCAATCCTTTATAAGAACAATATTACCCTCATAGGGCGTGACATTGGAGTACGCCAAAAGGAGATTGTGTCAATCCTTTATAAGAACAATATTACCCCGGAAAGGCATTCAAGGATCCAAAAACCACGGACGCCATGTGTCAATCCTTTATAAGAACAATATTACCCTAGACGTTTAGGGTAGAAAATAGGCATTTTTGAGCACTTTTTTAACCTTTTTAGCAATTTTTCAAATAACGATTAACGGTTTTGTTAAAAATTTTCAATTTTTCTTCGACCATCTCAATTCTAACACACAATTTTTGGCTTTTTTTAACCAATTTTTTGCCTGTTTTTAGGCGATGGTCGAAAAAGTGCTGTTTTAGGGGTGAATTTCTGTGAAATTCTTTATTATTTTCACAAACTTTATGTTGTTATGTACTACAAATTAGTCTCTAATTACATTCAAATCAGTGATTTTATTTCCATCTAAATCATACTTATAAAGCTGTTTCTCATTGTAACAAATATAGAAAAACACAGAATCTTCTTCACTGTTTATCTTCTTAAGATCTTCCTTTAGTCTCTTAAATTGGGTAGGTGTTAAATTACCCTCAAACACAGACTTTTGCACATGAAATAGATACTTTCTAAGTATCTTCATATATTTAGGACATTTCTTTTCATTCACATCATATGTACAAACTATTGTCATAATTACCACTTCATTTCATAAAACTTTAATTCATCAACATTCTCTTTGATATACTCTGATAATTCATTAACTTCTCTATTAAGTAATGTCTTATAAGTATATGATTTGTCATGATACTCTACTGTTGTCTTTAACAACTTATTAAACTCATTAATAAATAACTTAGATCCATTCTCATTAAGGTAACATTTACTATTCTCACCATAATCAAAACAATCCTCATTAATTTGTCTTTTTCTTATAATCCTAAGCATAATCCTATCAACTAGAATTGGCTTATAGATATCAGCTAAATCAAGTTGTAAAGAATCATTACTCTTGTTAAGACTATGAATAAAACTAATATGTGATGATAAATCACTTCTATCAATAATAGATAGTATTATGCCATACAATAAAGAATAACCATAACTCATAATGGCATTAACTTCATTAAGAGGAGGTCTAGTAGTTCTTTTTACAAACTTAAACTTTTCTTCCTCTAATATCACATCAAAAATTGAGTAATAGATAAGCTTAAATCTAGCTTCAAGCAACAGTAATCTTTCATTACTCTCAATAGAATCTACTCTACTAATGCAATATTCCATCTTACCTATTTGAACATCTAAGTTCTTACCCTTTTTGCGATAATACTTAGCCAAGGCAATCATATTCCTCATGGAATAATAAGTAATCATCTTAGCTATATAAAGTCTTCTAGTTTCATCATTATAAGCTAAAGCTTGTTTAACCAAAATCTTACCATCCTTATATTCTTTAGGAACAAACTTGCCAATAAAAGTACCATAATAGTTATAAAACATAGCCTCTATTTGGTACTTATTAAGCAATTGTAAAACACGCTTATTAAAAGTTATTTCACCATAAAAGATAATCGTATCAACCTGCTCAACAGGAATATAAAAGTTCTTATATTTGCCCACAAAAATCAAAGAATTATCTTTCTTAGACAATTGACCACTATTATATACAAAGAAAATGCTCTTCATTTAATTTCCATCATACCAAAGCCAGCAGAACCCTTTGAAGAAAGACCAGTGTCATATATTAACTTTAAAGCATAATAATTTACTTTAACCTTAATATCACATAAATAAGATACATAAAAGCTATTCTTAAAATTAACTAATCTTTTTTTCTCATTTGAGACATTTAAAATCTTAAAATAAATCTCATCAAAAGGATTATCTAAAGCCATATTCTTATCATCTAAATTATTAATACAAAGCTGTTCAAAAAGATCACTAGAAGGCTTAAAGTAATTAACATACTTATCTCTTGTTATATAGGCTACAACAGGAGATAAAGCATGTAACGTTACTATCTTATAATCATCAAAATAATCAAGATTTAATACTTCGATTTCTTTTACTTCGACTTTATTTCTACTTAAAGAAAGATGAGGATTATTTCTAAGATATTCATATAACTTATTAATAAAATCTAAATTATAACTAGAGACATAAAAGTAGACATTGCCATCAAAACTAATGATGTTATTTTCTACCTTATAATCACCAAATAAATTAGAAAAAACAAAGAACTTAAACTTCTTATTATCTAATTGATAACCCTCATCATGAATAAAAGCGCCATAATTTTTTCGATCAAAAGCACCATAAATAAGGCCTTGTAAAATATGTTGATAATTAATAGGAAGACTTAAATACTCACTACCAAATACTACCTTAAGACGCAAAATCTATCTCCAGTTCTTCTTCTTATCATGGTGATTATTATTTCTACTTTGATTATTATGGTTATTGCCATTATAACCACTTCTACCGCCTTGAGAACCCCTATTGCCATTAGAACCGCCCTTACTAGGCATTATTTTAGCAAGACAAGGCATAGTTATATCATTGTCCAAGATATGAGGTAAAGCCTCATTAATAACCATATTTTCTCTTCTACTCGGCATAGAACTTCTGCCACCAACCGAATGATTGGCAATAAACCATTCAAAACCATTATCATCCACAGCGGTAGTCTTAGGATAACAAACTGCCAAATTCTTAGGAACAGCATTGAAGTTAGCAATCTTCTTAAATTCAGCCTTAACTGTTTCACTTAACTTAGCACTTTCGTAACTTACATTATTAAAGTCATAATCCTTTTGGACATAAGATACCTTATCATTTTCAAAACAAATATCTCTAGTCTTAACTCTATTAACCTTAAGCGCAACACTACCTAAACCTAATGGTTTACCCATACCAAGCTTTAATCCAAGATTTTCTTTACTAGTATTCAAAATATAAATTAATTGTTTTAATTGTTTCTCAGAAATACCATCAAAATACAATTTGCCACTAAAAGAAACACCCTTCTTTACTGGACGAACCGTCTTATTTAATTTAGTGGCCTCGACACCTTCTTTTAAAATGACTTCATTAGGGAAATGCCAATAATACTTACGACCCCTTAATTTTCCATTTGCAAGCTCAAGTCTTCCATCTCTAACAAGATAGTCGTATGACCAATAAGTTGCAAGTGCAGGCTTATCTAAATAGAAGTCCACATTACCTAGTTTAGGAGAATTTAGATTACTTAAAGTAAGTTTATTACAGTAATAATAATCTTTATTATGTTCCTTGCTTTCGGCAGTTAGATCTGAAAATCTAATTAAAGAACCCTTTGGATTATCTCCAACTCTACCAAATAAGTCACAAGTAGGACAACAATCATTAACACAAGGCTTAAAGATTGTTAAATCACTAATACTATTTTTAGAAACTTCCTTAGAGTAAGTAGTAGGACTAATATATAAATTATCGCCAACCTTAGCATAATTTACTGGGAAACAGTAGCCCTTAGTATTGATAAATTCATTAAATGCTTCTTGATAAGCGTTATAAGCCTCCATATTTTTTGGCTCAACAGCTGGCTGTTCCTTATAAGAATTAATGACATCATTCATCATTCTCTTGATTTCCGCAGGATTTAAATTATCATCCGCATAATCTTCTTCCAAATCATAGAAAACATGATAATTATTCTTCTTCACACCAAATCCCCATTTAATTAGATAGCCAATTTTTTTGTAACAATCTTCATCAAAAGAGAAAACAGTTATCTTTTCATCATAAGTTCTACCGTTTTGAAATACCTTTTTAGGCTTTTCAAAAGAGACTGAATCACCATCTTTGCGATTACGACAATTACTTCTATCAATTCTAAAGGAACCAGCAGTCAAAAGAGATAATACACCATTATCATCAAAAGACAACAATCCAGGAGAAAACATAGCCCCTACTCTTTTAATAGGATGCACATCATTTAAAAGACCTATGCAAGAATCCGTTAAAGTCTCATAAGTGCTTCTAATTAGACCACGCATCTCACTACCTGGTATTACAGGCTTACTATATTCGTTATTAACAGTTCGATTAGCTAAATTAGTATAAGAATAAAAGTCATAAGTCTTGTGATCAGAAACAATACTGCCAAAGGCATTATCATTACTAGAATTGGGAATAAATAATGGTGATTTAGTAGTAAGTGTATACTCTATAACACCAGTATGCTTATCACAGTCATCATACTTTTGTGCCTTCATCTTTGGAAACTTAATAAAATTATATGGATTTACAAAACTACTATTCATTGCCCATCTCCTTTAAACGATAATTACAAATATTAAGCAAATCATTCTCATCATATTTAATATAATTAACTACCTCAATACACTTACTATCCTTGCTAGTTTCCTCATCAACCTTAGCTTGAACATAAATCTTCTCAACATAGACATCATCATGATTAAAATCATCACTAACTACAGTCTCAATTGAATCATTTCGGGCATTAATATAACGATACTCTTTACTCTCATCAAACAAATGAAGCTCTAATAACTTATCCTCAAGATATAAATCATTTAATAATTCATCCTTACTATAAGCCTTAAAAACAACTCTATCTACATACAAGGCATACATTGTGCCCTTATCCGGTGCATTATCTAGTAACATGTGACTCCTTATAGTTCTTTATAGAACATGCAATATATTCATCTTCCTTATTCTCTTTACCATCAATCAAAATTGGACCATTAGCCTTAAAAATACCTCTACCAATAGAAGTTTGACCACCAACAGCCAAATAACCATTTTGTAAATCCTTAATAGCCAACAACAAGATACCCATAATCCAATCCTTTTGGTCCTTAATATAAATGTTTAAATTAAAATCACCCTCAACATAAGTCTTTTCCTTATATAAAGCACCATCTTTAGCACTACTTTCAAATCTAGATACACCAGTTCTAGTGATAACTAGTGGTCTACTATTATGAATAGCTACCTCATCAATCACAACATTTGAACTATGCGCCTTCTTACTCTTCTCATTAACAAAACCAAACATTTCATCAATTAGTCTATTTTCATCCAAGTCTAATTCATTATTCTTTAAACTTCTTAAAATGTCCTTAACTCTATGTCTTAAAGCACCAGCCATACTAGTACCCGGAATAACTGGATAACCATTATCTGTAAGTTGTTCAAAGTCTGGTTCATTCTTTCTAACAGAATACTTTCTAATGGAAATACCACCATCTAACTTAAGTGGCACACTAATCTTAACCATATTTGAATAATCGCTATCAAAGCTGTCTTTAATGTCACTTAAGCTTTCATAAGACTCAACTTCAAAAGCTTTCGCATACTCAAGATAATTATGCTTATTAAATTCTTTACATGATACTTTAGCTAAATCAATGATGCCATAGCCTCTAGTCTTATTAGAACCAAGTCTAATTTCATGTTTCTTAATACCTGAAACAGCATCACACAAAACACCCCTTAAGCTATCTTCATCATCATTTTCTCTAATTGTAAGCTCAATAAAGAAATAACCAGATGCATTAGCACCAATTATTTCAAAATCAAACTTAGCACCCTTTTTAGTAATCTTATTATCATCAAGTGCTACACCATCTCTAATATCCTTATTTGTCTTATTGAAAGTTAGATCCGAAATAAACAAAGAACTCATCTTGCCATTGTCATCATCATCGCTAAAACCAAATAAGCTATTATCATCAAAATAGTTTCTAAAAGCACCCGCAATACTAGTACCAGGAATAAAAGGCACACCATCAAAATCAACTAATAAATCATTATCAGTCATACCCTCTTTGCCACTACTAAGATTAATTGGAGAAACAAACTTAATATCAAGCTTATAAACTATTTTCTTAATTACGCTATTAGTCATTGTTACTCTCCTTCGTATCAATCTTCATCTTATTCTTTAATTCGCTTATATAAACATAATATAAGTACTTAAACTTTTCACTATCACTAGCATCCCACTTAAAGTTTTGATCAAGACCCTTAGTTTTTCTTATGGCATCATCCACAATATCCAAAGTAACAAGTTTCATTAACTTTAAGCATTTATCCTTATTAGAACTCTCAAGATCACTTAGTTCCTTATGCATTTCCTCATAAGTATTTTTGTCTCGGTATGCAAGCCTAATCTTAGATAAAGCTGGATTTAAATCTTCATCCTTCATCTTGATAGTAGCCACAATATCCCTAATACTTTCATCAATATTCTTCTTACATTCTCTAACTAATAAGTTATTGATTATCTTCTTATCTTCAATGGAATCATCATCATTAGAAACATCATCCTTCTTATATACAGTAACTAAATCAGTATCTTTGATTCTATCTAATACAAATTCACCATAGCCTTCAGAAACTCTCTCACCAATAAAATTAGATACGCCATAAGCTTCATTAAAGCCTTTATTAGAATGAACTCTTACAACACTACCCTTTCCTAAAGCATTAAAAGTTTGTTTTCTTCTACCCCAAGTAACATTAAAACCACCAATCGTACTATATTTTAAGAAAGGCAAGCTAATTTCAATATCATCAACACCATAATATTGTCTTAAATATTCTTCTAAAGCCTTTATATCAGCCACAAGCATACCCTGCTTGTTATAAAGGATGGCATCCGAAACAAGAAGCAAATCACAATCATGAACAGTCTCTTTTGTATCATTTACTTTTAAATTACTATCTAAAGTAAAATCAACACTACCAAATTCACTATTACGACCATAGCCCATTCTAACTTCACCCAATTTAGATAGGCTATCTTTAATCTTTAAGGCAACATCCTTATCACAATATATAAAGCCTTTAAAAGTTTGGCCTTCACTTATACTACCAAGTTGATAGAAAGCGCCATCACTTCCAGTAGCTCTACCAATCGATTTATCATCAGGTCTTTGATGATGATAAGTAATCTCTTTATCAACACTTCTAACAACATTATCCTTACTCATATAAGCAGCATTTAATGGACTTCTTTGTTTATCATCATTCTTACTTGTAAAGTAAAGCATGTCCACAACTTCCATCTTGCCATCAACATACTTTTGATCCTTTACCTTCTGTAAAGAAACCTTACCAGGCAAACATCTCTTATTATCACTAGTAATATACGCATTAGAAACTACAATCTTATTAGCTATCTCACTATAACCATCTTTACCTAAACTACTAGCAATTAAACCAAGCACTTTACTTCCTGCAATATAATCTTCACTTCTTCCTTGATTACCTAAAGGAGACTTACAAATCATCTTTGACTTTAAATGAATAGTGTAAGAAATAACATTCTTATCATATACTTCATTAAATTGTACATGGTTAACCTTATCTTCATTATTTTCAATCACACTAAGCCTAACTAAACCAAGCCCTCTAGTTCGAGATACACCTATATGTTTAACAATTGAAACAGCTTTCTTAAATTCTTCTAAATAGGCACTATTTCTAAAGTTTAAAGAAGCATAAAAAACCAAGCCCTTTCTTACAACTCTAATAGTTCTAAGTGAATTGTCTAAGGCTACACCTGTCTTATAATCAACTCTTGTTTGTGTTCTAGTATAAGTAAATTCTTCAAGTATCTTAGTAGGCTCTACAACGCTCTTTTTCTTAAAATTATTAATAGCCTTAACCAAACCATTACGATTTTCTAAATAGGCATTTGAAAGAGTAAAACAAGATTCTTTATTGCCCTTATCACCAAATATTTCATCATAATGATCAATTAAACCAAGATCTCTTAACTCTAAAGCAGCCTCTCTTATACAACCCTTTATTCTTTTGGCAGGAATATATGGTAAGCCATATTCATCATGCACAACATCACTATCAACTATCGTATTGTATGTTTCCCCAGAATAACTACATAAATCACTCAATAATTCAATTTTAATCTTCATGGCTAGTCTCCAATCTTAAATCAAGTAACTCAAGGGCATCATAATAGATTCCCTTATTATCTTTTAAATCTGTAAAATCATAACCTCTACTTAATAAGAAATTGATCTCTTTTTCAATCTCATTATCGCCAAGAGGAATAGTTCCCCTAATTTCCTTTGAAACATTTCTAGGAAGATTACTAAGACTATCACTAACTTCTTCAAATAAATTAAATGAACAATCCTTATTCACTTTATTTAAGCCCTTATCATTTTCTACATCAATATAGTATGGTCTAGCAATAAAGCTCTTGCCATCAACCATATAATGTTTATCACGATAGTTATCTAAATCAGCTGAATTAACATTTGAACACAATTGGAAATCAACAAAATTACCAATAAGTTGGCCATTATTTAAACTATGATTCTTTTGTTTAGCCACATCCTTAGCATTGTCTAAACAAGCTTCAGCTGTCTTATAGGCATCAGAAAATGGGAAGTGTGAATTACAATAGGCAATACCGGCACAAGCTGTAAGAATTTCCCCATTTCCAATAAAGTCTGCATTTTGTTTATTAAGCTCTTTTAAGAAACACTCTACTGCCTTTAAGGCCATCTTTCCATTACAAATAAAAGTAATATCATCACCAGCTAAAACAATCTTACGATACCAATCTTTTTTACTTAATTTATTCAACTTCTCAGTCATCAAATTAAAAGTTTTCTTAAAAGTATCATCAATGCCACTAGACAACCTACGCATTATCTTAATAGCGTTAGGATAATCCTCAACACCGCTCATTACCTTCATAATGCGCTTCCCCAAACTATTACCATCCATATGAACTAAGGCAAGAGTACTATTATCACCTTTTTTAGGAACAAGCTCATCTAGTATCTTTACACCTGCTTCATCCTTTTCACTAGCTCTAGTCTTTAAGTAAGACTCAGTACATAAAAAGTCACCATTATATTTGCTGATTGGATAGCCTGTAATACTATCGGCATTCATAAATGGAAAAGCTCCAATAGGTGCCACACTTGGCATACAAGCCTTTACTCTACGCATTTCAATATTGATTGCATTATAGTCATTTTTATAAGAAACAGTCTTCTCTACAACCGCAACCGCTAGATTTAAAGAATAGGTCTTCTCTAAAACATGCTTACCTAAAAATTGATTGACTTCTTTACAAAGCTTACCACTTCTATATAGTACGTAAGCATTACCACCACCGATAAACATTACCTGCATTAACACATTTGAGCCATCTTTTATAAAGGCATCTGCACTATCATTCTTCCAATTTGTAAGATACAAACTGGCATCCTTATCTTTTGCATACTCCCTTAAACCACCCAAAATAATATCATCAATGATGATGCTGCCACCGATTATTTCCTTAACCTTATTAGTCTTAAAGACATAATCTTGAATACCTCTTACGTCATACATCGCAAGAACTTCTTTTTCCAATAATTCACTCTTCATATTATTTAGTATTATTAAGTTTCCTTTCTAGTGATTGAACAAAAGTTAAAACGCCACCGCAAATGGCCTTAATATCTTCTTCTGTTTTATTTATCTTGTCTCCATGATTTATACGATTTCTAAGATCATTATAAAAGTGGTTTGTCATCTTTCTGTAATTTTTAGAAATTTGCGTAAGCGAGTCTAGCTTATTTGGGTATTTTTCAAAAGTCTTTGCACAATTGTTATTATTGCCATATTTTAAGCCAGACTTAGCCAAAATAGTTTGCGAAAGAACATAAACATCGCAATCAAATTTTGCAGGATAAAAAGTATATCTTATTAGTTCTTCCCTTAATAATTGATCAGTAAAAGTAATCGCAACCTGATAGCGACTATGTTCTAACAAAATCTTAATAAAGGCAATTTTGTTATATATTTCATTATTAGCAGAAATGCTTTGGAAAATAACTCTAATTTTCTTAACAAATGGAACTATCATTTGATAGTTTGTTGGATTGCTATTTATGTACCTACATGTTTTTAAAATTCTATCGATCGTTGTAAAACAATCGTCGAATCTACAAAGTTCAGTAACTTTATTAAAATCAGCAAGTGCCATCATCAAATCAGAGATTATTTCATCATCATCGTTAATATATCTCTTAACATCTTCAGCCTTAATTATTAAAGTACGATCAAATTGACTTAATAAATCAGCAATCTTACGCATACGATAGTCCTTAGCAATATCTTCAATTAAACCATTTGTACCATCAAGTCTACCGTAATATAGATGTAATATATTTACATCCTTAGCTTTTTCGATATAGTCAAGCGCAAACAAAAGCTTCATTGGAATATGTCTAAAACTATGTGTTATATCAATGATGATTTCATCGTTGGTATTAATTCTTGATAACAGCTGAGCAGAAAACTCTTCAAAGCTAATATTCTTATCAATATCAATAAATTTTATATTATTTCCTTGTAAGCAATTAACTATCGCATCACCATTTTTTTCTTTAGCTTGCTCAGTGGCGAAAATATAGATTTCACTGATTTCATCTTTAAATTTTTCAACTATCGCCTTTTGCACAAAAGATGTCTTAACAACAGTATCACCATCAACAAAACAATATGATGTTTCATCATATCCTCCATTATTATTAGTTGTGTTTGGATTGCCTGTTCCAATAAAAGTAAAATACTTCATAACAGTCCCTTTCTTTTTCTTCTATTATACCCAATTTGAAAGCGATATCATTCACACTCTAAGAAAGAATAATTATCAAGAGTTAAGATATCAACATAACTCATTAGTTTATCTTTACGATAGCCAAATAAGTATTTTGTATGTGCACTATCTAATGTTTCTTCACCATCCTTTTTATAGGAAATGATATTTAATATTAAAACGCTATCATTGTCGGTTTTATCCATTTGCACATTCATGCTAGATTCAATTAAATTAAAGGCATCTTTTCCTTCATAATAAGAAAACTGCCCAATCATCGCATTATCACTGGTTAAATTGGAATCTGTATACCATACAAAATAGCCATCCTTAAACGCAATAACATTATTGTCACCATAATTAACCCAATTAGTATTATTTATTAAATCGTTGTTTATAACAGGAACAGTTATTTCTTCATTATTTTTTAAATTAGAAATGATATTATCAACATCTTTAGAAGAAATATTATTTATGCTATCTCTTAAATCTTTTTCTTCCTTATATGGTTTATACCATTTAATGTATAAGAAAGCACTTAACGTAACAACCAATAATGATTCTAAAATAATAACTGTAATATATAATCCCTTATTCTTTTTCATAATTTTCTCCATTTCAATAAAGTTATACCCGGTTATATTTAATATTGGTTTATTAAACTATTTAAATTACATTTCAAATATTATTGGTATTTTAATACCAATATTTCGCATAATTAATACAGATTTTAATAATTTATTGGTATTAAAATACCAAATATATTAAAATATAGGTATGAAGTTATATCATGGATCAGATCAAATTATCTTAAAGCCAAAATACAATTACGGGAACCCTAGTAATGATTATGGATTAGGCTTTTATATGAGTGATGACAAGGAAATCGCTAGACTTTGGGCTAGTAAAAATCCTAAAGATGGTTATCTAATGGAATATGAGGTTGCAATGGATAAACTAAACATTCTATATCTTGATGATCAAAGTGAGGATAGCATTTTGAAATGGATTACAATATTAATTTCCCATCGATTCTCTAGATTTGAGATAGATAAATACAAAACCACAATAGACGCTTTAAATAACAAATATTCATTTGATATATCAAAATACGACATGATTGTTGGCTATAGAGCCGATGATTCATACTTTCAATATTCAAGAGACTTTGTAGTAGATGATCTATCAATCGAATCACTTTCAAAAGCGATGAAACTTGGAAATCTTGGCAAGCAATATGTATTAATTAGTGAAAACTCATTTAAACATATTACTTTAAAACATTATGAGGAAGTAAAAGCTACAAATGAATATGAACTTTTTAGAAAAGAAACAAATAAACAGTATCATCTTTTAAAAAACGAAGACAGCATAAACAATACTTTTATAAGAGATATTTTAAGGAAATAAACATGGAACAAGTAGATATTATTGAGTTAAAAGATAAGTTCTCCGACTATATAAACAAGCTATTCACCAACAACAAGATAAGTATTGATTCTATATCTAATATCATTGTTGAAAATGATTTATTTGATTTTCTAGAAGAAAACAAGACCAAAGAATTCTTGTCATACTCATACGAGGAATTTGTATACAAACTATATAAAACAAATAGCATCTATACAAATAACACCCAAATATCAGAGTTAATATGGGCAAGCAAGATGTATATTACATTGTCATTAAACCTAAATATACCACTTAAAACAATTGTTTTATTATGCCCCTTAAAACAAATGTTAGACCTATTTGAAGTAAATCATGAAACAAATGATATTCAAACAATAGATTACTTTAAAGAATATATTTTAAAATACAGTATATTAAAGGCATTAAGAAAACTTAGAAATATCACAGTAAATCAATTATCAGTTATGACAAATATAAGTGTTAATACCCTTAATTCGTATGAAAAAAATAACAACAAATTATATAGTGCTTCTTTTTCAAATATTCAATTAATAAGGGAAGTCTTGAATGTTTCTGATTCTTTCTTTAAAAAAGAATCAAGCTTTATACCATTTAACTATCTGTTACTAGAAAATAACAAAATTCAAGCACATATGCTTAAATTCTTTAATTCCTACTACAAAAAAGAACTATCTATTAAAACGATAGAACCAGTTATAGAACTAAACGATAAAAATAAGACCATTTATGTAGAAGATGAGCTATTATCAATAGCGTATAAGAAAGCTATAAACGGGTATCTAAAAGACAATAAAGACTTATTGTTTTAGCTAGCCCTAGCTAAGGCAGAAGTTTCCTCTACCACAAAATTAATAAGTGTTTCCTTATAGGATTCCGCAATCCAAGATTCATATTTTTCATTATTTAAAATTTCATATTGATTATCAAAACTATCTTTTAAAGCTTATAACGACATATTTTGACCATGTATACGATAAATCTTGACCGGCTAGTTTTCAATCTAAACAAAAGAGTGATTTGCGATTGATACATTAATAAGCATAAAAGGCGCTTCGGCCTCTTTACATCATACTGTCTCAGCGTCTTTTAGCTTAATTTGTATGTATTTAAATACCAAAGTAAAAGAGTGGTTGCCCCAATCAATCTTCATAATGTCCTTTGCACGAAACAATATAGATTATCTCGTCTTTCTTATAGTAGACAATTCTGTTGGCGTCATCAATACGCCTACTCCACATACCGCTTAAATTTTTCTTTAGTGGTTCGGGCTTGCCAATACCCTCAAAAGCGTTTCTTTGAATATTTTTAATAAGTCCATTAATTCTTTTCAACGTTTTCTTGTCCTGTCTTTGCCAATAAAGATAATCGCTCCACGCTCTATCTTCCCATAGCAGTCTCATTAATCCACCTCAATCAAATCATGCTCTGCAAAATGAGCTTTGCCTTCTTTAATATCGCGCGCAATATTTTCCAAATAGCGGATATTACTTTCGGAATAAAATGGATCTACCGATACTTCAAAAGGAATACGCTTTTCTCTGCCTACTTTTTTAGCAAACACCGTAAACGCCGCGCTCATTGAAAGACCCAATTCAGAACAGACCTCTTCCATATTCTTTTTTACATCTGCGTCTAGCTTGAAGTTTACATTAACTACTTGCGACATATATAACACCCCTTTCTTTCTTTTAGTATATGTAAAAGTAAAGAAGTTGCAAAGTATAATTCGTTACTTTTTATTGCACAGTGCGAAAGGGCTATTATTTTAACTAGCCCTAACCAAGGTGGAGGTTTCATTCATCACAAAATTAGATAAGTTTTACCATAATGTAAAGCTTTACATTATTACCAATTCTTCTTCTACCATATACAACAAGAAATTTAGACTTATCACTTTTTAAACAATCAGTTATTATCTTCTTTTCTACTTCTCTACCAATAATCTTATCCATAAGCTTTCCTCAAATTATAACCATAATTATAGATTTCCCCATTAATACCTATACTATATATGTAACTTTTGGGGAAATCTATGTTTTTTTATGCGATTTCCCCAAAAGTTAAACATTTTAAGTTAAATTTAAGAAGTATATTAATGTCTTATCTTATTCACCTCTCTTTCTTATTAAAGCAGCATAGATACCATAGCCTACTACACCAGTACCAGCAGTAGCACCTACTATAATACCGGCTATATTATTACTTGATTTAGTATTAGTAACATCATCTTTACCTGTATCGATTACAGTTTGATCTGTTATAACAGTTGTAGTATCAGTTTCAGTCTTATCTTCTACCTTTTCAGTAGATGTATTAGTATCAACCTTTACATCACTAATAGTATTAGTAGACTTATTAACAGTAATAACTACAGAAGAGTTAGATTCTTTAGCTCGTTCTATTACTTCATTAATAGTTGAAGATGAAGTATTGTTTCTAGCATCTTCTAAAGACTTTAATGTAGATTTAGCATTGTTAAGTTTAGTTTGCGCAAGAGTTAAAGCTTCATTAGCTGTCTTTTGTTTAGCTAGAGCTTCTTCTAATACCTTATCTGCTTTTTCTTTATTAGATTTAGCTACTTCTAGATTAACAGTAGCAATAGCTAGAGCATCCTTAAATGACTTAACAGATTCTTCTGAATATTTATCTAGTTCAGCCTTGGCATTAGCTAACTCCTTTAAAGCAGATTCATAAGCCTTCTTAGCTTCATCTCTAGTAGTAATTGCTTCTTCTAAATCTGAAGTAGTAGTATCTAGCTTATCACTAGCTTCCTTATATGCCTTAGCAGTTTCACTGGCTTTTTCAGTCTTTTGTTCGTAAACCTTTTGAGCTTCTTCTCTTAAAGATACGGCATTAGTGTAAGCCTTATAGGCATTGTTATAAGCATTAGTAGTAGAC